>NZ_CP102931.1:5170000-5476500 GCF_024734665.1 Variovorax paradoxus
TGCGGCAGTGCCGCGACCGCTGCAATGCTCTTGCGCCATCGCTCGAAGTCTTCGCTGCCGTGCGCGCCGACCGGTGGCTTGGCCCCATGGTCGACCACCACCGGCAGCTCCGGCCATTGCTCCAGGAAGCGCAGCAGCGACGGCAGGTGCCGTGGCTTCACCAGCGCATCGAAACGCAGGCCGAGCCGCAGCAGGGTGCGCAGCGCATCGGGACGCGGCCGGTGCGCGATCCAGTCGTCGTCGGGCAGGTCTTGCAGCATCGGCCGCACTCCCTTGAACCCGGGGTGCCGCGCCATCCGCTCCAGTGAGGCGACGGCGCCGGGCCGGCTCAGGTCGACCCAGCCGACCACGCCGCCGATGACGTCGTGCGCCGTGGCCAGGTCGAGCAGGAAGTCGGTTTCGGCCGTCGATTCGGCGGCCTGCACCAGCACGGTCCGGCCCACGCCGTGTGCCTGCAGCAGCGGCGCGAGGTCGTCGGGCAGGAAGTCGCGCAGCAACGGCGCCAGAGCCGGCACGTCCGCGCGCAACCACGTGTAGTCGCCGCGTGCGGGCCGCCAGAAATGCTGGTGCGAATCGATGCGCTGGATCATGTCTGGTCGCGGGCAGCAAATGTGCTGCCGAGCGGCTTGCCTCTTTAGTCCATGTATGAACAGAGTATTTACATACGAACTTTTGGCGTCAAGCGCACTTCATGGGTGCTTACCCGTAGAACGAAACTTGCAAAAAGCGATGTCTGCTGTTGAAATTCATCAGTGAACAAATCGATTCAAACTGACATCCTGAGCAAGCCCGCCGAAGACCCTGAGCGCTACCGCGCGCCCGCGCTCGACAAGGGCCTGGACATCCTCGAACTGCTGGCCGACCAGCCCGAGGGCCTGACGCGCGGCGAGATCGTGAAAGCGCTCGACCGCGGCCCGAGCGAGATCTACCGCATGCTCGAACGGCTGGTGGCGCGGCAGTACGTGCTGCGCTCGCTTGCGGGCGACCGCTACAGCCTGAGCCTGAAGATGTTCGACCTGGCGCACCGCTACCCGCCGAACCACCGGCTGGTCACGCAGGCGCTTCCGGTGATGGACCGCTACGTGAAGGAGGCCGAGCAGTCGTGCCACCTGGGCGTGTACGACCGGGGCAACGTTCAGATCGTGGCGCAGGTCAACAGCCCGGCCGCGAGCAACATGACAGTGCGGCCCGGCACGCGCGTGAACCTGCTCGACACCGGTTCGGGCCAGGTGCTGCTGGCCTGCGAATCGGATGAGCGGCGCAAGCAGATGGTGGCCGAGCACGTGGCACTCGACGGCGAAGTGCAGATTCCGCCCGACGAACTGGAGCACATGCTCGAAGCCGTGCGCGCCACCGGCTACCGGCAGCGCGAGAGCATGCAGTACTTCGGCGTGATCGATATCTCTTGCCCCATCCTCGGCCCGCACGGGCATGCGCTGGCGGTGCTCACCACGCCGTACATCCGCCGTATCGACCGCCATGCCATTCCGTCGCTGGACCGCGCGCGCGAACTGATGCTGCAGGCTGCGCGCGACCTGTCGCTGCTGGCGAACGCCTAGTTTCCGGGCGGCTTGGGCGCCTTCTTCTTTCGCCCGCCGATAGCCCCGGACGCCGCAGCCCCGAGGATGCGGCGAAAGGTAGGGCACTCCATGTGGCTGGGCGCGCGGCACACGGCCGCGTGCCGCAGGCCGTCGCGCATGGCGCTCAGGCTGCGGATCGTCCTGTCCAGTTCTTCCGCCTTGGCCGTGAGCATCAACCGGTCGATGCGCGGCTGCCCGTTGGGCCCGAACATGCGCGCGATCTCGTCCAGAGAGAAGCCAGCGGCGCGCCCCAACGCAATGAGTGCGAGCCGCTCCAGCACGCCGGCATCGAACAGGCGGCGCAGGCCCTGCCGTCCGGTCGAGGCGATCAGCCCCTTCTCGTCGTAATAGCGCAGCGTCGAGGCGGGCACGCCGGAGCGCTGCGCAACCTCGCCGATATCCAGATGTTTCATTGCCCTCTTGACCTCAAGTCGACTTGAACTTGCATAGTGCGTTTTCCGCCTCACGAAGGCAAGCCAAAGGAAACGACCATGGACGACACCACCCCACAGGCCGGCGACGAACAGGCAAGGCTCTGGAACGGCTCGGCCGGACGCGCCTGGGTCGACACGCAGGCAACGCTCGACCGCCTGTTCCAGCCCTTCGAAGACTTGCTCGTCGAGGCAGCGTCCGCCCGACCGGGAAGCCGCGTGCTCGACGTGGGCTGCGGCACCGGCAGCACCACGCTCGCATTCGCACGGCTGCATGGCGCCGAAGCAGGCTGCGTCGGCATCGACATCTCGGAGCCGATGATCGCCGTCGCCCGCAGCCGCGCCGAGCGCGAAGGCTCACCGGCGAGCTTCATCTGCGCCAACGCGCAGACCCACGCCTTCGAGCCCGCGAGCTTCGACAGCATCATGTCGCGCTTCGGCGTGATGTTCTTCGACGACCCCGTGCGAGCCTTTGCCAACCTGCGGCACGCCGCAAGAGACAACGCCGAGCTGCGCTTCATCGCCTGGCGCAGCGCGGCAGAAAACCCGTTCATGACCACCGCCGAACGCGCCGCCGCGCCACTGCTGCCCAACCTCCCCGCCCGCCGACCGGATGCACCGGGCCAGTTCGCCTTTGCGGACCAGCGCCGGGTCCACGCCATCCTCGAAGAGAGCGGCTGGGCCGGCATCGACATCCAGCCCATCGACGTGCCCTGCACCATGCTAGAGACAGAACTGCTCGGCTACCTGAGCCGGCTCGGCCCTGTCGGCAATGTGCTTCAGCAGGCGGACGAGCGCGTGCGCGCGCAAGTCATCGACACGGTGCGTGCTGCCTTCGAGCCTTTTGTGCATGGAGACGAAGTCCGCCTGACCGCGGCCTGCTGGATGGTCGTTGCGCGCGCACCTTGAAAGCACCGGAGCGCACCACACGCACTCCTGCAAGCCTTGCACACGTATCGCGTCCCTTACACTGCCCTTCATGAGTACGCAGGGCTCACCTTCATCCGCGCCAGACAACACGATCACGGGCGCAGATGCACCGCCTGGCCCCGGCGACTCCCATGCTCAGCTCGTTCGCGAACGCCTGTTGCGCCGCATGTTCGTGATGGGCCCGCCCACGGTGCTCACAGCGCTGGCCGCGGCCATCGCGATGGCCGGCGTGTTCTTCTGGATGACGCGCGGCCTCGGCGCGTTGATATGGGGCTTCGTGATCTGCGCGCTGCTCGGCCTGAGGCTGGTGTTCATGCGCTGGAATGCGCGTCTGTACCCGGAACCCGAGTTCACCTTGCGCCAGCCCGACGGTGCGTGGCGCTTCATGTTGCCGCTGGGCGCCTACATGTCCATGTGGACGCTGGCGCCCTGGGCGCTGATGCCGCCGGGTACGGAATCGCCGATGCGCATCCTCATCCTGCTGCTGGGCATGTTCGCCGTGCTGATGGGCTCGGTGCCGGTGATCGCCACATGGCGCGCCATGGTGCCCGTGGTCACCATTCCGCTCACGCTGGGAGTGGTGACGCGCTTCGCGTGGATGGGCGGTACGGACGGCTGGTTCACCTGCGTGGTCGGCCTGCTGTTCGGCGGCTCGATGGCGCGCTACGCACTGTCGCAGCACCAGCTCATCCGGCGCAGCCTGTCCGACCAGATCGACAAGGAACTGCTGAGCGAGCAGCTGCTGCGCCAGTCGTTCGAGCTGCAGCGGCTCAACCGCGAGCGCAGCCGGTTTTTCGCGTCGGCCAGCCATGATCTGCGCCAACCCGTGCATGCACTGGCACTGTTCTCGCGCTCGCTGGAGCGCGACCTCGCGGACCACCCGCTCGCCCCCGTGGCCGGCCGCGTCGTGCAGGCGACCGACGCAGTGAGCGGCCTGCTCAACGCGATGCTGGACATCTCCAAGATCGACGCGGGCACGGTAGTGCCCCAACCCATGGAGATCGCCGTGGACCCGCTGTTCCTGCGGCTGTCGCAACTCTTCGAGCCGCGTGCCCAGCAGGCGGGGCTTTCGCTGCGGTTCCATACCGGGCCCGAATGGCTGCAGACCGATGCCGACCTGCTGCTGCGCGTGCTGAACAACTTCGTCGACAACGCGCTCAAGTACACACGGCGCGGCGGCATTCTTGTGAGCGCGCGACCACGCGGCGACCGTTTGCGCCTGGCCGTGTGGGACACGGGCCTGGGCATCGCACCCGAGCATCTGCCTCATGTGTTCGACGAGTTCTATCAGGTCGACAACCCGCAACGTGATGTCGCGCGTGGCCTGGGCATCGGGCTGGCCATCGTCAAGCGCCTGGTCGACCTGCTCGGCGGTGAAGTCGGCGTGCGTTCCCGGCAGGACCATGGCAGCGTGTTCTGGGTCGACCTGCCGCGCCGACGACCGGCGCCGGCAGCCCCGGCCCTCGCGCCCACGGCGACGCCCGCTCCCGCCGCGATCGACACCACGGAACTACCGCTGGTGCCGCCACGCGTGCTGCTGCTCGACGACGAGCAACCTGTGGGTGAGGCGGTGCGCATGTGGCTGGCCCCCTACTGCGAGCGCATCGAAATCACCACCCGGCTGTCCGATGCCTGCGCACAGGTGCGGGCAACGCCGGAAGACTTCGACGCTTTCATCGTCGACTTTCGGCTTGCCGACCCGCAGGACGGCATCCAGGCGACCGCGGAGCTGCGCCAGCTTGCCGGCCGTCGCGTGCCCACGATCCTGGTCACGGGCGATACCGACCCCGAGCGTGTGCGCGCCGCTTACGCCAGCGACCTGGTCGTGATGTTCAAGCCGGTTCAGCCGGAGGTGCTGCTGCGCACCCTGCACCAGATCATCCGCAGTGAGGAAAGAGAGCCAGCCCTCAGTCTGCGTAGACGCCAGCCGCCTTGATCACAGGCGTCCACTTGGCAATCTCATCGATCACGAACTTCTTGTGACCCGCCGGCTCGATGCGGCCATCGGTAGCCACCACAGCGCCCAGCAGCTCTTCGCGGTGGATGAAGTCCGGATCCTTCAGCGCAACCTTCAGAGCGTCGTTGAGCTTCTTCAGCACCGGCGCAGGCGTGCCCTTCGGCGCATAAAGGCCGTGCCAGATCGTGACCTGGAAGTTCTTCAGCCCGGCTTCGTCGAGCGTCGGCAAGTCCTTCAGCATCGGCAGCGCGAGCCGCTTCGATGTGGTGACTGCGAAGGCCTTCACCTTGCCGGCCTGGATCTGCGGCGTGGTGTTGGTGGTCTGGTCGCACAGCAAGTCGATCTGGCCGCCGATCAGATCGGTGATGGCGGGGGCGGTGCCCTTGTAGGGCACGGGCGTCATCTCGGTCTTGGTGGCGCTCTGATACAGCAAGCCGCACAGGTGCGAGGCCGAGCCCACGCCCGCGTTGCCGATGTTGATCTTGCCCTTGTTGGCGGCGATCCAGGTGCTCAGCTCCTTGTAGTTGTTCGCTGGAATGCCGGGCTTGGAGATGAGCGTCATCGGCACGTCGTTGACGATGCCCAGGTATTCGAAGTCGGTCTCGACCTTGAACGGCACGTTGCGCACCAGGCTCGGCACGGTCGCCATCGCGATGTGGTTGAGCAGCAGCGTGTAGCCGTCGGGTGCGGCGCGCGCCACCTTGGCCGCGCCGATGGAGCTGCCGGCGCCGGGCACGTTGTCGATGATGACGGTGTTGCCGCCGAGCGGCTTGCGCAGCGCCTCGGCCAGGTCGCGCGCCACGCGGTCGGTCGGGCCGCCGGCCGCGAAGGGCACGACGATTGTGACGGGCTTGCTGCCCGGAAAGTCCTGCGCGTGGGCAGCGACAGCGGCAGCGGCGATCGCCGTGAGGGCGAACAGTTTCTTCATGGAGTCTCCGAGACGTTGGAAAAAAGAGGATGAAAAAAGTAGATCAGGGCGCGCGTGACGGCACGCGGCTTTCGAGCGCGGGCGGCTGCCACGTGGGCTGGATGTGGCAGCCGTTCTTGCCGTCGGCATCGTAGCGTGGCATCAGCGACTTGCAGCGCTGCGCGAGGCTTTCGGGCGTGGGCTTCTCGACCTTGTCGATCCAGTCGAGCAGCGCGGCAAAGAGCGCGGGGTATTCCGAATCGCTGAGGTAGCTGTGCTCGCGTTCGTTGCTGAAGCTCTGCACCAGCAGGTCGCCGGTGCCGGCCGCGTCGCGGATGCGGCGGTAGGAGTTCTCCAGCTCGACGAAAGCGGTTGGATCGTCGATGGCATGCAGGCCCACGGTGGGTAGCGCGGTGCGGCCAGTGGGCTGGCTGTCGGCCGCCAGCGCGCCCTTGGCCTGCGGGTCGGCCGCGTAGCGCGCCACGCCGGCATTGAGCGCCGCATCATCAGCCGAGCCGCTGTAGACCACGCCGATGTTGCCGAAGGGGTTGCGGCCGTTCAGGCGTTTCTGCACCAGGTCCTGGAACAGCCAGGTCGCCCATGTGAGGTGACCCACCAACGAGCGCTCCTGGATCTTCACGACCGAGAGAATGGTCTTCAGCTTCGCCGCCTGCTCGGGCGTGCGCTGCGCGGCGGGCAAGCCGACGCCGGTGCATTCCTTCACGCGTTCTGCGAGGTCGGCGCGCGTGAGCTTCGAGTCCATCGGCAGGCCCATCCACAGCGGGTACTGCGGCTCGTCGGGGCGCGGGTGGTTGCGGCAGACGTACTGGTACACCACGCGCAGGTCGAGCCGGAAGTCGTAGGCGCTGTTGCCGCCGCCGAGCACGCCGCTGGTCAGCAGCAGGCCGTCGTACGGGCTCTTCGCGCTGCCCGCCGGCGCATACAACTCGGCCGCCTTCGCCGCCACGCCCGCGCCGTAGCTCTGCCCGTGCAGCAGCGTGCGGCGCGGTTGCCCGAAGTGGCTCACGAAGATCTGGCGCAGCCGCTCGGTGTCTTCGGCCGACATGGTCACGCCGTAGCCGCCGCGCCGGTAGGTGGAACCGGCCCAGGCGTAGCCGGCCTTCACGGTGACGGCCCAGCGCTTGAGGTCTTCCGCGCTGCGCTCGAGCTTGGGCGGTCCGGTCTCGGGGCCGCCATGGGCATGCATGACGAGGACGCCGCGGTTCCAGTCCTTCGGGATCGCTATCCAGTAGAGGGCGCCCGTGCCGTCCTCACCTGTGTAGCAGCGCGCGGCCTCGGGCACCGGCGCGGGGCAGGTGGTGGCCTTGGGTGTGGTCGCCGCCGCATGCGCGGACAGCATCGGCGCAGCGCCGATCAGTGCGAATGCCGCGAGGCTGGACAGTCGTTTTTTCAATGGCGTACTCCGAATTCGAGCGCCGCGTTCGCTCCCGGGTCGGAAACGAAGGCGAGAACGCCGCTGTTGAAGATGAAATTGCCTGGTCGGCCCGCATCGGCCTGCACCGCACCCAGCACGGGCGCGTCGTAGCTCAGCACCGCGGCCGCACCCGCCAGATTGAAACCGTTGCCGGCCACCGTGGCATCGTGGTTCTCGCCCTTGACACTGACCAGCGCATAGCTCCCGTCGGCCGTGCCCGGCGTCAGGCTCTGCTGCAGGCCGAACACACGCAGCCCCGCGTTCGCGGCCGACTCGCGCACCAGGTGCACCGGCACGGCCACGCCGTTGACCAGGCCGATCACCATGGAGCCGGTGAGCGTGCCGCCGGTGGTCACGGCGCTGCCCGTGGGCGAGGTGGTGAACAGGTCGAACGAGGCGCGCGTGGTGTTGTAGGCAACGTAGCCCTTCTCGGTCTGCGTGCAGTTGGCGTCGTAGATCATGAAGCCGCCCGACACCGGGTCGCGGCAGTACTGGAAGGTGCCCGCATTGCGCAGGCGCACCGCCAGCGACTGCGCGCTGGTGCCGCCCGTGCCCTGCTGCACGCCCACCGCGTTGAAGATGTTCGCCACCGACTTGAAGTCGCCCGACACCGGCGCCGCCGCGAAGGTGTTCTGGAACGCCACCAGGGGCGCGAAGCCGCCGCCGCTGGGCGCGTTCACGCCGCCCGACACCACGCCGCCGGGCCCAAAGCTGAACACCGCGCCGCTCTCGGCGCTCGAATAGCTGCAGTTGCCCTCGGCAATGAGCGAGCCGGTGCGCTGCGTGCCCACGGTGCGCTGCAGGCTGGCGTCGATGGTTATGGCGTAGGTCATGGCGGCGGGGTCGATCTGCACGCGCAGCTCTTCGCCGAAGCTGTTGCCGCCCTTGTAGCTGGTGACGGAGGCGGGCAGGTTCGGGCAGGCCAGCGGGTCGCCGACCTCGGTCACGCAGCTGTAGTTGACGGCCGCGTCGAGGCTGCCGCTGCCGCGGTACTTGGGCCATGCCGGGAACTGGCACAGCGGGCGCGTGCGGCCGTAGGTGCCGGCCACCGCGTCGGCCGCGATGCCGGTGGCGGGCGCAAGGCCGCCCTCCACCCAGCCTTCGAGCGCGGCGAGCGAGTCCCAGTTGGGAATGAAGCTGCCGGTGCCGTGGCCCATGCCGGGCACGGTGTAGAAGCGCATGCCCTGGTCGACCGCCGCCTGGCCCAGCGTGGCGACGACCTGCTTGTAGTAGTCGATGGTCGAGTTGTTGCTGATCACCTCGTCGGCCAGCCCGTGCAGCATGATGAGCCGGCCGCCATGGCCGAAGAACGGCGCCAGGTTGGGATTGGTCGCGTCCGTGAGGCTCGATACCTCGGTCACGCGTGCGGCGTAGGCGCCCGGGTCGAGCGGATCGAAGGTGAGCGAATCGAAGGTATCGATGCGCGTCACGAAGTACTTCACCCACTGGTCGCCGGTGACGTACATGTTGGCGTCCAGCGAGGTGGCCGGGTTGCCCGGCACGGCGCGCGTGCCGAGGTCGCGCGTGGTGTACGGGCCGGCCACCAGCGTGCCTTCGAGGATGTTGTAGCCGCCCGCTCGCCTCACTCCATTGACCAGCGAGTAGGTCGTGAAGTCCAGCGGGTTTTCAATGGCGCGCACGGTGTCGAGCTGCGCGTCCGACAGGCAGGTGTTGCCCGTGTCCGTACCGCCGGGGCAGCGCAGCGAGGCCAGGATCTGCGTGTTCAGCAGGCGGCAGCTCTCCACGTTGCTGATGAGGTTGTCGGCTGCGCCG
Organism: Variovorax paradoxus; assembly: GCF_024734665.1. Classification (NCBI taxonomy): domain Bacteria; kingdom Pseudomonadati; phylum Pseudomonadota; class Betaproteobacteria; order Burkholderiales; family Comamonadaceae; genus Variovorax; species Variovorax paradoxus. The sequence continues at coordinate 5,179,014 of NZ_CP102931.1, forward strand.
TCGAGCTTGTCGCAGGCGTTCATCACGGTCTTCTGCACCAGCAGCGTCTTGGTCACGTTCATCCAGCCCGCGCCGCCGTTGCGGTACAGGGCGCGGCCCACGGCCACGTTCGACAGGCGCGTGCCGGTGTAGTTGAGCGCGGGTTCGTTGGCGATCACGCCGTCGTAGTCGAGCGGCCAGCGCTGGATGTAGCTCAGCGCGTCGCGCCCGCCGGTCGAGGTGCCGAGAAAGTAGGCGTGCTTGGGCGCCATGCCGTAGCGCGCGAGCACCAGCGCCTGCGCCACGTCGCGCGTCTTCTTGAGCGAGAGGCCGCCGTAGTTGGCCAGCTGCTCGTCGTTGGCCGCGAACTTGCCGTCGGTGATGCTGCCCGACTGGTGGCCCGAGTCGTCGCCGTAGGTGGCGTAGCCCAGCGCCAGCGGCGCGGGCTTGTCGGCGGGGCCGAAGCGGATGACCTCGGTGCCGTCGATGAGCACGCCGTCGAAGCCGCCGCCGCCGAAGTGAATGGTCTTCTGGTTCCACTTCTCGGGCAGGTTCACCGCGAAGTTGATGACCTGCGAAGCGGGGTCCACCGGCTGGATGGTGCCGCGCACGCGGCAGTAGTCGCCGAGCGTGTTGCCCACGTCGCCGGCGGCCACGGGCGTGGCGCTGGTGACGGTGGCGCCTTGCGTGGGCAGGCTGATGAGCGAGGCGGGCAGGCTCTTGCCCGACAGGTCGGCACAGGAGACGACCGGCTGCACGGGCGGGGGCGGCGGGTTGTCGGGAGGGTTGTCGGCGGGCGGGTTATTGCCGTCGCTGGCGGGCGGGGTTGTGGGCAGGATCGGGAGGAAGCCGGCACCGCCGCCTCCCCCACCGCCGCCACCACAGGCGGCAAGGATCAGCGAAATACCGATCGTGCAAAGGACGGCACGAAACATCGAGGCGGGGCGCGTTGTGCGCATGGATTTGTCTCCGGCATGCGGCCTCGGTGGGCCGCTTTTTGAATAGGCGGCCGGACGATAGATTCAGGGTGACTTAGGGTCAAATAAAATAACAAGGCACTCTTCATACAAAAAAAATATGGACATACGGGCACTGCGCTACTTCGCCGCCGTCGCGGAGACCGGCCACATGACACGCGCGGCCGAGCAGTTGGGCATCCAGCAGCCGCCGCTGAGCCAGCAGATCAAGGCGCTCGAGCGCGAGCTGGGTGTGCTGCTGTTCCGTCGCCATCCGCGCGGCGTGGCGCTCACCGATGCGGGCCGCCTCTTCCAGACCGAGGCACTGCGCATGCTGCAGGACATGGACGCCATGAAGCAGCGCATGGCGCGCGTAGCCAAGGGCCAGGCCGGCACGCTCGCGGTCGGCTTCACCAGCTCGGCCGCGGCGCATCGCTTCATGCCCGAGGCGCTGCGCGAGTTCCGCCGCGCGTACCCAGCGGTGGAGCTTCAGCTGCGCGAAGACAACGCCGCCGAACTCACTGAGGCATTGGCCGCGGGCCGCCTGCATTGCGGCCTGCTGCGCGTGCCGGTCGCGCGGCCCGAGGGGCTGGTGTTCGAGACGCTGCTGCGCGAACCTGTGCTCGTGGCCATGCCCAGCGACCATCGCCTTGCCCTGGGCCGCAACAAGGCTTCGCGCCCACTGCCGCTCGCGAAGCTGTGCGAGGAAGGCATCATCCTCGTGCGCCGCCCGGGCGCGCCCGGCCTCTATGCCGACCTGCTCGCGCTGTGCCATGCCAAGGGCTTGCGCCCGCGCGTGGTGGCCGAAGTCGATCGCATGATGACCAACCTGAACCTTGTTGCAGCCGGAGTCGGCCTGTCGGTGGTGCCCGCCTCCATGACCGGCGTGCACGCACACGCCATCGCCTATGCGCGGCTGGCCGATGGCGGCCAGCTCGATGCACCGCTCACGCTGGTGTCGCGCGTCGAGGAAGACAACCTGCCGGCGCAGCATTTCGCGGAGCTGCTGCGCAGGCTGGCTGTCGAAAATCCTGGGTCATGAGCTTGCTGCGGCGCCGTCATTTCATCCAGCGCGCGGGCGGCGCGCTCGCGGCGATGTGCGCGCTGCCGGGGGTGTTGCATGCCGCGCCGTGGCCAAGCCGACCGGTGCGCCTGATCGTGGTCTACCCGCCCGGCGGCGTGAGCGACGGCATGGCGCGTGTGCTGGCAGAGCCGCTGGCGCAGTCGCTCGGCGTACCGGTGCTGATCGAGAACCGTCCCGGCGCAGGCGGCAGCCTCGGCATGGACGCACTCGCGCGCGCCACACCCGATGGCTGCACGCTGGCCTTCTCCGCCATCAGCCCGCTCACGCTTCACCCGCTGCTGGCACGCGTGCCCTACGACCCGCAGCGCGCCTTCGTGCCCGTGGCCAGCGTGATGCGCACGCCCGTACTGGTGGTGGGCACGCCGGCCTTCACGGGACACGGCTTCGGCGAGCTGATCGCGCAGGCGCGCCGGCAACCGGGCGAGGTGCGCTGGGCCACATCGGGCGTAGCGACCATCGGCCACCTGGTGCTGGCGCAGGTGCGCGTGCAAAGCCGCACCGACATCACGCACATCCCCTACCAGGGCGGCGGACCGCAGCTCAACGATGCGCTGAGCGGACAGTTCGAAGTGCTGTCGACCAACGTTGCGGCGCAGCAGCTGCAGTACATCGAAGGCGGGCGCTTCCAGGCGCTTGCAGTAGGCGCGCCTGCACGCATCGAGGCACTTCCCGCGGTGCCTACGCTTGCGGAATTGGGCTTCGAGAAGGCGAACCGCGATTCGCTCTTCGGCATCTTCGCACCCGCGCGCACGCCGGTGGCGGTGGTGCAGCGGCTCAATGCGGAGATCAATCGCGTGCTGGATAGCGGCGCGGTGCGTGCGCGGCTGCGTGGGGCCTACAACCTGCCGGCTGGTGGCGGCATGGATGACTTCACTCACGAGATAGCGCTCGACCGGCGGCGCAATCGCGAACTGGTCGCGGGCGACCGCTCGCAGTTCGACTGACTACTTCTCGGCGATCCAGAGCCGCGGGTAGTCGCGCACGAAACCGTCTTCCGTCACGCTCAACGTCGCCGCGTAGTCGAAGCGCTTCGCCTCGTAGGCATATTCGCTCTCGCTGCGCCGCTCATAGCGCTGCGCCAGCTCGCTCAGCACGCCGCCACCGTCCAGGTCGACCCAGGCCGCCGGCGCATCGGCACCCTCGCTCTTCGCGAGGTTGAGCCGTCGCAGCTGCAGCAGGTTGGTGGCGGGCGTGAAACCCAGGTCGAGATCCACGCAGTGCGACAGGTCGGGCACGGCCTCGTCGTTGAGCTTCCAGTGGCCGCGCGCGTCGCGGGCAATCGACAGGTCGACGGCCGCGTCGCCTAGCCAGCCGCGCACGGTGCCCCATTGGGTGTGCCAGTGCAGGTCGCAGCGCACGCGGTAGTGCAACTGGCCGATGCGACCGTCTTCCTGTCGGAACACGGCCGCGCCATCGAGTTGCCAGGCCGAGGCATTGCGTTCTAGACGGCAGGCGTCGTGGCCCGGTACATCGAGCCTGCGCCAGAGGATGGAGGCGACTGTTTGCATGGCGCGGATGATGGCACCGGCATGCTGCACCGCGCAAGCAATGACCCGCCACGCCCGCAGGTGGTGGTCAGGTTCCGGGAAGACGATCGGCGTCGCATGACACCGCCACCGGCCGACCTTCCAGCCCCTCCCCCGCCGCCTGCGCCGCGCTGGCTCGACTGGATCGACCGCGCGGCGATGCCCTTTGCCATTGCCATCGCCCTGCTGCTGTTCGCCCAATGGCCGCTGCGCGACCTGGCCGGCTCGGGCAATGGGCCGACGCAGGCCAACGACCTCGCGCAGTGGCTGTTCGCGCTGTACGTGGCCGTGGCGCTGCGGCACGCCGGGCGCCGCGGCGCGCACCTCGTGGCGCGGCCGGACCTGGCTGCCGACACCAGCGGGCGCTTTGCAGGGGCACGCCGCATCGGCGCGGCGCTGTGCGTGCTGCCGTGGGCGGTGTTCCTTATCTTGACGGCCACGGTGCCGGTGTGGCGCTCGGTGGCTGCGTTCGAGCTGTTCCCCGACACCTTCAACCCCGGCTATTTCATGATCAAGGTGGCACTGCTGCTGCTCGCGGTGTTGCTGGCGGTGCAAAGCGCGCTCGATCTCTGGCACGAACTTCACCCCCCCGGGCGCTGAATGGCCTGGCTCGGACTCGCCCTGCTTGCGCTGGCCCTGGCGCTGATGATGACCACCGGCTGGCCGACCTACGCCGTGCTGCTGGGCGTGTGCACGCTGGGCGCTGTGGCCGGGCTGGCGCTGGGCGCGTTCGATGCGGCGCTGCTGCAGAACCTGCCGTGGCGCATCGTCGGCCTGCTGGAGCACGACCTGCTTCAGGCGCTGGCGCTCTACGCGCTGGTGGGCGCGCTGCTCAACCGGCTGGCGCTGGCCGAGCACCTGTACAACGGCTTGCGCAAGGCGCTGGCCTTCGTCGCCCCGCGCGCCGCATCTGAGCTGGCCGGCATGGTGCTGGGCCTGCTGCTCGCGCCGATGAACGGCTCGGTCGGCGCCAGCCTGCTGACGCTGGCGCGCACGGCTGGCAAGGGCTGGGCAGCCGAGGGCCTGCCCGCTGCACAACGCACCGCGCTCGTGGCCGTGACCAGCACGCTGGGCGTGATCGTGCCGCCCTCGCTGGTGTTGCTGCTGCTCGGCGACGCGATGCTGCGCGCCCACACCGAGGGCGTGAACATGGCGCGTACGCTGGCGCTGCCCACGGCTGCCGCCAACCGCATCGTCAACACACAGGACATCCTGCAGGCCGCGCTGGTGCCGGCAGCGGCGCTGCTGCTAGGCTGGCTCGCGGTTGCGTGGTTCGGCGCGCGGCGCAACAAGCCCGCCGCCACTGCAGCACCGCGCGAACCGATGGCGCCGCGCGAAGGCTGGACGCTGCTGCTCGTGCCCCTGCTGATCGGCGCTTTGCTCGTGCTGGTCACGCTGGGCAGGGTGCGCGCGGTCGAGGGCGCGGCCGCCGCCTGCGTGCTGCTGCTCGGCTGGGGCATCGTGTCACGCCAGCTCACGCGAGCGGTGCTGTGGCAGGTGCTCGACGACGCGATGGCGCTCACCGGCGCGCTGTATGCGCTGCTGGTGGCGGCCACCACTTTCTCGCTGCTGCTGCGCGGCTTCGGCACCGACGGGCTGATCGCGCGGCTCATGCTGTCGCTGCAGGGCCACCCCATGGTCGGGCTCATGGCGGTGCTGGCCGTGCTGCTGGCCTGCGCCTTCGTGCTCGACGCCTTCGAGTTGATCTTCCTCATCGTGCCCATCGTCATGCCGCCGGTGCTCGCCCAGCTCGACGACGCCGCATGGATCGCCACGCTGACCCTGCTAGTGCTGCAGGCCGGCTTCCTGCTGCCGCCTTTTGGCTATGCGCTGGTGCTGGCACGCGGGCAGGTCGCGCCGCGCCCGCCGGTGGCTGCCGTGGCGCGGGCACTGGCGCCTTACCTGGCGGTGCTCGCCACCGTGACCGCGCTGGTGATGGCGCTGCCCGAGACCACGCGCTGGCTGCGCACCTCGCCAACCGCGCTCGCGCCCGCCGAGCCGATGAACGATGAAGCGGTGGACCGTCTGATGCGCGAGATGGCGCCGCCCGACACCGGCGACAGCGCCGCTCCACCAGAGGAGAAATAGCGCCGCGGCATGCCGCACAATGCGCGGCGTATGACATTCAAGCTCCCCGTCGCGCTCGCGCTCGTCCTGTCCTCCAGCGCCAGCCACGCGGCGGCGTTGAAAGACGGCGACATCATCTTCCACACCTCGCGTTCGGCGCAGAGCATCGCGGTGCAGCGCGCCACCGGCTCGCGCTACAGCCACATGGGCATCGTGCTGTTGCGGGGCGGCAAGCCTTATGTGTTCGAGGCGGTGTCGACGGTGCGCTACACGCCGCTTGCGCAATGGACCGCGCGCGGCAACGGCGGGCACTACGTGGTGAAGCGGCTGCGCAATGCCGACACGCTACTGACACCAGGCGCAGTGGCCAAACTGCGCGCGGGCACCTCTGACTTCGAAGGGCGGCCCTACGACCTGACCTTCGAATGGTCCGACAAGCGCATCTACTGCTCCGAACTCGTGTGGAAGCTCTACCAGCGCGCGCTGGGCGTGCGCATCGGCGAGCTGCAGAAGATCCGCGAATTCAACCTGGGCGACCCTGCGGTGCGCGCCAAGATGCGCGAGCGCTATGGCGACAAGGTGCCGATGGACGAGCCGGTGATCTCGCCGGTGGCGATGTTCGAATCGCCGCTGCTCGTGACCGTCGAAACCCGCTGACCGGATCTCCCCCGCACGGGCACACGCCGCCCGACCGCGAGACAATCGTGGCCGTGAGTTCACAGACCCAGCCACCGTCACCTGCGACACCGCCGATCCGCCGCATCGCGCACCTCGACATGGACGCCTTCTACGCGTCGGTCGAGCTGCTGCGCTATCCGCAGCTCAAGGGCCTGCCGGTGGTGATCGGCGGCGGGCGGCGGCGCGTGGACGAAGCCATCCGCAACCTGCCCGAGGGCGGCACGCTGGCCGACATTCCGGTCGAGTCCTTTCCGCTGCTGAAGGACTACACCGGCCGCGGCGTGATCACCACCGCCACCTACCCGGCGCGGCAGTTCGGCGTGGGCTCGGCCATGGGGCTCATGAAGGCGGCCAAGCTGTGCCCGCAGGCCATCATCCTGCCGGTGGACTTCGACGAGTACCGGCGCTATTCGCGCGCCTTCAAGAACCTCATCCTGGAGGTCGCGCCGCTCATGGAAGACCGCGGCGTGGACGAGGTGTACATCGACTTCACCGACGTGCCCGGCGGCCAGCGCGACGGCGGGCGCTCGCTGGCACGACTGCTGCAAAAAGCCATCTTCGATGCCACCGGCCTGACCTGCTCCATCGGCGTGGCGCCCAACAAGCTCATCGCCAAGATGGCGAGCGAGTTCAACAAGCCCAACGGTATCTCCATCGTCTACGAGGACGATCTCGAATCGCGCATCTGGCCGCTGCCCTGCCGCAAGGTGAACGGCATCGGCCCCAAGGCCGACGAGAAGCTCAAGCGCTTCGGCATCGAAACGGTGGGCCAGCTCGCGGCGCGCGACCGCGACTGGCTCATTGCCACCTTCGGCAAGGCCACCGGCGCATGGATGCACGAGGTGGCCTGGGGCCGCGACAACCGGCCGGTGGTGACCGAGAGCGAGCCCGTGTCGATGAGCCGCGAGACCACCTTCGACCGTGACCTGCACGCGGTGCGCGACCGCGCCGAGCTGGGCGCGATCTTCACGCAGCTGTGCGAGCAGCTCGCCGCCGACCTGCAGCGCAAGGGCTACGTGGGCAAGACCATCGGCATCAAGCTGCGTTACGACGATTTCAAGATCGCCACGCGCGACCAGACCATCGACCGCTTCACGGACGACGCGAAGACCATCCGCCACACGGGCGGTCTGTGCCTCAAACGCGTGCCGCTGGAGCGCCCGCTGCGCCTCCTGGGCGTGCGCGTAGGCGCGCTGGCAAAGGCGGGCAGCCCCGAGGCGCTGGCGCCCGCCGGGGCCGGTGCGCATCGCGCCGCGTCGGAACCGGCGGCGACCACCGCGTCGCTGTTCTGAACACGCCATGGTGAAACGCTGGCTGCGGCGCATCGCCTTCACGCTGCTGGGCTTCGTTGCGCTGGTCGGCCTCTACGTGGCCACGGCCTGCGTGCTGGTGTTCTGGCCGGCCAATGCGAAGCCATCGAACGATGCAACCGCCGACGTGCAGGCCTGGGTGCTGAGCAACGGCGTGCACACCGACTACGTGTTCCCCATCCGATCGGCCACCGTCGACTGGCTGCAGGTGTTCCCGCTGAAAGACTTCAAGGCGCCACCGCCCGATGCCGAGTTCATCGCCATCGGCTGGGGCGACCGCGAGTTCTACCTGAACACGCCCACCTGGGGCGACCTGACGGCGGCGCGCGCCTTCGGGGCTCTGTCGGGCGGCAACCGCGCGCTGATGCATGTGAGCTACCTGCGGCGCAACCAGCTGGGGCGCGGCGCCTACAGCCTGCCGCTCTCGCAGGCGCAGTACGCGCAACTGGCCGGCTACGTGCGCGCCACGCTGCCCTCGGGCCAGGCCACGCCCATTGCGGGCGCGCACTACGACAGCCAGGACGCCTTCTACCAAGCCGAAGGCGGCTACAACCTCTTCGAGACCTGCAACACCTGGACTGGGCGCGGTCTGCGGCGCTCGGGCGTCACCGTCAGCCGCTGGACGCCCTTCGACTTCACGGTGACCTGGCACCTGAAGCCGGCACGGCCCTGAGCGACGAAGCTCAAGGCTTGGGCACGCCGGCCGACCACTGCGGCCAGTTCGCAACGATGTGATCGACCACGCGGCTGCCCACCAGCTCGATGTTTTCCACCGTCTCGGCAAAGCCGCCGGCCGTTTCGCCCGGTGCAGGGTCCAGGTGCTGCAGCGTGGTTTCCTTCGGGCTGCCCTGGTCGAAGTTGACGGCGCCGCGCAGGCTCATCACGCGGTCGGTGCCGTGGGTACGCTTGATCACGAGGGTGATGGCGGCCGCTTCCATTTCGGTGATGACGTAGTCGTCGGCACCGTAGAGCTTGGCGATGTACTGCGCCTGCTTCGACATGCCGGGGCCGTGGAAGAAGGTGTCGCCGGTCATGTGCGTGCCGGTGCCCACGAAGGGCGCGCGGCGGGCCGCAGCGTCGGGGTAGCGCAGGCGGTACTTGCGGGCCGAGTCGGCATCTTTCAGCGGCGTGTCGGCCGAAAGCTTCATGGCCCAGCCCACGAGGTCGGGGTTGAGCTTGAAGCGGCGGTATTCCTCGTAGCCCTTGCGCGGCATGAAGGTCGGCTCGCCGGGCTTGTTCTCTTCGGGGGCCCAGCGGTGGCCCAGGTCGTAGTCGACCAGCCAGGTGGCCCAGCTCACTTCGCCGATGGTTCCGCGCGAGGGCGGCGTGCCGGCCACGCCCGAAATCACGTAGTAGCTCTGCGAGAAGTCGAACTGCGGGTTCAGCAAGATCGCCTGCATCGACGACGACGAGTTGACCTTGCCCATGCCGAGCACCGCGCCGCACACGCCGTCGGTGTTGCAGTACACGGGCTGCAGCGCACCGGGCACCGCAATGGGCTTGGCGCCCTTCCAGTAGCGCTCGTACCAGTGCTGGAACTCGCCGGCACGGTCGCCGGTGTTCTGGCCGATCTCGAACATGGCTGCGACGAAAACCTTGACCTTCACCGGCGCGGTCGAAGCGGTGGGGGTGGAGGAAGTGGAAGCACAGGCCGTGAACAGCAGCGCCGCGGCGGGCACAACCAGCCAGCGGGCAGCGAAAAGTGAGGACTTGAAGAAAGTCATTCTGGAACCCGATCAAAAGGAAAACACGGCCAGGCAGGAGCAACAAGCGCGCCCGGCCCGCAGCCCGGGATTGTCCGCCGATGTGGGAGAAAGAAGGCTCAGTTGCCAGTCGCGAGCACGAGGCGCACGCTGTCGCCATCCAGCGCCACGGCGTAGCCAAGGTCTTCGGCCAGGTTCTGCAGCGCGACGGCATCGATGGCCAGGGCGCGCGGTGCGCGGTGCGCGTCGAGCACGGCGGGCGTGCCGCCGGGTTCGCGCGGCAGGGCCGTGAGGCGCAGTGCATTCGCGCCATCCGCCTCGACACGGATCGCCCCTGCCTCGGCCGCGCCGTCGTGCAGGTAGCCCAGCGCCCCGAGGAACAGGTAGCGCAGCGCGGCCGCGGCAGGCCAGCGGTGCTCGTCTTCCTGCGGATCGAGCGAGGCATCGGCGTCGAGCGACACGCCGTGCAGATCGAAGGCCGAGCGCATCAGCGCCACGCATTGCGCCACCAGCGCGCTGCGGGTAATGCCGTCGTCGGTGGTGGCCAGTTCCCAGTCGCGCAGCGAGCGGATGGCTTCGATCAGCTCCGACACCTGGTTGTCGATCAGCGCCACCCGCTCCTCGCAGGCCGCGGCGTCGATGGTGGCGGCGCCAACCTGCCGCTTGAGCATCAGCAGCGCCATGCGGATCACCGAGACGGGTGCCGCCATGTCGTGCCGCAAGGCGGGCAACGCGCGTGTGAGCAGTTCGTGGCGCACGCCGGCGGCGATCCAGCTGCGCGCGCTGGGCGAGGCCTTCATTGCGCAGCAGCCACGGGCGTCGGGTTCATCGGCACGGTCACGAGGTACTTCCTGAAACGGGGGAGTTAACAAGTATCGTGCCCGCCCCCGGGTGCGGGTGTAGGAGCGTGCCTACGATGGCCCCGCTCACCGGTTGGGAATGTCCGAAAACGGCGCGCAACGCGCCTGCAATTCGCGCTTGAGCAGCTTCCCGTTGGCCGTGGTGGGCATCGCATCGATCACCTCGATGCGGGCCGGGCGTTTGTAAGGCGACAGGTGCTCGACAAGGTGCGCGCGCAGAGCCGCTTCGTCGAGCGCGGCGCCGGGCTTCAGCTCGACGAAGGCGACGACCTGCTCGTTGCCATCGGCCTCGGGCACGCCGACCACCGCGCACAGGTGCACGCCGTCGAAACGGCCGATCACCGCCTCGATCTCCGCCGGGTACACGTTGAAGCCCGAGCGGATGATCATTTCCTTCAGCCTGCCGACCACGAACAGCGCACCGTCGCTGCCGAAGCGCCCGAGATCGCCGGTGGCGTACCAGCCGCCGGGGCGCATCACCTGCGCCGTGGCAGCGGCATCGCGGAAGTAGCCGAGCATGAGGCCGGGTCCGCGCAGCCAGATCTCGCCGGTGTCGCCGGGTGCGGCGTCGTTGCCGTCGAGGGTCACGATGCGGGCTTCGCCGCCCTCCACCGCGTAGCCCGCCGAGGTGTCCGCGCGCGGTGATTCGGTGCGCGTGAGAAACACCGAGCCCGCGTACTCGGACAGCCCGTAGCCATAGTGCAGCGGCTGGCCGAACAGCTGCTCCACGCGCTGCTTGAGCGCGGGGTCGAGCGGCGCGGAACCGGTGTACACGTAGCGCAGCTGCGGAAAGCGCGGCTCCACGCGCTCCGCCTCGATGTGAGCCAGCAGGCGCGCATACATCGTCGGCGGCCCGAGCAGGTTCGACACCTGCTCGTGCGCCAGCGCCTGCAGCATATCGGCCGGCGAGAAGCTGCCGCGCAGCACCAGCGCGGCACCGCCCGTGAGCGCGGCCATCAGCACCGTGCCGATGCCGAAGATGTGCGTCATCGGCAGGAAGGCATAGGCGCGGTCATGCTCGCTCAGGGCTCGCACCTGGGCCGAGACGCGGCCGAAATGCAGCAGGCCGCGGTGCGACACCATCACGCCCTTGGGCGTGCCCGAGGTACCGGAAGTGAAGATGATGGCGGCCGTGTCGGCCAATGCCGGATCGGGCTCGGTACGCGCTTCGTCGCGCACCGTCGAGCGCATCACGCCTTCGAGCGCGGAAGACTCTGCACCGGCCCTCCGCGCATGCTTTTCAGCAGCTTCGGACGCCCCGGTCGTGAAGTAGCAAAGCCGAGCATCCGCACGCTCGGCAATGGCCGCGACCTCACCCGGCGACATGCGCGCATTCACGCCGCACGACCACGCCCCGACGCCGCTGCAGGCCATGAGCAACGCGATGTGCGCGGCACAGTTCTCGGCCACCAGCACCACGCGATCGGTCGGCCGCACGCCGGCGACCAGCAGGTCGTTTGTGGCGGCATCGACCATCGATTGCAGCGCCGCATACGTCGTCGTTGCACCGGGTTCGAAAAGAAAGACAGCCTCCGGCGTGCGAGCCGCGCGTGCCTCCAACAACTGATGAATTTTCTGCATCGTCTATTCCGCCTCGATGCCCTTGGACGCCGTCGCCCAGAGCTGGCGGTCTGACTTGCCCTTTGTCGCCAGCAGATCAGCCGCTCCCGACCACACGTCGTAGCCCTGCTCGCGCAGCCGGTGCGCGATGTCCTCGCGCGCCAGCATCTTCTGCGCGGCGGCGTTCATGCGCGCGACCAGCGCCGGGTCCATGCGCGCCGGGCCGTAGAGGCCGAACCAGCCGCCCACGTCGTAGCCGGGCACACCCGACTCGATCATGGTCGGCACATCCGGCAGCATGCGGTTGCGCTGGCGCGAGGTAACGGCCAGCGCGCGCACCTTGCCCGTCTGGATGAAGGGCTTCGAGGTGGCGATGATGTCGAACATCATGGTCACGGTGCCGCCCATCACATCGGCGAGCGCCGGCGCGCTGCCCTTGTAGGGCACGTGCGTGAGCTGCACGCCGGTCATCTTCTCCAGCAGCGCGCCGCTCAGGTGGTTGGACGCGCCCACGCCCGCCGAGCCGTAGAACACCTTGCCGGGCCGCGCCTTCGCGTAGGCCAGCAGCTCGGCGAGGTTGCGCACCGGCACTTCGTTGTTGATGACGAGCACGTTGGTGTAGTCCACCAGCGGTGCGATGGGCGTCAGGTCCTTCATCGGATCGAAGGCCATCTTGCGCTGCACGTTCGGGTTGATGGTGATGGTCGGGCTCGCGCCGAAGAACAGCATCGTGCCGTCGGGCGCGGCCTTGGCCACCGCGTCGCCGCCCAGCGAGCCGCTGGCGCCGGGGCGGTTATCGACGATGACCTGCGTGCCCAGCTCCTGGCTCAGCGCGGGCGCGAGCAGGCGCGCGGCGCCGTCGACCGGGCCGCCGGCGGAATAGCCGACCACCAGCTTGATGAGCGGCGGCAGGGGCTGCTGCGCGAAAGCACGGTGCGGCAATGCGGCCAGCGCCGCGCTGCCTGCCATCGCGGCCATCAGCTGGCGGCGCGAGAAGTGAGTCGATGTCATGAGCGTTGTCTCCTGTTGTGTATTTCTTCGTCGGCTGCATCGCTCAGGCCGGCAGGTCGAGCACCTGCCGCGCGAGGATGTTGCGCTGTATCTCGTTGGTGCCGCCGTAGATCATTGCGGCGGTGGAGCCGATGAGCGAAGAGAGCACGTTGAAGCTCTGCCCGTCGAGCAACTGGTCGCCGGCCACGGCGCCCTGCTCTTCGCCCGCCTCGACCAGCAACGCACCGATGCGGTGATAGGTCTCGCTCGCCCAGATCTTCAGCAGCGACACCGAAGCCGGCAGCGGCTTGCCGGCGCGCACGATGTTCGCGAAGCCCGTGTAGGCGGCCGACAGGTCGAGCACGTCGAGCCGCAGCGCCGCGAAGCGCTGCGCGAACACCGGGTCGGCAAACAGGCGCCGCGCCTGCGCCAGCCGCGCCAACTGGCCCAACGCGTACTGCGACTGCTTGGGGCTGCCCAGGAAGATGCGCTCGAAGCCCAGCAGTGCCTTCGCGATGGTCCAGCCGCCATGCAGCTTGCCCACGAGGTTCTCTGCCGGCACGCGCACGTTGTCGAAGAACACTTCGCAGAACTCGGGTTCGCCGGCCAGTGTGTGAATCGGCCGGATGGTGATGCCCTGCGTGCGCAGGTCGCACAGCAGGAAGCTGATGCCCTCCTGCTTGCGCGCGTCTTTGTCGGTGCGTACGAGCATGAAGATGTGATTGGCGTCCTGCGCGAGCGTGGTCCAGATCTTCTGGCCGTTGACGACGAAATGATCGCCTTGCGCATCGCGCGCAGGCAAGGCTTCGGTGCGCAGGCCCGCCAGATCGGAACCGGCATTGGGCTCCGAATAGCCCTGGCACCAGACATGCTCGCCGCTCAAAATGCGCGGCAGAAAGCGCTGCTGCTGCTCGGGCGTGCCGTGCTGGATGAGCAACGGGCCGATCATCACGATGCCCTGGTCGGGCGCGCGCGCCACGCCGTGCTGCTCCAGCTCCTCGATCCACGCGATGAGCTTGTCCGCCGGCAGGCCCATGCCGCCATGCGCCTGCGGCCACGCGGGCGCGATCCAGCCTTGCGCCGACAGCGTGAGATACCACTCGCGCATCTCGCTCCAGCGCGCGCGATGCGAGAGGTAGCGCAGTTGCGGCGGATAGCGCTGCTGCAGGAAGGCGCGCACCATGTGGCGGAAGTCGGCCTCGGGCATCGCAGACCAATCCGAGGTGCGCGGGAACTCGCCTTGCCACTCGGCAGCACTCACTGTGGCTTCCGCATCACCCGACAGCGACGCATGCCGGCGCTGGTGCGCGCTGACGTTGCCCAGCCAGGCCGACAGGCACAGCACGCGCTTGTAGAACAGGCTCAGGTCGCACTCCTGCGTGTAGCCGATGGCACCATGCAACTGCACGGACGCACGGGAGGCCTGTAGTGCGGCAGCTGTACAGCGCGCGTTGACGCGGCTCGCCTCGGCTTCCATCCGCTCCGCCGGCAAACCCTGTGCCGCCAGAGCCAGCACCTCGTTCAACGTGGCCTGCGCCACTTCGAGGTGGATGAACATGTCGACGCAGCGGTGCTGCAGCGCCTGGAAGCTGCCGATGGGCTTGCCGAACTGCGAGCGGGTGCGCAGGTAGGCCAGCGTCTGCGCCAGCATGGCCTGCCCCGCACCCAGCAGCTCGGCCGATTGCAGGATCTGGCCGGCCGCGAGGGCATGGCGCAGGGCGTCTTGCGCAGCCGGGCCTTCGGCCAGCACTGCGCTACCCGGCAGCGCGACCTGTTCGAAGCGCAGGTTCGATGCCTTGCTGCCATCGACCAGCGGCACCAGCACCTCCGTCACGCCTTCGGTGCCGCGCGGCACCCACAGCAGCACCGCGTCGTCTTCACCGCGCGCCGACACCAGCCAGCCGCTGGCAGCCGCGCCGGGCAGCACCATGAGTTTTTCGCCTTGCAGCAGCACGCCGCCTGTGTGCCCGGGCCGTACTTCGCAGCCGCAGGCCAGCGGCACCGCACTCAGGTCGCCCGCGCTTTCCTGCCACGCCAGCGCAGGCAGGCTGCGGCCCGCGACCAATTCAGCGAGCAGGGCATCCGCGCCCGGCGTGCCGAGCCGCGCCAACAACAGCGCGCTGAGGCCAGCCACGGCCAGCAGCGACTCGGGCGCGACATGCTCACCCGCGGCCCGCAGGATTTCCGCGGCGCCGTCGAGCCCCAACGCGAGCCCGCCAGCCGATTCGGGCGCCAGCATGCCGGGCCAGCCCAGCGCGACGATGTCGCCCCAGCCTTCGGCCTCGTCGGCATCAGGTTGTTCCATGCGCGCGCGCCGCCGCTGGATGGCGCGGCTGCGAACGAAGTAGTCGAGCGCCGATTCGCGCACTGCCGAAAGTGATTCAAGATCCATCGCCGCAGCGTGCCTGAAGACCCCGCCAACGAGCATTTGCATTTGCCGAAGGGAGGGTTTCGCAATCAGAGAACCACCCCGCGCGAGGGCGGGCTAGATTCGCTGCCATGACCAAGATCAAGAAATCCCTGCACACCGAACTGGGCCACAGCACGCCCGACAAGATCACCGTGCGCGGGCGCGACCTGCCTTCGGAAATCCTCGGCCACCTGAATCTCGGCGACATGGCCTTCCTGGAGCTGACAGGGCGCATCCCGACGCCGCAGGAATCCGTCACGTTCAACGCCATCGTCGTCACGCTGGTGGAGCACGGCATCACGCCCAGCGCGCTGGCCGCGCGCCTCACCTACGCTGGCGCACCCGAAGCGCTGCAAGCCGCCGTGGCTGCCGGTCTTTGCGGCCTGGGCACGGTGTTCGTCGGCAGCACCGAGGGCGCCGCCAAGATGCTCTACGAAGCGATTCCCTTCGGCGAGAAGCCCACGCGCCCGCTCGCCGACATGGCAAAAGACATCGTGGCCGACCACCGCGCGCGCAAGCAGATCGTGCCGGGCCTCGGTCATCCGCTGCACAAGCCCATCGACCCACGCACGCCGCGCCTCTTTCAGATCGCGGCGGAGAACGGGCTCTCCACGCACTACGTCGCGCTGATGCAGGCGGTGCAGGAAGAAGCCGAGCACGTGTCGGGCAAGTCGCTGCCGATCAACGCGACCGGAGCCATTGGCGCGATTGCGGCCGAGTTCGGCTTTCCGTGGAAGATCATTCGCGGCTTCGGCGTGATGGCGCGCGCCATCGGCCTCGTGGGCCACATCCTGGAAGAGATCGACGACCCGATGGCCATCGAGATCTGGCAACGCGTGGAAAAAGAAGCCGGTGGCCCCCGCCAGGACTGAGCAGTAACGACCAATGAACAACGCCAACGACAAGAGCTTTCCCGACATCCGCGACGCCGTGCGCGACCTTTGCGCGCAGTTTCCCGATGCCTACTTCCGCAAGATCGACGAGGCGCGCGGCTACCCCGCCGAATTCGTCGACGCGCTCACCAAGGCCGGCTGGATGGCCGCGCTGATCCCGCAGGAGTACGGCGGCTCGGGCCTGGGGCTGACCGAGGCCTCGGTGATCATGGAAGAAATCAACCGCTGCGGCGGCAACTCCGGCGCCTGCCACGGCCAGATGTACAACATGGGCACGCTGCTGCGACACGGCAGCGAGGCGCAGAAGCGCAACTACCTGCCGAAGATCGCCAACGGCGAGCTACGCCTGCAGTCGATGGGCGTGACCGAGCCCACCACCGGCACCGACACCACCAAGATCAAGACCACGGCGGTGAAGAAGGGTGACCGCTACGTCATCAACGGCCAGAAGGTGTGGATCTCGCGCATCCAGCATTCGGACCTGATGATTTTGCTGGCGCGCACCACGCCGCTGGCGGACGTGAAGAAGAAGTCCGAAGGCATGTCGATCTTCATCGTCGACCTGCGCGAGGCCATCGGCAAGGGGCTCACGGTGCAGCCCATCCTGAACATGGTGAACCACGAAACCAACGAGCTGTTCTTCGAGAACCTCGAGATTCCAGCCGAGAACCTGATCGGCGAGGAAGGCCAGGGCTTCAAGTACATCCTCGACGGACTCAACGCCGAGCGCACGCTGATCGCGGCCGAATGCATAGGCGACGGCTACTGGTTCATCGACCGGGTAACGGCCTACACCAAGGAGCGCGTGGTGTTCGGTCGGCCCATCGGTCAGAACCAGGGCGTGCAGTTTCCGATTGCCGAGGCGTTCATCGAAGTGGAAGCGGCGAACCTGATGCGCTATGAGGCCTGTCGCCTGTTCGATGCGCACCAGCCCTGCGGCGCGCAGGCCAACATGGCGAAGTACCTTGCGGCCAAGGCGAGCTGGGAGGCGGCCAATGCCTGCCTGCAGTTCCATGGCGGCTTCGGCTTTGCGTGCGAATACGACATCGAGCGCAAATTCCGCGAGACGCGGCTGTACCAGGTGGCGCCGATATCGACCAACCTGATCCTGAGCTACGTGGCTGAGCACATGCTCGGCCTGCCCCGTTCGTTCTGAAGGAGCTCATTGCCATGAACCCCGTCGACCATCCGAGCAAGGTGCTCGCGACCTTCGCCGCTGAACTGCAGTTCGCAGACATCCCTGCCCCCGTGCTGCGTCGCACGGAAGACCTGATGCTCGACTGGCTGGGCTCGGTGCTCGCTGCCCGCACGGCACGGCCGGTGCGCAGCATCGAACGCTTCGCGCAGATGATGGGCCCCGCCGACGGGCCCAGCGAAATACTGACTTCGCGCCGCACCAGCTCGCCGGTGTTCGCTGCGCTGGTCAATGCGGCGGCCTCGCATTTCGTGGAGCAGGACGATGTGCACAACGGCTCGGTGTTCCACCCGGCGGCAGTCGTCATTGCCCCAGCACTCGCCGTTGCGCAGAGCATCGGAGCGAGCGGTGCGCAACTGCTGACCGCTGTTGTCGCGGGCTACGAGGTTGGCATCCGTGTCGGCGAATTCCTCGGCCGCTCGCACTACAAGACCTTCCACACGACCGCGACGGCAGGCACGCTCGCGGCAGCCGCTGCGGTGGGCAGTTTGCTGAACCTCACGCCGCAGCAGATGCTGCATGCCTTCGGCTCGGCCGGCACCCAATCGGCCGGTGTGTGGGAGTTTCTGCGCGACGCGGCCGATTCCAAGCAACTGCACTGCGCGCATGCGGCAGCGAGCGGACTGATGTCGGCTTACCTGGCGCAGGACGGTTTCACCGGCGCGGCGAAGATCCTCGAAGGTGCGCAGGGCCTGGGCGTCGGTATGTCGAGCGATGCAGACCCGGCAAAGCTCACCGACGGCCTCGGCACGCGCTGGACGCTGGCCGAAACTTCCTTCAAATATCACGCCTCCTGCCGCCACACCCACCCCGCCGCCGACGCGCTGTTGCAGGTGATGACGCAGAACAAGCTGAAGCCCACCGACGTGTCGCACGTGACCACGCACGTGCACCAGGGCGCCATCGACGTGCTCGGCCGCGTGACCGTGCCGGCCACCGTGCACCAGGGCAAGTTCTCGATGGGCACAGTGTTGGGCCTCATCGCCGTGCACGGCCGCGCGGGTCTCGGCGAGTTCGACCGCGACTTTCTAGCGCCCGAGGTATCTGCCTTCCGCGACAAGGTGACGATGCAGCTCGACGAAGAAGTCGACACCGCCTACCCCGCACGCTGGATCGGCAAGGTCAGCGTGCAGACCACCGACGGCCGCATGCTGCAAGGCCGTGTGGACGAACCCAAAGGCGACCCCGGCAACAGCCTGGATCGCGCGGAGATCGAAGACAAGATGCAGCGCCTGGCGCACTACGGCGAGGGCGTGACGGCCGACGAGGCGAAGGCGCTGTGCCAGCGCATCTGGCAACTGGCGAGCGCCGACAAAGTGGGCCGCTGGCTGCCCTGAGTCCCGCTACGGCGCGACGAGGTGGTCGAACAGCTCGCGCGCGGAGGCCGGCAACTGCTCGCGGTTACGCGCGATCAGCTTCAGCTCGCGCTCGGCCCAGGCATCGCTGAGCGCCACGGTCGAGATGCGCATCGCCATCGACAGCCTTTGCGCGGAAGACGCCGGCAGCACGCCGACCCCCACGCCCGCTTCGATCATCAGGCAGATGGCCTCGAAGCTGCTGACCTGGATGCGCGGGTTGAATCCCCGCCCAGCGAGTTCGGCGCGCCGCTGCAGGAAGCGGTGGATGGCGCTGCCGTGGTGCAGGCCCACGTGCTGCTCGTCGAGCGTGTCGGCAAAGGCCACCGAAGATGCGCCCGCAAGGTGGTGCGTGGTGGGCACGACCAGCACGAGCTGGTTGCTGCCAAACGGGCGCGCATCGAAATCGCCCGTGTGCACGTCGCCAGCAAGGATGCCGATGTCGGCCTCGCCGTCGGCCACCGCGCGCACGATCTCTTCGCTCAGGTATTCGCGCAGGTCGACCTGCACGGCGGGATGCTGCGTGAGGAAGCCGGCCAGCTTCTGCGGCAGGTATTCGGTGATCGAGGTGGTGTTGGCGAACACGCGCACATGGCCCTTGATGCCCTTGCCGAAGTCCTGCATGTCGCAGCGCAGGTGCTCCATCTGCTGCATCACGCGCTTGGCGTGGTACAGCACCGCCTGCCCCGCAGCCGTGAGGCTCACGCCCTGCGCGCTACGGTGCAGCAGCTTGCCGCCCACGGCCTCTTCCATCTGCTTGATGCGGGTGGAGGCGGCGGCCAGCGAGATGCAGGCCTTCTCGGCGCCGCGCGTGAGGCTGCGCGCGTCCGCCACGTAGACGAACAGTTTCAGGTCGAACAGGTCGAAGTGCAGGTTCACCGGGCGCGGGCATCAAAGAGGAAGGGAACGCGCATTGTCCGGCGAATGGTGCCGCGTACGCCCTCTTGCGGGTTTGTCCTCAGACCGGGTCCCAGCTGAACACGTCGGCCGAGCGGTCCAGCGGGAAGAAGCTGGCGCGCATCGCGGGCATGGCGTGCTCGGCAATGCTCTGCGGCGTCCAGCCCTCGGAGCGGTGGATGGAGCGCACCGGGCGCGGCTGGCTGATGAGCGAAATTTCGTTGTTGCGCACCGAAAAGATCTGGCCGTTGACCGCGCCGGCCGCATCGCTCGCGAGGTACACCGCAAGCGGCGCGACCTTGGCTGGCGTCATCTGCTTGATCTTGTCGACGCGGGCGCGCTGCTCGTCGGTGTCGGTGGGAATGGCGCCGATCATGCGGCTCCAGGCAAAAGGTGCGATGCAGTTGGAGCGCACGTTGAATTTCTGCATGTCGAGTGCAATCGACTTCGACAGCGCCACGATGCCGAGCTTGGCGGCCGAGTAGTTGGCCTGGCCGAAGTTGCCGATGAGGCCCGAGGTCGATGTCATGTGCACCAGCGCGCCCGAGTTCTGCTCCTTGAAGTGCGTGGCTGCCGCGCGGCTCACGTAGTAGGAGCCGTACAGGTGCACCTTGAGCACCGAGTCCCACTCATCGGCCGACATCTTGTGAAAGAAGCGGTCGCGCAGGATGCCTGCGTTGTTGACCACCACATCGATGCGCCCGAAGCTGTCGACCGCGCACTGCACGATGCGCGCCACGCTGGCGGCGTCGGCCACGTTGTCGGTGTTGGGCACGGCCTGCCCGCCGGCCGCGCGAATCTCGTCGACCACCTGCTGCGCGGGGCCGGCGCTTCCGCCAGCGCCGTCGAGCGCGGCGCCGATGTCGTTGACCACCACCTTCGCGCCATGGGCCGCCATGGCCAGCGCAATGTCGCGCCCAATGCCGCCGCCCGCGCCCGTGACAACGACCACTTTTCCTTCAACCATGTTTGTCTCTGCTCCGGATGTTCCGCCCGCAGGTTCGCGGGCGAATTTCAGAATGCCACAGGCGGGACAGGAGCGGGTTTCGGGTTTCCGAAGAGGGGCTTAAGGGAAGCTTCGGCCTATTGCCGCGCCGTACGGATATTCAACGGCAGCGCCTGCGGCGAACTCGTGCGGAACGGATTGATGTCCAGCCCGCCGCGCCGCGTATAGCGCGCATACACCATGAGCTTGGTCGGCTTGCAGCGGTTCCAGATGTCCGTGAACATGCGCTCGGCGCAGGGCTCGTGGAATTCGTTGTGGTTGCGAAAGCTCACGATGTACGCGAGCAGCCCGGCCTGGTCGATGGGCGGGCCGCTGTAGCGGATCTGCACGCTGCCCCAGTCGGGCTGGCCGGTGACGAGGCAGTTGCTCTTGAGCAGGCGGCTGGTGAGGGTTTCGTTCACGTGCACCTGCGTAACGTCGCTGCTCAGCAGTTCGGGCGCGGGCTGGTAGTGGGTGCACTCGATGTCGAGGCGGTCGAGGTCGAGGCCGTCGAGTTCGTGCACCGGCTCGCGGTCGAACATGTCGGGCGCCAGCAGCTTCACGCCGATGCCGGCCGACTGGTCGCTGCCGCGCCATGCGGCTTCGGACAGGTCGGCGCGCAGGCGCTCACGCACCGCGTCGACGCTCGCGAACTGGCTGTTGTTGAAGCTGTTGAGATAGAGCTTGAAGCTCTTGCTCTCGATGATGTTGGGCGTCTCGCACGGAATGGTGAAGTGCGCGATGGCCAGCTGCGGCTTGCCGCGCAGGTTGAGCCAGCTCACTTCGAAGGCGCTCCACAGGTCGGCGCCGAAGAACGGCAAGGCGCCGGTCTTGATGCCCATGGCCTCGCGCTGCGTGGCGCGCGCGATGGGGAACAGCAGCGTAGGGTCGTAGTGGTCGGCATAGGCCGAGGCGCGGCCGAGCTGCGATTGCTCGGGCGTGTTGGGGTTCGTCGGGTCGTGGCTCATGGCTTGGCTTCTCTGGATTCCTTGGCTTCGGCCGCATGCGCGAACGGAGCGATGTGGTTGGCGAGGATGGTGCACACCTCGGGCGGCAGGTCATGGCCCATGCCGGGAACGGGGACGAATTTCGAGCCCGGAATGCGTTTGGCAGTGTCCTCGCCGCAGGCGATGGGCACGAGCGCATCGGCGTCGCCGTGCAGCACCAGCGTGGGCGACTGGATGCGCGGCAGCACCTGGGGGCGGTCGGCATCGGCGCCGATGGCCAGCATCTGCCGCATCAGGCCGGCCGGGTGGTACGAGCGCCGCATGCCGAAGGTAAGGCGCTCGGCCAGTTCTTCGTCGGTCTGCGGGTAGGCGGGGCTCTGGATGAGCCGCAGCAGCCTGATGCTGTGCGCGACCAGTTCGGGCTCGCTGTTGCCCGACGGACGGCGCATGAGCATGGAGGTGACTTCGCGGCGCGGGCCAGGCAGGCCGCGCGCACCGCTCGAACTCATGATGCTCACGAGGCTGGTCGCGCGCTGCGGCGCGGTGGCGGCCAGGCGCTGGGCAATCATGCCGCCCATGGACGCGCCGACGATGTGGGCCTTGGCTATGCCCAGCGCGTCGAGCACGCCGAGCGAGTCGAGAGTCATGTCCTGCAGGGTGTAGGCCGAGCGCACCTTCAGGCCGAGGCGGTGGCGAATGGTTTCCCACACCAGGTTGCCGACGCCTGCGTGGTCGAAGCCCTGGCTCAGGCCGATGTCGCGGTTGTCGTGGCGCACCACGCGAAAACCCGCCTCCACCAGTTGCTGCACGAAGCCGGTGGGCCAGGCCACCAGCTGCATGCCCAGGCCCATGATGAGCAGGATGACTGGGCGCCCTTCGCCTCCGGTGTCGTCGACTTCGATCTGCAGCCCGTTGGCGGTGACTTTCATTGGTTCCCTGGTCTTCTTTCCTTGGTCTTCTACTTGAACTCGCGCTCGCGCAGCCACTTGGTGGCGACCCACTTCTCGCCCGCCAGCACCGGCGCGCCGCCGTGCAGGGTACGAGTGACGGGGTCGGGCCGGTCGTAGCTGAAGAACACGCCGCAGCCGCGCACGGGCGCCACTTCGAGGCCCACGTCGGGGAAGGTGGTGGCGCCGCCGCCTTCGGGCTCCTGCAGGTACATCACGAGCGTGGCAACGCGCTGGCCGCCACGCTTGAGGATGGTGGGCGTGCCCGGCTCGTTCGGGTCGAAGTAGTCGTAGTGCGGGCGGTACTGAGCGCCGGGGGCATAGCGCAGGATCTGCAGGCCTTCGCCGAATTCGAGCGGCCAGCGCAGCAACATCGCGATGCGCTGCTCCAGCCGCGCGACGATCTCGTTCTCGCCGCGCTCGAAGAACATGCCGTCGCTGGTGCGGTCGACGTTCAGCACCTCGCCGCCGGTGCGCGTCTCAACGGTGAGCGAACGGGCGAGTCGCACGCGCGCAGCCGCGATCAGGCCTTCGCACTCTTCGGCAGACAGCAGGTTGCCGAAGACGATGACACGCGGATGCCGCATGGTCTGCAGCACCTGCACGCGGCGGTCGCCCGCGTCGAGGTGCAGCGGCGCGCCATCGAGGTCGGGGCCGGGCATTTCTGTGTGCACGGGCGGCAGGGCCACTTCCACATTGGGGAAGCCGGCTTCGAGCTGGGCCAGCGCCGTGTCTGCGGCAGCATCGTGCCAGCCGGCCGCGCGCATGGACGCACGCAGCGCCGGCACCGAGTGCCCGGCCGCGAGCTGGGCCACCAGCCACTCGCGCAGTTCCGGACTGATTGGTTGGGACATCAGACTTTTCTCCTGAACACCAGCCTTTCGGCTGTGGACACATCGGCGTCGAAACCATAACCCTCGAGGTCGAACTTTTCCAGTGCCTTGGGCGTGGCCGCCTTGTGCTGCACGGCCCAGCGCGCCAGCAGCCCGCGGGCTCGCTTGGCGAAGAAGCTCACGATCTTGTACTTGTCGCCCTTCCACTCCTCGAACACGCATTCGACCACACGGGCCTTGAGCACCTTTTTGTCGACCGACTTGAAGTACTCCTGCGAGGCGACGTTGACGACCACCGGGGTGCGGTCGGCCGCGAGGCGCTCGTTCAGGTGCTCGGCGATGCGCGAGCCCCAAAAGGCGTAGAGGTCCTTGCCGTGGCGGTTGGCGAGCGACGTGCCCATTTCGAGGCGGTAGGGCTGCAGCAGGTCGAGCGGGCGCAGCAGGCCGTAGAGGCCGCTGAGGATGCAGACGTGGTCTTGCGCCCAGTCGAGCTGCGCCCTCGTGAGCGTGCGAGCGTCGAGGCCGCCGTAGACGTCACCGTCGAAGGCAAAGGCAGCCTGGCGGGCATTCTTCGCGCTGCTCTTGCTGGACCAGGCCTCGTAGCGGGCCACGTTCAGGGCCGAGAGCTTGTCCGACAGGTGCATGAGCTCAGAAATCTGCTGGGGCGACTTCTCGCGCAGCAGCTTGATCAGTTCGACAGAAGGGCCGCGCGGAGACTCGAAATGGGGTTGGGTGGAGGGGAGTTCGGAGGGGAGCGGGGTGTCGTAATCGAGCGACTTTGCAGGGGAAAGCAGGAAGAGCATGCCGGAATTATCAGTGGCTGCCGTGACGCCAGGCCGCCCCGGTAAAATCGCGGGCTATCCCACCCTGTCCCCCCAACGGCTCCCTGAAGGGCCGTTCTGCATTTCCCATGAGCGAACCCATCACCCCTTCCGCCCAGCCCGGCCTCGACAGCCTGTCGAAATCGTTCGAACCCGCCGCCATCGAGGCGCACTGGGGCCCGGAATGGGAAAAGCGCGGCTACGCCAAGGCCGGCTTCCGCGGCACGCAGCAGCCCAAGGAAGGCGCCGAGTCGTTCGCGATCCAGCTGCCGCCGCCCAACGTGACGGGCACGCTGCACATGGGTCACGCGTTCAACCAGACGATCATGGACAGCCTCACGCGGTATCACCGCATGAAGGGCGACAACACGCTGTGGGTGCCGGGCACCGACCACGCCGGCATCGCAACGCAGATCGTGGTGGAGCGCCAGCTGCAGGAGCAGAAGGTCAGCCGCCACGACCTGGGCCGCAAGAACTTCGTGGCGCGCGTGTGGGAGTGGAAAGAGAAGTCGGGCAACACCATCACCGAGCAGATGCGCCGCATGGGCGACACGGTGGACTGGAGCCGCGAATACTTCACGATGGACGACGACCTTTCGGCAGTCGTGACGCAGACCTTCGTGAAGCTGTACGAAGAAGGCCTGATCTACCGCGGCAAGCGCCTGGGCAACTGGGACCCGGTGCTCAAGACCTCTGTGAGCGATCTCGAAGTCGAGAGCGAAGAAGAAGACGGCTCGCTCTGGCACATTGCCTACCCGCTGGAAGACGGCAGCGGCACGCTGACCGTGGCCACCACCCGGCCCGAAACCATGCTGGGCGACACGGCCGTGATGGTTCACCCGGAAGACGAGCGCTACAAGCACCTGATCGGCCAGCGCGTGAAGCTGCCGCTGGTGGACCGGCTGATTCCGATCATTGCCGACGACTACGTCGACAAGGAATTCGGCACCGGCGTGGTGAAGGTCACGCCCGCCCACGACTACAACGACTACGCAGTCGGCCAGCGCCACAAGCTCGAGATGATCGGCGTGCTGACGCTGGACGCGACCATCAACGACAACGCACCCGAGAAGTACCGCGGCCTGGACCGCTTCGTGGCGCGCAAGGCCATCGTGGCCGACCTCGACGCGCTGGGCCTGCTGGTCGAGGTGAAGAAGCACAAGCTGATGGTGCCGCGCTGCGCGCGCTCGGGCGCCATCGTCGAGCCGATGCTCACCGACCAGTGGTACGTGGCCATGACGCGCCCCGGCGCCGACGGCCAGTCGATCGCGCAGAAGGCCATCGACGTGGTGAAGTCGGGCGAGGTGCGCTTCGTGCCCGAGAACTGGGTCAACACCTACAACCACTGGATGGAGAACATCCAGGACTGGACCATTTCGCGCCAGCTGTGGTGGGGCCACCAGATTCCGGCCTGGTACGACGAGGAAGGAAATGTGTACGTGGCCGAGAACGAGGCCGACGCGCAAGCCAAGGCGCCGGGCAAGAAGCTCGTGCGCGACGAGGACGTGCTCGACACCTGGTACTCGTCGGCGCTGGTGCCCTTCTCTTCACTGGGCTGGCCTGAAAAGACGCAGGACCTCGACCTGTACCTGCCCTCGACCGTGCTGGTAACGGGCTACGACATCATCTTCTTCTGGGTCGCCCGGATGATCATGATGACCAAGCACTTCATCGGCAAGGTGCCGTTCAAGCACGTGTACATCCACGGCCTGGTGCGCGACGCGCAGGGCAAGAAGATGAGCAAGTCCGAAGGCAACGTGCTCGACCCGGTCGATTTGATCGACGGCATCGAGCTGCCCCAGCTGCTGGACAAGCGCACGCAGGGCCTGCGCAAGCCCGAGACGGCGCCTGCAGTGCGCAAGAACACGCAGAAGGAGTTTCCGGACGGCATTCCGGCCTTTGGCGCCGATGCGCTGCGCTTTACCTTCGCCTCGCTGGCTTCGCTGGGCCGCAGCATCAACTTCGATTCGAAGCGCTGCGAGGGATATCGCAACTTCTGCAACAAGCTGTGGAACGCCACGCGCTTCGTGCTGATGAACTGCGAAGGCCAGGACTGCGGCCTGCTGGAGCACACGAAGGAAGAGTGCAAGGTTGGCGGACCGGCGCATGGCTACCTGAAGTTCAGCCGCGCCGACTACTGGATCGTGTCGCAGTTGCAACGCGTGGAGGCCGAGGTGGCCAAGGGCTTCGAGGAATACCGCCTCGACAACGTGGCCAATGCGATCTACCAGTTCGCCTGGGACGAGTTCTGCGACTGGTACCTGGAAATTGCCAAGGTGCAGATCCAGACCGGCGACGATTCACAGAAACGCGCCACGCGCCGTACGCTGATCCGCACGCTCGAAACGCTGCTGCGCCTGGCGCACCCGGTGATTCCGTTCATCACGGAAGAGCTGTGGCAGAAGGTGTCGAAGGTTGCAGGACGTGAGGGCGAGTCGATCATGATCGCGGCCTATCCGAAGAGCCAGCCGGAGAAGATCGATGAAGCGGCCGAGGCGCATGTGGCGCGGCTGAAGGCGCTGGTCGATGCATGCCGCACGCTGCGCGGCGAGATGAATGTCTCGCCCGCAACGCGCCTGCCGCTGTACGCAGTGGCCGACGATGCCGAGGGCGCGGCCTTCCTGCGCGAATCGGCGCCGGTACTGCAGGCACTCGCCAAGCTGAAGGAAGTGAAGGTCTTCGACGACGAGGCCTCGTGGTCGGCCGCTGCCGAAGCGGCGCCGGTGGCGGTGGTGGGCGCTGCGCGCCTGTGCCTGCACATGGAGATCGACAAGGCTGCAGAGAAAGTTCGCATCGGCAAGGAAATCGCGCGCATCGAAGGCGAGATCGCCAAGGTGCACGGCAAGCTCAGCAACGAAGCCTTCGTCGCAAAGGCTCCGCCGGCCGTTATCGAGCAAGAACGTAGACGTCTGACTGACTTCACGGCCATGCTGGAGCGTTTGCGCGACCAGCTTGTGCGCCTCGGCTGACAGACGCAGGGCTTTGAAGGCGTTTAGGATTCCAAGAGCGGCTGCGCGCCGCTGCGCCTCCTAACTCCCCTCTTCAAGAAAGACGCTGAGCTGCCCATGTCCACTCCTTCGACCCGCATCCGCAAGGCCGTATTCCCCGTTGCAGGCTTTGGTACTCGCTTCTTGCCAGCCACCAAGGCTCAGCCCAAGGAAATGCTGCCGGTGGTCGACAAGCCGCTGATTCAGTACGCCGTCGAAGAGGCTTACGCCGCGGGCATCCGCGACATGATCTTCGTGACCGGCCGCAACAAGCGCGCCATCGAGGACCACTACGACACCGCCTACGAGCTAGAAAGCCAGCTCGAGGCCAGCGGCAAGACCGCCCTGCTCAACATCGCGCGCTCGGTCATGCCCGACGACATGACCTGCTCCTACGTGCGCCAGCCGCGCATGCTGGGCCTGGGCCATGCGGTGCTGTGCGCCGAACACCTGGTGGGCAACGAACCCTTTGCCGTGCTGCTCGCGGACGACCTGATGGTCGGCCCCGATGGCGGCGAGCCCGTGCTGGCACAGATGACCTCGGCCTTCGCCCGCCTCGGCGGCTCGCTGCTGGCGGTGCAGGAAGTGCCGCTGGCACACGTCAAGCGCTACGGCATCGTGGCCGGCGACGCGGTCGAAGAAGGCCTGATAAAGGTCAACCGCATGGTCGAGAAGCCGAAGCCCGAAGACGCACCCTCGCGCCTGGGCGTGGCGGGCCGCTACATCCTCACGCCGGGCGTGTTCGATGAGATTCGCAACCAGCCCAAGGGCGCAGGCGGCGAGATCCAGCTGACCGACGGCATCGCGGCGCTGATGAAGAAGGAATCGGTCTACGCGTATTCGTACAAGGGCATCCGCTACGACTGCGGCAGCAAGGAAGGCTTTCTGCAGGCGTCGGTGGAACTGGCGCTGGCGCACCCCGAGGTGGGTGCGGAGTTCCGCGAATACCTCAAGAGCCTGAAGCTGTAATCGCCTCGCCTCTGCTTCGAGGTGCCATCACGAACAAAGGGCCGCTGCTGCGGCCCTTTTGTTTTGTTTCTTTTGCTTTGTCAGCGACGCTTGAGCACGTGGATGAAGTCGCTGCCGACGGTTTCCTGCTCCATCAACTCGTTGCCCGTCTGGCGCGCGAAGGCCTGAAAGTCGCGGATCGATCCCGGGTCGGTCGACACCACCTTCAGCAATTGCCCGCTCAGCATCTCGTTGAGCGATTTCTTCGCCTTGAGAATGGGCAACGGGCAGTTCAGCCCGCGCGTGTCGAGCTCACGGTCAACTTGCATTGCCCGGCTCCGGCGGCAGGTTCAGGCCACGGCGGCGCTCTTCGTTTTCGGCGGCGGTGAAGAACACGGGCTCGTGCCCGCGCGTGCGCAGCCAGTCGGCCAGCGCATAGCCGGTGCCGGCGGGCCAGCACCTGAGATCGGGCAGGTCATAGAGGCGGTAGTCGACCAGTTCGGGCGAGAGCTTCACGTCGCCATCGGCCACCACGTGGTACGCGATGATGATCTGGTTCATGCGCTGGAAGTCGTACGCGCCGACGAGCTTGGTGGCGCTGACGTCGAGGTTGGTTTCTTCTTTCACCTCACGCGCAATGCCTTCCTCGGGCGTCTCGCCGGCTTCCATGAACCCGGTGATCAGCGCAAACATCTTGCCCGGCCATGCCGCATTGCGCGCCAGCAGCACCTGGCCGCGGTACTCGACGATGGCCGCAAGCACGGGGGTCGGGTTGTTCCAGTGTGTATGGCCGCAGTTGGGGCAGCGCAGGCGCTCCTTGGGGCCGCCGTCTTCCATCAACGCGATCCACTCGAGCGGCGTGGCGCAGACCTGGCAGAACTTGGGATGGGGCATGGGGTCTCTTTTCTTTTTTGTGGCTGCCTGAGCGCCTTGAGCGGGCGCTGCTGCCGGTCGTTGCTTATGCGGGGAAAACGCCGGTCGACAAGTAGCGGTCGCCCCGGTCGCAGACCACGAACACGATGGTGGCGTTCTCGACCGTCTTCGCCACTTCGAGCGCGGCCCACAACGCACCTGCGGCCGAGATGCCGCCAAAGATGCCCTCTTCGCGCGCGAGACGCCGGCACATTTCTTCCGCGTCGTCCTGGCTCACGCTGATTTCTTCGTCGACCCGGCTCGGGTCGAAGATCTTCGGCATGTATTCGGCAGGCCATTTGCGGATACCCGGAATGCGCGAGCCTTCGGCCGGCTGCGCGCCGATGATGCGCACTGCCGGGTTCTTCTCTTTCAGGAAGCGCGAGACGCCGGTGATGGTGCCGGTGGTGCCCATGGCGCTCACGAAGTGCGTGACCTTGCCCTTGGTGTCGGCCCAGATCTCGGGGCCGGTGGTCTCGTAGTGGATGCGCGGGTTGTCGGGGTTGGCGAACTGGTCGAGCACGCGGCCCTTGCCCTGCGCGACCATCTGCTCGGCGAGGTCGCGCGCGTATTCCATGCCGCCGCTCTTGGGCGTGAGCACAAGCTCGGCGCCGAAGGCCTTCATGGTCTGGGCGCGCTCCACGGAGAGGTCCTCCGGCATGATGAGCACCATGCGATAGCCCTTGATGGCCGCGGCCATGGCCAGGGCGATGCCGGTGTTGCCGGAAGTGGCTTCGATGAGGGTGTCGCCGGGCTTGATCTCGCCGCGCTCTTCGGCGCGCCGGATCATCGAGAGGGCCGGCCGGTCTTTGACCGAACCGGCGGGATTGTTGCCCTCGAGCTTGCCGAGAATCACGTTGCCGCGCTTGGCGTTTTCTGCGGCGTTGATGCGTTGCAGTGCGACCAGGGGGGTCTTGCCAATGGCGTCTTCGATCGTCGGATAATTCATGGCAGCCACTGTGCCATAATTTTAGGCTTCGTTCAGAACCCTGCCCGGGTGGTGAAATTGGTAGACGCAGGGGACTCAAAATCCCCCACCGAAAGGTGTGCCGGTTCGATTCCGGCCCCGGGCACCATACTTTGGCTCTCCCCCAGGCTACGCGCACTTCGTGTCGCTTCGCCTTCCCCCTACCGGGGGCGACACCGGTGGCCCGGCGAAGCCGGTTCCACGGTGTCCCTGGAATGGGCCCTGCTCTCCCCTATGTCGGCTCGTTCTGTTCGCGCAGGCCTGTATGCACCGTCGGGTGCGAAAGCCGCACCCGCAGTTCGCGCTTGAGACGTGTGTTGTCCAGCCGGCGCGATTCCCCCATGAAACTCAGCAGTTGCAGCGGCAGTTGCCGCTCGGCCTCGCCGCGGGCCACACGCGGCGGGCGCGGCATGCCGTAGAGGTCGGCGGCCAGGTCTACGTAGTCGCCCATGCGCAGTTCGGTGTCGTCCGAGGCATGCACGATGCGCTGCGGCTTGCCGCGGAACAGCGCCGCCACGCAAGCGCGGGCTAGGTCGTCGGCGTGGATGTGGCTGGTGTAGACGTCGTCTTCGTGCCTCAGCACGGGCGTGCCGCGCTGCAGGCGGCCGCGCGGGGTGCCGTTTTCGCGATCGGGTGCGTAGATGCCCGGAATACGCAGGATGCTGGCGCGCACGCCGGCGCTGCGGCCCAGCCAGCGCACTGCGCGTTCGGCGTCCACGCGGCGGTGGGAGCGTGGGGTGTCGGGGCGCACGACGCGGGTTTCGCTCACGCGGGCGCCGCCGCAGTCGCCGTACACACCGCTGGTCGAGCCGTAGACGAAGGTGGAAGGCACCGACCGCAGCCGCAGTGCCCGCGCCAGTGCGGTGGTGCGCTGGTCGCGCCACCAGGCCGCGCCGCCGTCACGGGCGGGCGGTGCCAGGTGCAGCACTCGCGTTGCGATGCCCGCCAGGCGGCGCAGGGTGGCTGCGTCGTCCAGATTGCCCACCAGCGGGCGGATGCCGGCCGTGCGCAGGGCGCCCACGCGGTCGGCCGACGAAGTGAGCGCCACCAGTTGCATGCGGCCGCGCAGGTCGCGCGCCACGCGCTGGCCGACGTCGCCGCATCCGACGATCAGCAGGCGTTCGCGCCGGAAACGCGCTGGCAGAGCGCCGGAGGGGCTATTGATTGAAGGCAAAATCCTGTTCCTGTCCCAATTCAGTGCTCACCGGGTCTTACGCACGGCCCGGGCTGAGTTCACCCTCGAAGAATACCGATGACTGCTACAGCGCCGCATGAGGCGGGCTTTTCCATCCACGTCGAACCCAGCGGGCGCCATTTCGTGGTCCACGGCGACGAAACCATCCTGGCAGCCGGCATTCGCCAGGGCATCGGCCTTCCCTATGGCTGCAAGGACGGCGCCTGCGGCTCGTGCAAGTGCAAGAAGCTCTCGGGCGAGGTCACCCTCGGCCCGCACCAGAGCAAGGCCCTGAGCGCCGAGGAACAACTCGCCGGCTACGTGCTGACCTGCTGTGCCCACGCCAAGAGCGACGTGGTGCTCGAATCGCGCCAGGTCACGGAGGCCGGGGCGCTGCCGATCCGCAAGATGCCGGTGCGGGTGCTGGCCCTCACGCGCCAGTCGCACGACGTGATGATGGTGCGCCTGCAGTTGCCGGCCGGCGAGCCGCTGCAGTTCTACGCAGGCCAGTATGTGGAGTTCATCCTGCGCGACGGCGCGCGCCGCAGCTACTCGATGGCCAATGCGCCACACACGCTGGGCGAGCCCGGCACGGGCATCGAACTGCATCTGCGGCACCTGCCCGGCGGCAAGTTCACCGACCATGTGTTCGGCACGATGAAGGAAAAGGAAATCCTGCGCATCGAAGGCCCCTTCGGCAGCTTCTTCCTGCGCGAGGACTCCGCCAAGCCGATGATCCTGCTGGCCTCGGGCACGGGCTTCGCGCCAATCAAGGCACTGCTGGAGCACATGAAGTTCAAGGCCATCGACCGGCCCGCCACGCTCTACTGGGGCGGCCGCCGGCCCGAAGACCTGTATATGGACGGCTGGGTACGCGAGCAGATGGCACAGATGCCGAACCTGCGCTACGTACCCGTCATCTCCAACGCCACGCCCGAAGACAACTGGACCGGCCGCACCGGCTTCGTCCACCAGGCCGTGCTCGAAGACTTCGCCGACCTGTCGGGCCACCAGGTCTATGCCTGCGGCGCGCCCATCGTGGTCGACTCGGCCAAGCGCGACTACGTGGCGCTGGCGGGCCTGCCTGAGGAAGAGTTTTTTGCCGACGCGTTCACCACAGAGGCCGACAAGGCCCTTCCCTGAGACAAACCCGAAAAAGATCCCCAAGAAAAAATGAAAACGAGACACTTCCTCCTCACCCTGATCGCAAGCACCACCGCCCTGCTGGGTGCCGGCCACGCCATGGCGCAGCAACAGCGCCCCATCCGCCTCGTCGTTCCGTATGCGGCGGGCGGCCCGATCGACAACACGGCGCGCATCCTGGCCGAACGCGTCAAGGACACGCTGGGTCCGGTCATCATCGACAACAAGCCCGGCGCGGGGGGCAACATCGGCGCCGACATCGTGGCGAAGGCGCCCACCGACGGCCTGACGATCGGCATCGCGGCCACCGCCACCAACGCGGTGAATCCGTGGCTCTACAACAAGATCCCGTTCAACGCCGCAACCGACTTCGCGCCGATCACGCAGATGGTCCGCGTGCCCAACGTGCTGGTGATGAACGCCGACACGGCCAAGCGCCTGAACATCAATAGCGTGGCCGACCTGATCCGCTATGCCAAGGCCAACCCGGCCAAGCTCAACTACGGCAGCGGCGGCAACGGCAGCGCCGGCCACCTCGCGGGCGAGCTGTTCAAGAAGGAAGCGGGCATCTTCGCGCTGCACATTCCGTACAACGGCGGTAGCCCGGCGCAGTTGGCGCTGATCTCGGGGCAGGTCGATTTCAACTTCGACAACCTCGCCACCGCCGCACCGAACATCCGCTCAGGCAAGCTGAAGGCGATTGCGGTGACGACGCTGCAGCGCAGCGCCTCGCTGCCCGACGTGCCGCCCATCGCCGACACGCTCAAGGGCTTCTCGATCGACACATGGTGGGGCCTGGTCGCGCCGGCGGGCACGCCGCACGACGTGGTCGTGAAGCTCAATCAGGCCTTCGTGGCAGCGCTGAATGCACCGGAAACGAAGACGCGCTTCGCCGGACTGCTGGCAGAGCCGGTGGCCAACTCGCCGGAGCAGTTCGGCGCTTTCATGAAGACCGAACTCTCGAAGTACGAAGCGGTGGTGAAAGCCACCGGCGCGAAGGTCGACTGAGTTATTCGCCCAAGTAGGCGGCCCGCACGCGCGGGTCGCTCAGCAGTTCCTTGGCGTCACCGTTCATGGTGATGAGCCCCGACTCCATCACGTAGCCACGGTCGGCCAGCTGCAGTGCGCGGTTGGCGTTCTGCTCCACCAGCAGGATGGTCACGCCCTGCGAGGCCACGGTCTGCACCACCTCGAAGATCTTGTCGCACATGATCGGCGACAGGCCCATGGTGGGTTCGTCAAGCAGCAGCACCTTGGGGCGCGCCATCAGCGCGCGGCCCATGGCCAGCATCTGCTGTTCGCCGCCCGACATGGTGCCGGCCAGCTGGTCCTTGCGCTCGCGCAGGCGCGGGAAGGTGACGAACACGCGCTCCATGTCGCTCGCGATGGCGGCCTTGTCCTTGCGGATGTAGGCGCCGATCTGCAGGTTCTCGGTGATGGTCATGCGCGTGAACACGCCACGGCCTTCGGGCACCATCACGAGGCCCTCTTCCACCAGGTCCCACGCGCCGCGGCCCTTGATGCTGCGGCCCAGGAACTCGATGTTGCCGGCCCCGGCCGGCAGCGTGCCGGTGATGGCCTTCATGGTGGTGGTCTTGCCGGCGCCATTGGAGCCGATCAGCGAAACCAGTTCGCCTTCGCGCACCTCGAAGTCCACGCCCTTGACGGCCTGGATACCGCCGTAGCCGACCTTCAGGCCGGAGACCTTCAGCAGCGTCTTGCCGGTGGCCTTGGCTTGTGCGGCATTGGCCCGGGTTGCTTCTTCAGCGCTTGTCATGGTTGCGGTGCTCATTTCAGTGGCCTCCCGTGCCGAGGTAGGCCTCAATCACTTTTTCATTCTTCTGCACGTCGGCGGGCGTACCTTCGGCAATCTGCTTGCCGTAGTCCAGCACGGTGACGCGGTCGCACAGGCCCATGATGAGCTTGACGTCGTGTTCGATGATCAGGATGGTGCGGTCGTCGCGACGGATGCGGTCGATCAGCTCGCGCAGCAGTACCTTCTCGGTGGAGTTCATGCCGGCGGCGGGTTCGTCCAACGCGATGAGCTGCGGGTCGGTGGCTAGTGCGCGTGCAATTTCGAGGCGGCGCTGGTCGCCGTACGACAGCGTGCGCGCCTTGTAGTCGGCAAACTTGCCGATGCCAACGTAGTCGAGCAGTTCGTGCGCGCGGTCGGCAATGGCTTTTTCTTCGGCCTTGAAGCTGCCGGTGCGCAGCATCGCGCCGAACACGCCCGACTGCGTGCGAATGTGGCGCCCGACCATCACGTTCTCGAGTGCCGTCATTTCGGCGAAGAGGCGGATGTTCTGGAAGGTGCGTGCAATGCCGGCCTTGGCCACTTCATGCACGGCCGTCGGCTGGTAGGGCTTGCCTGCGAGTTCGAAGGTGCCGCTGTCGGGCGTGTACAGCCCGGTGATCACGTTGAAGAAGGTGGTCTTGCCTGCGCCGTTGGGGCCGATCAGGCCGTAGACCTGGCCGCGCTTGATGGTGATGCCCACGTCGGACAGGGCTTGCAGCCCGCCGAAGCGTTTTGAAATTCCACGAACGTCGAGGATGGTGTCTGTCGTCATGTTGATTTTTCCTTCGGCGTTCAGGGATTGATCGACATGGGACGCTCGGCACCGCCGGGCAGTTCGTCGGCGGGAGAGTCAATGCCCGGCGCATGCGTTTGCAGCGATCCGGGGGCCACGGCCGCATGGGTCGGGTCGACGGGCACGCCGCCCTTCTTGGTCAGGGACTTGCCATGCTCCGGCGACGGCCACAGGCCGCGCGGACGCACCAGCATGATGATGATCATGGCGAGCGCAATGAAGAGCTGGCGCAGGATGGACGCGTCAAGGCGGCCACCGGTCAGCGACTGCAGCGGACCGGCAACGTAGCGCAGCACTTCGGGCAGCGCTGCCAGCAGCACGGCACCGAGAATGACGCCGGGCAGGTGGCCGATGCCGCCGAGCACGACCATGGCCACGATCATCACCGACTCCATCAGGCTGAAGGACTCGGGCGACACGAAGCCCTGGAAGGCCGCGAACATCGCGCCGGACACGCCGCCGAAGCTGGCGCCCATGCCGAAGGCCAGCAGCTTCATGTTGCGGGTGTTGATGCCCATCGCCTTGGCGGCGATTTCATCTTCGCGGATGGCCATCCAGGCGCGGCCGACGCGAGAGGTCTGCAGGCGGTGCGAGATGATCACCGTGGCGACCACCAGCGCGAGGAACAGGTAGTAGTACAGCGAGACCGACGAGATCGTGAAGCCGTCGAACTTCCATGCCTTGCCGAGGTCGAGGCCCCAGAACTTGATGGAGTCGATGGCGGTGATGCCCTTCGGACCGTTGGTGATGTTCACCGGCTGGTCCAGGTTGTTCAGGAACACGCGGATGATTTCGCCGAAGCCGAGCGTGACGATGGCGAGGTAGTCGCCGCGCAGCTTGAGCGTGGGCGCGCCGAGCAGCACGCCGAGACAGCCGGCCACCACCAGCGCCAGCGGTATCACGATCAGCAGCGAGGTGTGCATGCCGTTCGGGAACATCTGGGCGAACCACGGGAAGGTCTCGGTCAGGTGCGACGAGCCCATGAGCGCGAAGAGATAGGCCCCCACCGCGAAGAAGGCGACGTAGCCCAGGTCGAGCAGGCCGGCGTAGCCGACCACGATGTTCAGGCCCAGGGCCAGCAGCACGTAGAGCAGTGCGATGTCGGCGATGCGCACCCAGGCGTTGCCCTGCATCTGCAGCAGCAGGGGCAGCGCGAGCACCGCGATGATGCCGATGACGTAGAGGGCGAGGTTCTTGCTGTTCTTCATGTCTCGCTCCTTACGCACGGTCCGCCACGCGTTCGCCGAGCAGGCCGGACGGACGCAGCGTGAGCATGACGATCAGCACGATGAACGCGAAGATGTCGCTGTAGTTGCTGCCCAGCACACCGCCCGTGATGGTGCCGATGTAGCCCGAGCCGATGGCTTCGATGAGGCCGAGCAGGATGCCCCCGACCACCGCGCCGGCCAGGTTGCCGATGCCGCCGAACACAGCCGCGGTGAAGGCCTTCAAGCCGGGCAGGAAGCCCATCGCGTGCTGCGCGATGCCGTAGTTGGACGCGTACATCACGCCGGCAATGGCCGCGAGCACGGCGCCGATGATGAAGGTGGCCGAGATGACCATGTCGGGGCGGATGCCCATGAGCGCGGCGACGCGCGGGTTCTCCGCGGTGGCGCGCATTGCGCGGCCGAGCTTGGTGTAGTTGACCAGCCACATGAGCACCACGAGCGAGAACGCCGTGACGCTCAGGATCATGACCTGCGTGGGCGAGATCACCGCGCCGCCCACGTGGATGGGGTCGGTCGGCAGCAGGTTGGGATACGCCTTGTTGGTCGGCTTCCAGATGATCATTGCCAGCGTCTGCAGCAGGATCGACATGCCGATGGCGGTGATCAGCGGCGCGAGCTTGGGGCTATTGCGCAGCGGCCGGTAGGCCACTTTTTCGATCACGAAGTTGAGAGTTGCCGCGACGACGCAGGCAATGATCAACGCGATGAGGAGGATCAGCCAGCCCGGTGTGTTGGGCATGCCGTCCTTCATGAGTCCGATGATGGTCCAGCTCGTGAGAGCCCCGACCATCAGCACTTCTCCGTGCGCAAAGTTGATCAGATTGATGATGCCGTACACCATGGTGTAGCCCAAGGCTATCAAGGCATACATGCTGCCGAGAACCAGACCGTTGATGATCTGCTGCAGCAAAATGTCCATATCGCGATTCCCTATGTGTTGCACCGTTGCGGGGTGCCATTCACCCACCAGGGCACCGGTTTGGCGCCCCTGAGCTGACAAGCAAAAAACCAGCCAACATGTGTCGCTGGCGGATTTGTGGGCGGGATTGTAAGCACGCACCAGCGCTGATTTGGTGCGCTCGGACCGGGGTTTACCCGCTCACGTCATGCTGTATGCGCGTGGGGTCATGCACGCTTTGCGCGCACGCTGCAAGATGGTATCGATGCCGGTATCGACGATCTTGTCAGCCGTTGCCTTCGGCATTCCGGCGGCGCAGTTCGCGCAGCTTTTCCGCGATGCGGATCTCGAGTCCACGCTCTACGGGTTCGTAGAAAACCTGGCCTTCCAGCCCGTCGGGAAGGTAGCGCTCGCCGGCGGCGAAACCGCCCTCCTCGTCGTGCGCATAGCGATAACCCTTGCCGTAGTCGAGCTCCTTCATGAGCTTGGTGGGCGCATTGCGCAGGTGCATGGGCACCGGGCGTGTGCTGTCCGTCTTCACGAGGGCGCGCACCGCGTTGTAGGCCTTGTAGACGGCGTTCGACTTGGGCGCGATCGCGAGGTAGACCACGCATTCGGCCAGCGCCAGTTCGCCCTCGGGCGTGCCGAGGCGCTCGTAGACCTCCGCCGCATCGAGCGCCAGGCGCAGCGCGCGCGGATCGGCCAGGCCGATGTCTTCGCTGGCCATGCGAACCAGCCGGCGCGCCATGTAGCGCGGATCGGCACCGCCGTCGAGCATGCGCACGAACCAGTAGAGCGCCGCATCGGGGTCGCTGCCGCGCACGGATTTGTGCAGCGCGCTGATGGTGTCGTAGAACTGCTCGCCGCCCTTGTCGTAGCGCCGCATGCGCTCGCCGAGCACACGCAGCAACCACTCGTCGGTGATGTGGTCGAGCTTTTCGGCACGGGCCGCGACGGCGAGTGTTTCGAGGGTGTTGAGGAGCCGGCGCGCATCGCCGTCGGCATAGGCCACGAGGCGGTCGACCGCCGCGGCATCGATGGCGGGCACGGCCTGGATGGCCTGCGCGCGCGCCACGATCTGCTTGAGATCGTCTTCGCCGAGCGACTGCAGCACGTACACGGCTGCGCGCGAGAGCAGTGCCGAGTTGACTTCGAACGAAGGGTTCTCGGTGGTCGCGCCGATGAAGGTGAAGAGACCCGACTCCACGTGCGGCAGGAAGGCGTCCTGCTGGCTCTTGTTGAAGCGGTGCACCTCGTCCACGAAGATGATGGTGCGCCGCTGCTCCAGCCCGTCGCGCGCGGAGGTGGCGCGGTCGACGGCTTCGCGGATGTCCTTCACGCCGCCAAGCACCGCGCTGATGCTCAGGAACTGCGCATCGAAGGCATCGGCCATGAGCCGCGCGATGGTGGTCTTGCCGGTGCCTGGCGGCCCCCAGAGGATGCAGGAATGCGGCTGGCCCGACTCGAAGGCGATGCGCAGCGGCATGCCCGGGCCGAGCAGGTGCTGCTGGCCGATCACCTCGCCCAGCGTCTTGGGACGCAGGCGCTCGGCGAGGGGTTGGTGGGCGGTGTTGGCCAAGCCTGTGGGCTTACTGCTTGACGACATCCGCGCCGGCCGGCGGCTTGAAGTCGAACACGCTGGCCGGCAGCGAGGGGTTGACCTCGACCTTGCTGAACTTGAGCACCGAGCGCTGGCCGAAGCTGTCGAGAATCTCAAGCGCCGCCAGCGCATCGCCCTGGAAGCCGACCTGCACGCTCTGCAACTGGCCGTCCTTGTTCTTCGGCGTTGCCTTGACCCACTGCAGGCCATCGCGCTCCGGCGCGGCTTCGAGCGTGAAATCGGCCTGCAGGGCTCGCAGATCGGGCGCGGCGGCAATCAGCGCCGCGGGCGTGGAGCCCAGCGCCTGAGCCTGCGCGCGCTGCGTGACCTGGTTCAGGTCGGCGTCGTAGAGCCACAGCGTCTTGCCGTCGGCCACGATGTTCTGCGCAAAGGGCTTCTGGTAGTCGAACTTGAATTTGCCGGGGCGCTGGAATTCGAAGGTGCCGGTCGATGTCTTTGTGCGGCCGGGCTGCCCTTCGCGCGCCGGGGCGGTCACGGTCTGGGTGAAATCGGCGCGGCCGGATTTGACCGTCTTCACGAAGGTTTCAAGGCTTTCGAGCCCGCCGGCCCAGGCGTTGGCGGAACTCAGGAGGCCGATCAATAGCCAATGACGCAATTTCAATTTGGATTCCTCTGAATAGCTGTGGCACTGGGCTTCGACCCTACCCGCCGCGAATTGCGGCAGGTGTAGGCCTTGATGAAGATTTGCAATGCCGCAAGGCGTTTTTGCAAATTGCCTTTCAGCACGTAACCTGAATTACGAAAGCTCGCAGCGAATTACTCCGCTGCGCGTGCCGGCACCAGAATTTCGCGCTGGCCGCTGCCACTCATGGCGCTGACGAGGCCAGCCTTCTCCATGTCCTCGACAAGGCGCGCGGCGCGGTTGTAGCCGATCTTCAGGTGGCGCTGCACCAGCGAGATGCTGGCCTTGCGGTTCTTGAGCACGACCTCGACCGCCTGGTCGTACATCGGATCTTTCTCGCTGTCGCTGCCGCCCAGCAGGTCTCCTTCACCGTCGCCATCGACCGTACCGCCTTCGAGCACGCCCTCGATGTAGTCAGGCTCGCCCTGGCTCTTGAGATAGGCCACCACGCGGTGCACTTCCTCGTCGCTGACAAAGGCGCCGTGCACGCGAATCGGCAGGCCCGTGCCGCTGGGCATGTAGAGCATGTCGCCCATGCCGAGCAGCGCTTCGGCGCCCATCTGGTCGAGGATGGTGCGGCTGTCGATCTTGCTCGACACCTGGAAAGCGATGCGGGTCGGGATGTTGGCCTTGATGAGGCCGGTGATCACATCGACGCTGGGACGCTGCGTGGCCAGAATGAGGTGGATACCGGCGGCGCGCGCCTTCTGCGCGAGACGGGCGATCAGCTCTTCGATCTTCTTGCCGACCACCATCATCAGGTCGGCCAGTTCGTCGATCACGACGACGATGTGCGGCTCTCGCTTGAGCGGCTCCGGATCGTCGGGCGTGAGGCTGAAGGGGTTGTAGATGAACTCCTCGCGCGCCTTGGCTTCGTCGATCTTGGTGTTGTAGCCGGCCAGGTTGCGCACGCCGAGCTTGCTCATGAGCTTGTAGCGGCGCTCCATCTCGGCCACGCACCAGTTCAGGCCGTGGGCGGCCTGGCGCATGTCGGTGACCACCGGCGCCAGCAGGTGCGGGATGCCTTCGTAGACAGACATTTCGAGCATCTTCGGGTCGATCATGAGCAGGCGAACGTCGCGTGCCTCGGCCTTGTAGAGCAGCGAAAGAATCATTGCGTTGATACCGACCGACTTGCCCGAACCGGTGGTGCCGGCCACCAGCACGTGCGGCATCTTCGCGAGGTCGGCCACCACGGGGTTGCCGATGATGTCCTTGCCAAGGCCCATGGTGAGCATCGACTTGCCTTCGTTGTAGATCTGCGAGCCCAGGATTTCACTGAGCTTGATCGACTGGCGCTTGGCGTTCGGCAGTTCGAGCGCCATGTAGTTCTTGCCCGGAATGGTTTCGACCACACGGATCGACACCAGCGAAAGCGAACGCGCCAGGTCCTTGGCCAGGCCAAGAATCTGCGAGCCCTTGACGCCGGTGGCAGGCTCGATTTCGTAGCGGGTGATCACCGGGCCGGGCGAGGCCAGTACCACGCGCACCTCGACGCCGAAGTCCTTCAGCTTCTTCTCGATCATGCGCGAGGTCATCTCGAGCGTATCGGCCGACACCGTTTCCTGGCGTGTCTGTGCGGCGTCGAGCAGGTCGACCTGGGGCAGCTTGCTGTCGGGCAGCTCCTTGAAGAGCGGCTTCTGGCGCTCCTTGACGACGCGATCGCTCCTGGGCACTTCGGTCATCGCGGGCTCGATCTGCACCGGCGGCGAAGGGGGGCGGCGCTTCGGGCGTGGCTCGACGCGGATTTCTTCTTCGTCGTCGGTGAAGGCGCCGGACGACGGCGCCAGCGAGGGCTCAGAGCGGCCCTGATCGCCGCCGCGCGTGAACGCCGGTTCGTCAGCCTCGGCACGCTCGCGGGCGGCCTGCTTGCCCATGGCGATGTCGGCGGCCAGTTCACGCTTCTCGCGGCGCGACTCGAACAACGAGTATGCGCGCGCACCGATGCGCTCGGCGATCAGGCTCCAGGAGAAGCGAAACACCAGCGCCGAACCGATCACGCCGCCGGCGATGGCCACCAGCGCCGAACCCGTGAAGCCCATCCAGCGCACGCTGGCCGGCCCCACGAGGTAACCCAGTGCGCCGCCACCAGAGCCCGGCAGATGGGCTTCGAGCCGGTACAGGCGCGACCATTCGAGCACGGTGCTCGCGCACAGCAGCAGGATGAGACCGAACCAGAAGGCGAGACGGCTGCGATTGAAGCGACCGCGCGGCACAGGTTGTTCGCCGGACGACGGCTCGCCACCGCGCAGCCAGTTGGCCAGCGACGACAGCCAGGCGCGCAGCCCGGCGAATAGGCACCACCAGACGGAATAGCCTGCAACGTAGT
This sequence comes from Variovorax paradoxus, assembly GCF_024734665.1. Lineage (NCBI taxonomy): Bacteria > Pseudomonadati > Pseudomonadota > Betaproteobacteria > Burkholderiales > Comamonadaceae > Variovorax > Variovorax paradoxus. Next base: position 5,220,428 of record NZ_CP102931.1, read on the forward strand.
AGCTGCCATCGGCCAGCCAGGCGCCGATGCGGCCGCCCCAATTCTTGATTTCGCCCCCGGTGCCCGAAGTCGACCAGGCGGCGTCGGAAGGCGTGAAGCTCAGCATCGCGAGCAGCCAGAACAACAGCGCGGCAAATCCTGCGATCAGCGTGATTTCGTGGGCGAAGCGCATCGCGCGCATGCGCACGGGTTGCCCCTCGGCAGCAGAAGAAGATTGAAGCGTATTGAGCGAATAGGTCATGAAAAACACGGCACCCGGCCCGGGAAATCGAGAGCCGGAGGCACGAACACTACAACAAAAGGCCGGGACCGCCGGCAACGGCGGGCCCGGCCCCGGAGGCTCAAGCCAGTGACAGGAGCCGTTCCTTGACGATCATCGATCCGTCATCCATGGTCTGCACGAAGCCGCGCTCTTCGAGATCCTTCATCACGCGGCTCACCATTTCGCGTGAGGCACCGACCATCTTGGCCAGGTCCTGGCGGGAGATCTTGTCGCGCACCTTGAGATTGCCGGCACCGTCGTCGATTGCGAATTCGAGCAGCGAGCGGGCCACGCGTCCGTAGACGTCCATCAGCGCCAGCGACTCGATCTTTCGGTCGGCATGGCGCAGGCGCTGCACCAGGCCGCGCATGATGTTGTAGGCCATCGAGGAGTTCTCGGGCAGGCAACGCGCGAAGGCGTCGCGGCCCAGCATGAGCACGTCGCACTGGATTTCGGTGCGCACGGTGGCCGAGTGCGGCTCGTCGTCGATCAGGCTCATCTCGCCCAGGTAGTCGCCGGGATGCAGCGTGGCAAGGATGACCTCGCGCCCGCGGCTGTCGGCGCTGGTGACGCGTGCGCGCCCGGTCAGGATGATGTAGAGCGCATCAGACTTCTTGCCCTGCTCCACGACGACTTCTGCACGCTTGAAGCGCTTCTTGATGATCGCGTCCGCGATGCTGGCGGACTGCGTGGCCGTCAGCGACGCGAACAAAGGAACGCGCCGAAGCAATTCGAGGTTGGACAGCATCGACATTTATCAATCCCTGAGACAGCGCACGGAGCGACCCAGAGGGCAAGCCAATGGATTACTACAATCGCGCGCATTGAAAACACCGTTCACCCGGTGTTGAACCGGGCAGTGATACTCCATATATATCGCTACCACCCTGAAAATGTACACGCTGACGCAGCGCATATCCTAGGTTTTCTACCCATGTCCGCTTCCCAACACGCCAAGGTTTTGATTCTCGGCTCCGGTCCGGCCGGCTATACCGCCGCCGTCTATGCAGCCCGCGCAAACCTTCAGCCCCTGCTCATCACTGGCATCGCCCAGGGCGGGCAATTGATGACCACGACCGAGGTCGATAACTGGCCGGCCGACGTTCATGGCGTGCAGGGCCCCGACCTGATGCAACGCTTCCTGGAGCACGCCGAACGCTTCAAGACGCAGATCGTGTTCGACCACATCAACAAGGTCGACCTGAGCAAGCGCCCCTTCACCCTCACCGGCGACAGCGGCACCTACACCTGCGACTCGTTGATCATCGCCACGGGTGCTTCCGCGAAGTATCTGGGCCTCGATTCCGAACAGAAGTTCATGGGCCGCGGCGTCTCCGCATGCGCGACCTGCGACGGCTTCTTCTACCGCGAGCAGGAGGTCTGCGTGATCGGCGGCGGCAACACGGCCGTCGAAGAGGCACTCTATCTCGCCAACATCGCAAACAAGGTGACGCTGGTCCATCGCCGGGACAAGTTCCGCGCCGAACCCATCCTGATCGACAAGGTCAAGGAGAAGGTCGCCGAAGGCAAGATCGTGTTGAAGCTGCACAACGAACTCGATCAGGTGCTGGGCGACGACTCGGGCGTGACGGGCATCCGGATCAAGAACACGCAAACCGGCGCCACCGAGCAGATCGACCTCAAGGGCTGCTTCATCGCCATCGGGCATCACCCCAACACCGACATCTTCCAGGGCCAACTGGAGATGAAGGACAACTACATCCTGACCCGCTCGGGCCTGCAGGGTTTTGCCACGATGACCAGCATTCCGGGCGTCTTTGCCGCCGGCGACGTGCAGGACAACGTGTACCGCCAAGCCATCACGAGCGCGGGCACCGGCTGCATGGCGGCACTCGACGCCCAACGCTTCCTGGAGCAGGACGGCGCCCTGTAGCCAGTGCGGGGCCCAAAAGGGCTATAATCCGAGGCTTTGCCGAAACTGGGCTCTTTCACGAGCTTCGGCAAAGTCGGGGTACCGCCACCCGTTTCTGGCGAGGTCAAGCTGCAAAACACCCTGCAATCGCCCTGATTGCGCCGGTGCCAGCTGTTCAAGAAAGAGTGTCCTCATGGCACGCGTATGCGACGTAACGGGCAAAGGCCCGATGGTCGGAAACAACGTTTCCCACGCCAACAACAAAACCAAGCGCCGGTTCCTGCCGAACCTGCAATACCGCCGTTTCTGGGTCGAGACTGAAAACCGCTGGGTTCGCCTGCGTGTTTCGAGCGCTGCACTGCGCCTGATCGACAAGAACGGCATCGACGCCGTGCTCGCAGACCTGCGTGCACGCGGCCAAGCTTAAGGAGCTGAAACATGGCAACGAGCAAAGGCGGACGCGAAAAGATCAAGCTGGAATCCACCGCGGGTACCGGCCACTTCTACACGACCAGCAAGAACAAGAAGACGATGCCTGAAAAGATGTCGATCATGAAGTTCGACCCGAAGGCGCGCAAGCACGTCGAATACAAGGAAATCAAGCTGAAGTAATTCGGCTCCGGTTTTCTCAATAAAAACCCGCTGCTAACCCAGCGGGTTTTTTTGTTGCCCGTCGATTTGCAATGCAAGGATGGCGGGCACAAAAAAGCCGACCCTGAGGTCGGCTTTTCATTAAGCGCGGAACCGTTAAGCGCGAGCAGCGCGCAGGCGGGTCGAGAAGTCGCGCAGACCGGCAATGCCGCTGGCTTCTGCCCGATGGCACCAAGCCGCCAGATCGGCCGCCAACTGCTCGCGCGATTGCGAGGTGTTCAGCCAGAGCTGGCGCAGCTCTTCGCGCATCGTGACCATCTTGTCGAGCACCGGGTGGGCGGCGCGGGCCTGCACGACATGCGAGCGGGCCGAAGCAGGCACCTTGTCGTCGTCGCGGTGCAGCCAGCGCTTGGCTGCCTTGAGCACCGACAGGTCGGCACCCTTGGTCTTCAACGCATCCAGCTCCTGGCTGGTGGCACGGCGCATTTCGCGCGCATAACCGGCCATGACTTCGTAGCGGTTGGCGATGACGGCCTCGAGCGTCTTCTCGTTGGCCACAGGCTGGATGTCGCCCATCAGCATCTTCGGTGGCACCTTCTTGACCTTGGCCCAGCCGAGCTTCTGGAACGCCTGGATGTAGATCCAGCCGATGTCAAACTCGTACTTCTTGACCGAGAACTTGGCCGAAGTCGGGTAGGTGTGGTGGTTGTTGTGCAGCTCTTCGCCACCGATGATCAGGCCCCAGGGCATGATGTTGCGGCTGGCGTCGGGCGCCTCGAAGTTGCGATAGCCCCAGTAGTGACCAATGCCGTTGATAACGCCGGCAGCGGTGATGGGGATCCAGAGCATCTGCACAGCCCACACGGCCATGCCGAGCGTGCCGAACAGCGCCAGGTTGATCACCAGCATCAGGCCCACGCCTTGCCAGCTGTAGCGCGAATACAGGTTGCGCTCGATCCAGTCATCGGGCGTGCCGTGACCGTAGCGCTCCATCGTTTCCTTGTTCTTCGACTCGGCGCGATACAGCTCGGCGCCGCGCCAGAGCACTTCGTCGATGCCCTTGACCTGCGGGCTGTGCGGGTCGTCCTGGGTTTCGCACTTGGCGTGGTGCTTGCGGTGAATGGCGACCCATTCCTTCGTCACCATGCCGGTGCCGAGCCACAGCCAGAAGCGGAAGAAATGCGACGGGATCGGGCCCAGATCCATGGCCCGGTGTGTTTGCGTGCGGTGCAGGAAGATCGTGACCGCGGCAATCGTGATGTGCGTGGTGACGAGCGTGTACAGCACGACTTGCCACCATGCGATGTCCCACAGGCCGTGTCCGAGCCATTGGATGGCCGCGTTCAAAACGGCGGAGTCAGGAAGCAACATTGAGTCAGGTACTCCATGGCCACACGAAGGTGCAGCCTTCAGATAACCCGCGATTTTAAAGCGGCAGGCCTAAAACAAAGCCTTTAAACCTTCAAGAAAAGCGCAGATTAACCCTAGTTTGGAGTCCCGCCCCTATTTGCGGTTCCACACCGCGGCAAAGAAACCGTCGGTCGAATGGCGGTGCGGCCACAGCCGCAGGTAGCGCTTTGCGCCCTCCCCGCCGGCGCAAAGCGCCTCGAAACCTTCGATTTTCAGGCCCTGCAGCAATTCCGCCACATCCACGGGCATGAAATCGGGATTGGCGGCGCTGAAAGCCTCCGCAATCGCCTCGTTTTCCTCCGGCAGCACGCTGCAAGTGGCGTAAACCAGACGACCACCCGATTTCACGAGCCGCGCCGCGCTTTGCAGGATAGCGGTCTGCTTGACCGTCAATTCCTCGACCGATTTGAGCGACTGGCGCCATTTCAGGTCGGGATTGCGCCGCAGCGTGCCCAACCCCGAACAGGGCGCGTCGACCAGCACGCGGTCGATCTTGCCCGCCAGCCGCTTGATGCGGTCGTCGCGCTCATGGGCGATGGCGGCCGGATGAACGTTCGAGAGCTTGCTGCGCGCCAGCCGCGGCTTGAGCGCGTCGAGCCGGTGCGCCGACGTGTCGAAGGCATACAGCCGGCCAGTGTTGCGCATCGTCGCGCCAATGGCCAGCGTCTTGCCGCCCGCGCCGGCACAGAAATCGACCACCATCTCGCCGCGCTTGGCATCCAGCAGCAGCGCCAGCAGCTGCGAGCCCTCGTCCTGCACCTCGATGGCGCCACGGACAAAGGCATCCAGCTTGGTCAGCGCCGGCTTACCGTCGATGCGCAAGCCCCAGGGCGAGAACGGAGTCGCTTCCGATTTGATAGCAGCCTTGGCAAGCTCAGCATTCACTTCGGCGCGCTTGTCGGTCAGCGCGTTGACACGCAGATCGAGCGGCGCAGGCTGTTGCAGGGCTTCGACCAGCGGCCAGAAACCATCGCCCAGTTGCGCCTTCAGCGGGGCCACCAGCCACTCGGGCAGGTTGTGGCGATGGCGCTCCAGCAAGTCGTCCGGTTTCACGGCGTCGCAGTTGTCGAGCCAGCGCTTCTCGGTGTCGTTGAGTGCGCTCTTCAAAAAGTCGCGCGGGCCGTGAAAGCCCAGGATCGCCATGCGGCGCTCCTTCGAGCCACTGCCCGAGGGCGAGAGGTGGTCGAACAACAGCTTCTTGCGAAGCACGGTGTAGACGGTTTCTGCAAGCGTCGCGCGCTCGCGCGGACCGAACTCGCGGTGGTCGCGGAAGAACCGCGAAACGACCTGGTCGGCCGGGTGATCGAATTTCAGGACAAGGCCGACCAGATCGGCGGTGGCCTCCAACAGGGCTTTGGGGTGCATCCCCCGATTGTCTCAGCCGCCGCCCTGTCCGCCCCGAAGGGCTATGCGCCGCGCGTCCAGACCGCCCCGAAGGCTTCCCGCTCGATGTCTTCCAGCTTGGGCGAATGGCCGGCCCACAGCACCAGCGCAGCCCCCGGCAGGGTAAGTGTCTGCTCCAGCTGGCGGCACAGGTTCCAGCGGTCTTCGTCGTCGAGCCCCGGCAGCTCGACGAACACGATGTAGGCACGGCGCCACGGGAATTCGCGCAAGTTCTTGCGCACCAGCCAGGCCCGCGAGGCGGGCAGGCAACGCACGAGGTCAGCCCGCAGTTCGCCCAGTTCGTAGTCGTTGAGGTCGTGCCGCGAGATCTGGCTGAAAAACGGCGTGCCGGTGATCTCTTCCCAGGCGCGCTCCTCGGCCTCTTCCGCTTCCTTGAGGCGGCCGCGCCACAGCTTCAGCGCCTCTTCGTCGTGCGGGCCCGCGTCTGGATCTTCTAGCGAGGCCACTGCGCTCCTGGCCGCCCACCACCGGCTGGCCGCGCCGGAACCATGCAAGCGCTCGAGCACGGCAAGACGCGCCTCGCGATCGCTGGCGGGCAGCATCTGCGCCAGTCCCCGCAGCGCGCCAGGATGCTCCGGTGCGATCTGCAAGGCACTCTCGTAACGCAAGCGCACAGGAGCCGCCGGATCGAGCCGCCGCTCGGAGTCGGCCCATTCGACCATCTCGTCCGGCGTGTTGCGCTCGCCGCGCGCAGCCAGCACCGCGATGCGCTCTCGGATGCGTGCCCGATGCGCATGGTGCTGCTTCCAGTCGGCAGCATGAGCGCGGCGCCACTGGCTGTCGAAATACTCGATCCACTTCTTGCGGTCGGCCAGCAGTTCGAGTGCCGGGCGCATCGACCACTCGGGCATGACCGCCTTCTGGCCGAGCGCCTCCAGGCGGTCCCGCAAGACCGGGTGGGTGTCCTCCAGGTCGCTGACGCGGCGCATCGCCTCGCGCAACGCCTGGCGCGCGAAGTCGTCGCCGGGCGGTGTGCGCACGCGCTTGCGCAGGGCCGCGAACGGGCCCGGCGGCTGCGGCTCGTGCTCGGCGCGGGCCCAGTGCCAGGGCCAGAATTCGTTGGCGTACCAGTTGCCCTTGATCGCGATTTCGGTCAATGCGGCCGCCGCCACGGAAGCGCCCAGCAGCCTGCCCGAGATGCGGTCGGCTTCGTACTCGTCCTGGCGAGCCAGCGCGAAAGTCTTGGCTGCGAAGCGCGGGAAGTACCAGCGGAAGAAGGCCTGCGAGAACAGCGCCATCACGCCCTCGTTGCGCTGCAGGTTGGCGTCGAGCTTGAGCCACGACAGCCGGGTACGGTAGATCCACGCGCTCAGCTTGCCGTGGTTGCCACGCAGATGGCCGTACTCGTGCGCCAGCACCGACAGCAGCCGCCGCCGGTCGAGCATCATCAGAAGCGGCAGGCCAATGCTCAGCGAGTTGACCGCGCCGCCGAACAGCCCGAAGCGCGGCACCTGCCGGATGCTGGCGTTGAATTCGTCGTCTAGGTAGACGTGGTGGACCGGCGGCCCCTTGATCTTGCTGCGAATGCGGTCCAGCGCCTCGAAGAGTGCCGGCGCGTCTTCCCGATGGAGCTCGATGCCCTCAGGCTCATCGAAGCGCACCCAGAGCGCGCGCAGCGTGGCCCACAGCAGGCCCGCGGCGAACAGCAGCAGCCAGCCCCGCGTGAAGTTGAATCGCACCTCTCCGATCGAGGAAAGCACCCAGACGATGAGGCCTACCGAGAGCCCGAGGCAGCCCAGCACCCACAGGTAGCCGAGCGCGGCAAAGGCCGCGACGCTGCGTCGATAGCGCGCACTGTCGTCCGCACTGGCATGCTCGCTCAGTCGAACCAGGTGAACAAAATCAGCGCGATCCATCCGACTCCCGTCAAATCAAGCCCCGACAGTTTTTGAAGAAAGAAGCCCCGTTGAACGACGAAGACCTCCCACCCCTGATCGAAACGCCCCTCGGCCGCTACCGCCATTACAAGGGCGGCGAATACGAAGTGCTCGGCACCGTGCGGCACAGCGAGACGCTGGAGCCGATGACGCTGTACCGCGCCCTGTATGGCGCCCACGGCCTCTGGGTCCGGCCAGCCGCCATGTTCGGCGAAACCGTCGAGATTGACGGCGCGCTCCGGCGAAGATTCATTCCGATCTAGCCAGTCAGGCTGCGCACGCCCGTCCTGACTCAAAAGACTGCTACTTTTTCAGTAGCAATCCGCATTCCATCAACCGCAGCGGACGTCCGTCACGCGGCCGCGGGCGTCGACATCGAGATTGAGCCGGCCGCCGTTGAGTTCCATCGTGGCCGCATCGCCAGGCTTCAGCACGCGCACGACTCCGGCGCCCGAGCGCACGCGGGCAGCAGCTTCGAGCTGGGGCGTCAGCGGCTGGCCTACGGCAAAGCGGGCGCCATCTGCGTTGCATTGGTAGACCGGTTCAGGCGGCGGCGCAGGTGCCGGGGCGGGCGCGGGCGCCGGAGCAGCACAGCCCGCCATCAGGGCAGCGCCGGCAACGGCCAACAGCAACGATTTGGTTTTCACTTTCTGGACTCCCGAAAACCCGCGAATATAAACAACTTTAAGGTTTGTGACTCAATGTATCTGACAACCATCCGGCGATGGCACGCGGATACAACAGATGCTCCTGCGCCAGGACCCGCCCGGCCAGGGTGGCCGCGGTGTCATCGGGCAGCACCGGCACGACGGCCTGCGCCAGGATCGGCCCGTGGTCGAGTTCGGTGGTCACCTGGTGGACCGTCACACCCGCCACCTTGCAGCCCGCCTCGATGGCGCGCTGATGCGTGTGGAGCCCCGGAAACGCCGGCAGCAGCGAGGGATGGATGTTCACCAACCGACCGGCATAGCGGCCGACGAAGCCCGGCGTCAGGATGCGCATGAACCCCGCCAGCACCACCAGCGCCGGCGCGTAGCCGTCGACTACCTTCGCCAGCGCCTCGTCGAAGGCCTCGCGGGAAGCGAAGTCCTTGTGCGGGACCACCGCGGTGTCGATGCCGTGGGCCTTGGCAATCGCCAGCCCGCCGGCCTCGGCCTTGTTGCTCACTACCGCTGCAATGCGCGCGCCGAAACGCTCGGCCCAGCGGTCGCGCTCGGCGGCGCGCACGATGGCCGCCATGTTGGAGCCGCCGCCGGAGATCAGGATCACGATGTTCTTCATGGGAGGCGGGATTATCCGTGGCGCGTGTCTTGTCGCCGCGCGGACACCAGATCACAGCACGACCGTGCTAAAACTCGCAGTTCCGGAGACACACCGCGTCTGCGGTGAACCGATCAACACAGCGAGGCACGCATGGATTTGAGCTTCACACCCGAAGAACAGAAGTTCCGCGAAGAGGTTCGCGCCTGGGTCAAAGAAAACCTCCCCAAGGAGATTTCGCACAAGGTGCACAACGCGCTCGAACTGACGCGCGACGATCTGCAAGGCTGGGCCAAGATCCTCGGCAAGAAGGGCTGGCTGGGCTACGGCTGGCCCACCGAGTTCGGCGGCCCGGGTTGGACCGCCGTGCAGCGCCACCTGTTCGAAGAAGAAACCGCCCTCGCCGGCGCACCGCGCATCGTCCCATTCGGCCCCGTGATGGTCGCGCCGGTGATCATGGCCTTCGGCAACGCCGAGCAGCAGAAGCGCTTCCTCCCCGGCATCGCCAGCGGTGAAGTCTGGTGGAGCCAGGGCTACAGCGAACCCGGTTCGGGCTCCGACCTCGCCTCGGTCAAGACCAAAGCCGAGCGCAAAGGCGACAAGTACATCGTCAACGGCCAGAAGACCTGGACCACGCTCGGCCAGTACGGCGACTGGATGTTCAACCTCGTGCGCACCAGCAACGAAGGCAAGCCCCAGACCGGCATCAGCTTCCTGCTGCTCGACATGAAGTCGCCCGGCGTCACCGTGCGCCCGATCAAACTGCTCGACGGCGGCCATGAAGTGAACGAGGTGTTCTTCGACAACGTCGAAGTGCCCGCCGAGAACCTGATCGGCGAAGAGAACAAGGGCTGGACCTACGCCAAGCACCTGCTCTCGCACGAACGCACCAACATCGCCGACGTGAACCGCGCCAAGCGCGAGCTCGAGCGCCTCAAGCGCCTCGCCAGGAGCGAAGGCGTCTACGAAGACCAGCGCTTCCGCGACGAGATCGCCAAGCTCGAAGTCGACATCGTCGCGCTCGAGATGATGGTGCTGCGCGTGCTGTCGGCAGCCACCTCGGGCAAGAACTCGCTCGACGTGGCCGGCCTGCTCAAGATCCGCGGCAGCGAGATCCAGCAGCGCTACAGCGAACTGATGATGCTGGCCGGCGGCCCGTACTCGCTGCCGCTGATCCGCGAGGCGATGGAGGCCGGCTGGCAAGGCAATTTCCCGGGCGGCAACCCGGCGCTCGCGCCGCTGACGTCGACCTTCTTCAACATGCGCAAGACCACCATCTACGGTGGCTCGAACGAAGTGCAACGCAACATCGTCGCGCAGACGGTTCTGGGCTGAGGAGACACGAACATGGATTTCAATTTTTCCGACGACCAGGAACAACTGCGCGACGCCGTTCGCAAGTGGGTCGACAAGGGCTATGACTTCGAGCGCCGCCGCGGCATCGAGGCCAAGGGTGGTTTCTCGCGCGAGGCCTGGGACGAACTGGCCGAACTCGGCCTGGGCGGCCTGTACATCAGCGAAGACGACGGCGGCCTGGGCATGGGCCCGGTGGCCGGCATGGTCGTGATGGAAGAGCTGGGCCGCGGCATCGTGCTGGAGCCCTTCGCGCAGACGCTGATCGCCGGCGCGGTGCTCAGCGGCTATGCCGCTGCCGACACCAAGGACAGCTGGCTGCCGCGCATCGCGGGCGGCCAGGCCATCGTGGTGCTGGCGTACCAGGAGCGCAAGGCACGCTACCGCCTCGACGTGTGCGACGCCCACGCAGCAAAGGCCGGCACCGGCTGGTCGTTGAACGGCGCCAAGAGCGTGGTGCCCGTCGGCGACGAAGCCGACGCTTATCTCGTGCCCGCCAAGGTCGACGGCAAGATCGCCCTCTTCCTGGTCGAGCGCAGCGCCAGCGGCGTCGAAGCCCGCGGCTACGGCACGCAGGACGGCGCACGTGCAGCCGAAGTGGTGTTCGACAAGGCCGACGCCACGCTGGTAACGCTCGACGGCCTGGCTGCGCTCGAGTACGCCGTGGACGTCGGCATTGCCGCCACCTGCGCCGAAGCGGTCGGCGTGATGGACAAGACCGTGGCCGTCACCATCGACTACATGAACCAGCGCAAGCAGTTCGGCGTGACCATCTCCACCTTCCAGGCGCTGCGCCACCGCGTCGCCGACATGAAGATGCAGCTCGAACTCGCGCGCTCGATGAGCTACTACGCGACGCTCAAGCTCAACGCCCCGGCCGACGAGCGCCGCCAGGCGCTGGCCCGCGCCAAGTACCAGTTGGGTACGTCGATGCGCTACGTCGCCGCCAACTCGGTGCAGCTGCATGGCGGCATCGGGGTGACCGACGAATACATCGGCAGCCACTACTTCCGCAAGCTCACGCAGATGGAAATGACCTTCGGCGACACGCTGCACCATCTGGGTGAAGTGTCGGCTCGCATGCAGGACACGGCTGGCGTCTTCGCCTGACGGACTTTTTCCCCTAGCATCCAACGCCCGCCCGCCTTCGCGCCGGCGGGCGTTTTCACTTGGAACCCCAAACTCCAGGAACCCAGGAACGAAACATGCAATCCCGCCGCACCCTTCTTCTTGCCATGGCCGTCACAGGGACAGCCGCCACCGTCATGCTGACCGCCTGCGCCACCTCCCCAACGCCTTCGTACACAGAGCGCCCGCCCATCGTGTTCATGCACGGCAACGGCGACTCGGCCGCGCTCTGGCAAACGACGATCTGGCGCTTCGAGTCGAACGGCTGGCCGCGCGACCGGCTCTTCACGGTCGACCAACCCAATCCGGTCGCGCGCGACGACGACGCCGTGGCCCAGCCCGGGCGCAGCTCGACCGGCGAGTCGGCGGTGTTCCTCAAGGCTGAAGTCGACAAGGTGCTGAAGGTGACGGGCGCCAGCAAGGTCGTGCTGATCGGCAACTCGCGTGGCGGCAACACCATCCGCAACTACGTGCAGAACGGCGGCGGCGCGGCAGTCGTGAGCCACGTTGTGCTGGGCGGCAATCCGGCGCACGGCATCTGGGCGGTGAAGGGCTTCCGCGAGAACAACGAGTTCTCGGGGCTGTCGGGCTTCATGCAGCAACTCAATGCGCCGAAGGGACCGAATGGCGAGGAAGTCACGCCGGGCGTTAAATGGATGACCCTGCGCTCCGACAACAACGACAAGTACGCACAGCCTGACGGCGTGTGGATCGGCGCGCCCGGCAAGCCGACCAACATCGGCTTCGACGGGCCAGCGCTCAAGGGTGCGACCAACATCGTGCTGCCGCGCGTCGACCACCGCGAGACTTCGTTCTCGCCCGCCGTGTTCGCTGCGACGTGGCAATTTTTGACGGGTCAGGCGCCGCGCAGCACGGATGTCGCGGCGGAGGCGGATGTGGTGCTCAACGGCCGTGCGATCGGCGCGGAAAACCTTTCGCTGAACGGTGCGAAGGTGACCGTATACGCCGTCGACCCAGCTACTGGCGCGCGACTCGGCGAAGCCGTCTTCACCAAGTCAGTCGGCGCCGATGGTCGCTGGGGCCCTTTCAAGGCGCGCGGCGACGCAGCCTACGAGTTCGTCCTGGCCACTCCCAGCTACGGCACCACGCACATCTACCGCAGCCCGTTCCCGCGCAGCAGCAGCGTCGTGAACCTGCGGCCGGAGCGCGTCATACCCGCCGACAACGGGGCCAGCGCCGTCGTCGTGTTCACGCGCCCGCGTGGCTACTTCGATGCGCAGCGCGACACCATGCGCTTCGACGGCAAGAGCCCGCCCGCCGGCGTGCCGCCGAAGGGGTCGGGCGTGTCGACATCGCGGCTGCGCATCGAGGGCGGCGGCGCCCCGCGCGCTGTGAGCGGTGAGTTCAACGGCGAGCGCATCACGGGCCTGACCTGGCCGGCCGCGAGCGAACACACGACCGTGCTCGAGCTGACCTATTGAGGCACAGGCGGCCATGACCGACACGGACACCCCCTTCGTCCTGCAAGCGCGCGACGAGCGCGGCGTGGTGACGCTGACGCTGAACCGGCCAGCCTCGTTCAACGCGCTCTCCGAAGGCATGCTGGGCGCGCTCGAACAGGCGCTCGGCGAGATCGCGGCCGACGAAACCGTGCGCGCCGTCGTCATCGCTGCGGCGGGCAAGGCCTTCTGCGCCGGCCACGACCTGAAGGAAATGCGCGCGGAACCTTCGCTTGGCTACTACCAGCAGCTGTTCGAACGCTGCGGCGCGATGATGCTGTCGATCCAGAAGCTCCCCGTGCCCGTGATTGCGCGCGTGCACGGCATCGCGACGGCGGCGGGCTGCCAGCTGGTCGCGGTCTGCGATCTGGCTGTGGCCTCGAGCGAGGCGCGCTTTGCGGTCAGCGGCGTGAACGTGGGGCTGTTCTGCGCCACGCCGAGCGTCACGCTCTCGCGCAATCTCGGCCGCAAGGAAGCCTTCGAGATGCTGGTGACGGGCGAATTCATCAGCGCACAGGAAGCGCGCGAAAAGGGGCTGGTCAACCGGGTGGCACCGCCCGGAGAACTCGACGCTGCGGTCGAGGCGCTGGTGGCCAGCATCGTCGCCAAGCCCCGCCAGGCGCTTGCACTGGGCAAGGCCCTGTTCTACCGCCAGCTCGAAACCGGCATCGAGGCCGCGCTGGCCGACGCCAGCCAGACCATGGCCTGCAACATGATGGACGAGAGCGCACTCGAAGGCGTTCAGGCCTTCATCGAGAAGCGCCCGCCCGACTGGAAGCGCTGAAGCTAGGTGTCGTGCAGCCGCGAGCTTTGCGGCAGATGCGCCATCAGGAATTCCATCTGGTCGGCCAGGATGCGCCTGTTTCGCAGAATGAAATCTTCCCAGAGGCTGGGCACGTAGGGCGCATACAGCAGCGGCATGTTCGCCTGCTCCGGCGTGCGGCTGCTCTTGCGGTGGTTGCACGGCTTGCAGGCCGTGACCACGTTCATCCAGGTGTCGATGCCCTTCTGGGCGAACGGAATGATGTGCTCGCGCGTGAGCTCGTCTTCGTGGAAATGCCCGCCGCAGTACGCGCAGATGTTGCGGTCGCGCGAGAAAAGCTTGCTGTTGGTGAGCCCGGGCCGCTGCGCGAAGGGGTTGATGCGCGGCACGCCCTTGGTGCCGATGATGCTGTTGATCGCAATCTGCGACTGCTCGCCCGTGATCGCGTTATGGCCGCCACGGAACACCGCCACCTGCGCGCCCACTTCCCAGCGAACTTCGTCCGCCGCATAGTGGATCACCGCCTGTTCCAGCGAAATCCATGACTGGGGCAGCCCTTGGGCCGACAGCTTCAAGACCTTCACACACGCCTCCTCGAAAAGTGAGAGAACACGGAAAGACCAGGGACACGGAGCACATTGGAGGCCACGCCAATCAACGCACTACGTCACAATATACCGGCTTTGTGACAAATCGGCCTGATTCGCCCATTTGACGGGCGAAAGGCGCTATCAAAAAGATACTCACCGATGCAGGTTTTTCGCGGCTTCCGGCACCCGGGCGTAGCTCCTGCCTGCGCCCTCACCATTGGCAATTTCGACGGCGTGCACCGCGGCCACCAGGCCATGCTCGCGCTCTTGCAGACCGAGGCCCGCCAGCGCGGGCTGCCGAGTTGCGTGCTCACCTTCGAGCCCCACCCGCGCGACTATTTCGCCGCAATCACGAAGAAGCCCGACCTGGCGCCGGCGCGCATCGGCACGCTGCGAGACAAGCTCAGCGAGCTGGCTGCCTGCGGCGTGGCGCAGACCATCGTGCTGCCATTCGACGGCCGGCTGGCCTCCCGGTCACCCGAGGAATTCATCCAGAACGTGCTGATCGACGGCCTGGGCGCGCGCTACGTGCTGGTGGGCGACGACTTCCGCTTCGGCGCCAAGCGGGCCGGCGACTACGCCATGCTCGACGCGGCCGGCGATGCCCGTGGCTTCGACGTGGCGCGCATGAACAGCTACGAAGTGCACGGCCTGCGGGTTTCGAGTTCCGCCGTGCGCGAGGCGCTGGCCGAAGGCCGCATGGCCGACGCCCAGACACTGCTCGGGCGGCCGTACACCATCTCCGGCCATGTGGTCCATGGCCGCAAGCTGGGCCGGGCGCTGGGCGCTTCGGCGCCAGGCAAGGACGACGGCTTCCGCACCCTCAACCTGCGCTTCAAGCACTGGAAGCCGGCCGCCAGCGGCATCTTCGCAGTGCTGGTGCACGGCCTGGCTGACCAGCCGCTGCCGGGCGTGGCGAACCTCGGCGTGCGCCCCTCGCTGGACGCCAACGACGTCAACGCCGGGCGTGTTTTGCTGGAGACACATTGCCTGGAGTGGCCCTCCCATCTGGGCGCCGAAGGGGCCTACGGTAAAATCGTCCGCGTGGAACTTCTGCACAAACTGCACGACGAATTACGCTACACCAGCCTCGAGGCCCTTACTGCGGGCATCGCGAAGGATGGCCGCGACGCGCGCGCGTTCTTTGCATCGACCCACGCCGAAACCCACCGCCAGACCACGCGCGACCGAATTTAGCCCTGCACGCACCGTGCTGCCGCCCTTCGACAAGCTCAGGGCGAACGGCTTTACCTTCCGCACCGACACGCTTCATGCAGTTCGGGCTGAGCCTGTCGAAGCCCCCTGTTTCGCACTCCAACATGTCTGACGCTGCTTCCCCCAAAGATTACCGTTCCACGCTGAACCTGCCCGACACCCCCTTCCCGATGCGCGGCGACCTGCCCAAGCGCGAACCGGGCTGGGTGAAGGAATGGAACGACGAAGGCCGCTACCACCGCCTGCGCGACGCCCGCCACGGCGCGCCCAAGTTCATCCTGCACGACGGCCCGCCGTACGCCAACGGCCAGATCCACATGGGCCATGCGGTGAACAAGATCCTGAAGGACATGATCACCAAGGCGCGCCAGCTCGAAGGCTTCGACGCGCTATACGTGCCCGGCTGGGACTGCCACGGCCTGCCGATCGAGAACGCCATCGAAAAGCAGTACGGCCGCAACCTGAGCCGTGACGAGATGCAGGCCAAGAGCCGCGCCTTCGCCACCGAGCAGATCGCCCAGCAGATGGTCGACTTCCAGCGCCTGGGCGTGCTGGGCGAGTGGGACCATCCCTACAAGACGATGGACTTCGCCAACGAAGCCGGCGAGCTGCGCGCGTTCAAGCGCGTGATCGAGCGCGGTTTTGTCTACCGCGGCCTGAAGCCGGTGTACTGGTGCTTCGACTGCGGCTCCTCGCTGGCCGAGTTCGAAATCGAATACGCCGACAAGAAGAGCCAGACCGTCGACGTGGCCTTCAAGGCGCACGAGCGCGAGAAGGTGCTCAAGGCCTTCGGCACCGACCACACGATCCTCGGCGACATCTTCGCCGTGATCTGGACCACCACCGCATGGACCATCCCGGCCAACCAGGCGATCAACCTCAACCCCGACCTCGAGTACTCGCTGGTCGACACCGAGCGCGGCCTGCTGATCCTGGCCAACTCGCTGGTCGAGATGTGCATGACACGCTATGCGCTCGACGGCAAGGTGTTGGCCACGGTCAAGGGCGAGAAGCTCGGCGGCCTCGAATTCGAGCACCCGCTGTACGACGCCGACGCGGGCTACAAGCGCCTGTCGCCCGTGTACCTGGCCGACTACGCCACCGCCACCGACGGCACGGGCCTGGTCCATTCCTCGCCCGCCTACGGTCTGGACGACTTCAACTCCTGCATCGCCCACGGCGTGGCGTACGACGACATCCTGAACCCGGTGCAGGGCAACGGCAGCTACGCGGCCGACTTCCCGCTGTTCGGCGGCCAGAACATCTGGAAGGCCGTGCCGGAAATCATCGCCGCGCTGCGCGATGCCAACCGCCTGCTGACCACCGAGACCATCACGCACAGCTACCCGCACTGCTGGCGCCACAAGACGCCGGTGATCTACCGCGCCGCCGCGCAGTGGTTCATCCGCATGGACGAAGGCGAAGGCGTGTTCACCAAGGACAAGGCGCCCAAGACGCTGCGCCAGACCGCACTCGACGCCATCGAGCAGACCAGCTTCTACCCGGAGAACGGCAAGGCGCGCCTGCACGACATGATCGCCGGCCGTCCCGACTGGTGCATCAGCCGCCAGCGCAGCTGGGGCGTGCCGATCCCGTTCTTCCTGCACAAGGATTCGGGCGAACTGCATCCGCGCACGATGGAAATCATCGACCAGGCCGCCGACATCGTCGAAAAGGGCGGTATCGAGGCCTGGAGCCGCGCCACGGTCGAAGAGATCCTCGGCGCCGAAGACGCACCGCACTACACCAAGAGCACCGACATCCTCGAGGTGTGGTTCGACTCGGGCTCGACCTTCTCCCACGTGCTGCGCGGCACGCACCCCACCGTGCACCACGACACGGGGCCGGAAGCCGACCTGTACCTCGAAGGCCACGACCAGCATCGCGGGTGGTTCCACTCGTCGTTGCTGATCGCCTGCGCGCTGGAAGACCGCGCGCCGTACCGGGGCCTGCTGACGCACGGCTTCACGGTCGATGCCAAGGGCATCAAGATGAGCAAGTCGCTCAAGAACGGCATCGATCCACAGGAAATCAGCAACAAGCTGGGTTCGGAAATCATCCGCCTGTGGGTGGCGGCGAGCGACTACTCGGGCGACATCGCGGGCGACGACAAGATCCTGGCGCGCGTGGTCGATGCATACCGCCGCATCCGCAACACGCTGCGCTTCCTGCTCGCGAACACGAGCGACTTCGACGCTGGCAAAGATGCGGTGCCGCTCGACCAGCTGTTCGAGATCGACCGCTATGCGCTGTCGCGCGCTGCGCAGTTCCAGGCCGAGATCCTCGCGCACTACAAGGTGTACGAGTTCCACCCGGTGGTGGCAAAGCTGCAGATCTACTGCTCGGAAGACCTGGGCGGCTTCTACCTCGACATCCTGAAGGACCGGCTCTACACGACGGCCCCGGGTTCGCTGGCACGCCGCAGTGCGCAAACGGCGCTGTGGCACATCTCGCAAGCCATGCTGCGCTGGATGGCACCGTTCCTGAGCTTCACGGCCGAGGAAGCCTGGAAGTTCGTGAGCACCGGCAAGCCGGGCGAATCGATCTTCGCGCAGACCTACAGCCAGTTCGCCGCGCCCGACGAAGCACTGCTGGCCAAGTGGAGCCGCATCCGCGAGATCCGCGACGCGGTGAACAAGGACATCGAAGCGGTGCGCGCCGAAGGCAAGGTCGGCTCGTCGCTGCAGGCCAATCTGCAGCTGACGGCGCCTGCCGACGACTTCGCGCTGCTGGGCTCGCTGGGCGACGACCTGAAGTTCGTCTTCATCACCTCGGCCATCGCGCTGGCCGCCGGTGAAGCGCTGTCGACGGTGGTAACGCCAAGCGCCGCGCAGAAGTGCGAGCGCTGCTGGCACTACCGCGACGACGTGGGCCACGATGCGGCACACCCGACGATCTGCGGGCGCTGCACGAGCAACCTGTTCGGCGCCGGCGAATCGCGGAGCGTTGCCTGATGGCCGCCACCCGCTCCATGTCTTCTGCATCGCGTTCGCGCGGCGGCAGCATCTGGCCGTGGCTCGGGCTGGCGGTGATCATCGTGATCATCGACCAGTTCACCAAGACGCTGATCCTGGGCTACTACAAGCTCGGCGACGCGACCTACGTGACGAGCTTCTTCAACGTCGTGCGCGCGCACAACACGGGAGCGGCTTTTTCATTCCTCGCGGATCACTCGGGGTGGCAGCGCTGGCTGTTCACGATCATCGGCGTGGCGGCCGCGGTGTTCATCGTGTGGATGCTGAAGTCGCACGCAGGGCAGAAGCTGTTCTCGTTCGCCATGGCCTGCATCCTGGGCGGGGCCATCGGGAACGTGGTCGACCGGATGATGCACGGCTATGTCGTCGACTTTCTGAGCTTTCATGCGGGAAACTGGTACTTCCCGGCTTTCAATGCTGCGGACAGTGCGATCACGCTCGGGGCTATCTGCTTGATCCTGGATGAGATCCGACGGGTTCGCCGGGGCAAGTAAGTTTTCTCAGGGGCCCGATGGGCCCCTTCTTCTTTGGGGCGGTCCATCTTCGCAAAGCCCCGAGGGTTTCTCCCGCCTTCTTGCGATGTCATAACAAAGTCATACTGCTGCGGTTCAATGTAATCGATTACATGAACACCGCACGATGAGCATTCAAGCCGTTGCAGCCAAAGCCGGGGTCTCCGTGGCCACCGTCTCGCGCGCCTTCAACTTTCCCGGCAAGGTGACGCCCGCCACGCGCGAGTTGGTGGAGCGCGTAGCGCGCGAACTCAATTACGTGCCGAACGCCAGCGCGCGCACCTTGCGCACCCAGCGCAGCCGCGTGCTCGGCGTGGTGCTGCCCACGCTCCTGAACCCGACCTTCGCCGAATGCCTGCAGGGCATCGCGCGCGCGGCCGTCGCGGGTGGCTACGCGATCATTCCCGTCACTACGGGCTACAAGCTCGACGAAGAAGAGCGCGCCGTGCGTCTACTGCTCGCCGGCAATGTCGACGGGCTGATCCTCGTGGTGTCGAACCCTTCCACCTCGGCCGCCCTGCCCCGTCTCCAGTCAGCCGGCGTGCCCTATGTGCTCGCCTACAACCGGCACCCGGACCACCCTTGCGTGTCGGTCGACAGCGAAGGCGCGGTTGCCGACGCGGTCACGCGCCTCGTGCTGCTGGGCCACCGCCGCATCGCCATGGTCAGCGGCACGCTCGCCGCGTCGGACCGCGCGCAGCAGCGCTACCGCGGCTACCTGAAGGGCATGGCCGAGGCCGGGCTCGCCGCGCCCGCACTCATCGAAGTGCCCTTCGTCGAAACAGCTGTCGATGCACTCTCCAGCCAGCTGCAGGCGCGCAACCGCCCCACCGCGCTGATCTGCTCCAACGACCTGCTGGCCATTCGCAGCATCCGCGCCGCGCACCTCAGCGGCCTGTCGGTGCCTGGCGACCTCAGCGTCGTCGGCTTCGACGGCATCGCACTCGGTGAAGACCTCACGCCCGCGCTCACCACCATCACCCAACCCAACAGCGACATCGGCCGCCACAGCGTCGAGTTGCTGATCCAGGCCATGGCCGGCGGCGCCACGCTGCAGGCCGATGCAAGCCTGCTGCTTCCCCATGCCTTCCGAGACGGCGAGTCGTGCGCTTCAGTGCACGAAGACGACAACAACGCCGCGATTTCCTGACCCCGACCCTTCTCTCGTTCTTTGCCTACATCCATCCAAGGAGCTTCTTCATCATGTCCCTTCGCTTCCACCGCATGGCCCGCCTCGGCCTGCTCGCCGCCACGCTCATCGCCGGCAGCGCCATGGCGCAGACCGCCATTTGCTACAACTGCCCGACCGAATGGGCTGACTGGGGCACGCAGCTGAAGGCCATCAAGGCCAAGACCGGCGTCACCGTGCCGCCGGACAACAAGAACTCGGGCCAGTCGCTCGCTCAGATGGCGGCCGAGAAGGCCAGCCCCGTGGCCGACGTCACTTACCTCGGCGTGACCTTCGCGGTGCAGGCGGCCAAGGACGGCCTGGTCGAGCCCTACAAGCCGGCCGCATGGAAAGACATTCCCGACGGCCTGAAGGACCCGGCCGGCAACTGGTTCACCATCCACTCGGGCACGCTCGGCTTCATGGTCAACGTCGATGCGCTCAAGGGCAAGCCGATTCCGAAGTCGTGGGCCGACCTGCTCAAGCCCGAGTACAAGGGCCTGATCGGCTACCTCGACCCCGCCTCGGCCTTCGTCGGCTATGTCGGCGCGGTCGCGGTGAACGAAGCGCGCGGCGGCACGCTCGACAACTTCAAGCCGGCCATCGACTACTTCAAGGCACTGCAGAAGAACGAGCCCATCGTGCCGAAGCAGACCTCGTACGCGCGCGTGCTGTCGGGCGAAATCGCGATCCTGCTCGACTACGACTTCAACGCCTACCGCGCCAAGTACAAGGACAAGGCCAACGTCGCCTTCGTGATCCCGAGCGAAGGCACGCTGGCAGTGCCCTACGTGATGAGCCTGGTCGCCAAGGCCCCGCACGCGGCCGACGCGAAGAAGGTGCTCGACTTCACGCTGTCCGACGAAGGCCAGGCGATCTGGGCCAAGGCCTACCTGCGGCCGGTGCGCGCCAATGCGATGCCCAAGGACATCGAGGCGCAGTTCCTGCCCGCGAGCGAATACGCCCGCGCCAAGAGCGTGGACTACGGCCGCATGGCCGCAGCGCAGCGCGCCTTCTCCGACGAGTACCTGAAGGAAGTCCGCTGAGCGGACGCCACAAGCGATGACGCAAGCCACCATCTCCAACGCTTCTTCCAACGCCTGGAACCCGCGCTGGCGCCTGCTGGCCTGCGTCGCGCCCGCGGCCGCCTTCTTCGCGGCCTTCTGGCTGCTGCCGGTGGTGCGCCTGCTCACGCTGCCGGCCGACAAAGGCTGGGCCACCTACTTCGCCGTGCTGACCGACGCGCGTTACCTCACGAGCATGGCCAACACGGTCGCGCTCTCTGTGGCCGTGACGCTGGCCACGCTGGTACTGGGCGCGGCGGTGGGCATCTACCTCGCACGCCATGCCTTCATCGGCAAGCGCGTGCTGCTGTCGCTGCTCACGCTGCCGCTGTCGTTTCCGGGCGTGATCATCGGCTTCTTCGTGATCCTGCTGGGCGGGCGGCAAGGCGTGGTGGCCGACATCGGCGACAGTCTGTTCGGCGAGCGCATCACCTTCGCCTACGGCCTGCTCGGGCTGTTCCTGGCGTACCTTTATTTCTCGCTGCCGCGCGCCATTGCCACCTATGCAGCGGCGGCCGAGTCGATGAACACGCAGCTCGAAGAAGCGGCGCGTTCGCTCGGTGCCTCGCGGCTGCGCGTGGCGCGCGACGTGTGGATGCCCGAACTCGCGCCCACCACGCTGGCCTGCGGCGCCATCCTGTTCGCCACCTCGATGGGCGCCTTCGGCACGGCCTTCACGCTGGCCAGCAAGTTCGAGGTGATCCCGATCACCATCTACAACGAGTTCACCAACTACGCCAACTTCGCGCTCGCCGCGTCGCTGTCGATCTCGCTGGGCATCGTGACCTGGCTGGTGCTGTTCGTGGCGCGTCGCTTCGGCGCGAATCCCGTCGCACGCTGAGGCCTACGCACATGCGCAAGAACACACAACCGAAGGCCCCTTTCCTGCTCGCCGTCACGGTGATCGTGAGCCTTTTCATGATCGCGCCGATGCTGCTGTCGGTCATGGCGGGCCTCGTCAACAACTACAGCACCGGGCTGAAGAGCGGCCTCACCCTGCGCTGGCTCGGCGAGGTGTGGGAGAACTACGGCGGCACCGTCGGCTGGTCGCTCGCGCTGGCCGTGGCCTGCGTCGTCGGCACTGTGCTGCTGGGCGTGCCCTGCGCCTATGCGCTGGCGCGCAGCCGCTCGCGCGCCGCGCGCATCTTCGAAGAACTGCTGACGCTGCCAGTCGCGGTGCCTGGCCTTGCGACGGCGCTGGCGTTGATCCTCGCCTATGGCCAGCTCACTGCCTTTCGCCAGAGCTTCGCCTTCATCCTCGTCGGCCACATGATCTTCACGCTGCCCTTCATGGTGCGCACGGTGAGTTCGGCCTTCCAGCGCGACGACCTGCTCGCGCTCGAAGAGGCCGCGCGCTCGCTGGGTGCGAACTTCCGCCAGCGCTTCATGGGCATCCTGGTGCCGGCCGTGTTCCCGGCCATCGTGGCCGGCAGCCTGATGGTGTTCACGCTGTCCGTGGGCGAATTCAACCTCACGTGGATGCTGCACACCCCGCTCACCCGCACGCTGCCCGTGGGCCTGGCCGACAGCTATGCCTCGATGCGCATCGAGATCGGATCGGCCTACACGCTGGTCTTCTTCGCCGTCATTCTTCCGGTGCTGTGGGGCCTGCAGTACCTTGCCAACCTGATGCAGAAACGCCATGGAACTTGAACGTATCCCCGTCGACATTACGAACTGCGCAAAGACCTACGCAGACGGCACGCGCGGCCTGCAGCCCACCGACCTGAAGGTCGAGGCTGGCGAGGTGCTCGCGCTGCTGGGCCCTTCGGGCTGCGGCAAGACCACGCTGCTGCGGCTGATCGCGGGGCTGGAAGCACCCGACGCGGGCAGCCGCATCGTGTTCGGCGGGCAAGACGTCACGCTGCGCCCGGTCGAGCACCGCGGCGTGGGCATGGTGTTCCAGAGCTACGCGCTCTTTCCGCAGATGACGGTGGCGGCCAACATCGGCTACGGCCTGCGCATTCGCGGCGTCTCGCCCGATGAGGAAAAGCGCAGCGTCGGCGAGCTGGTCGACCTGGTGCGTCTCGGCGGCCTGGAGAACAAGCGCCCCGGCGAACTCTCCGGCGGCCAGCGCCAGCGCGTGGCGCTGGCGCGCGCGGTGGCCGTGCGCCCGCGCGTGCTGCTGCTCGACGAGCCGCTGGCCGCGCTCGACGCCAAGCTCAAGGAATCGCTGCGCGACGAGCTGGCCGAGCTGCTGCGCCGCCTGCACATCACGGCCATCCACGTCACGCACGATCAGCAGGAGGCGCTGGCCATCGCCGACCGGCTCGCGGTGATGCGCGCCGGCCGCATCGTGCAGGTGGGTCGCGGTGAAGACCTCTACCGCGCGCCCGCGCATCCTTTCGTTGCCGAATTCCTGGGCCGGGTCAATCGCCTGGAGCGCGAGGCCGATGCCATCGCGCAAGGCGTTGTCCGACTCGGAGGGTCAACCGTGCCCTGCCCGGGCGCGTGGCAAGGCCATGCGATGCTGCTCGTGCGGCCTGAAGACATCGAGGTCAGCGCGCCGCAGCCCGACTGGGGCGCCGCCACCGTCGAGCGCCGCACCTTCCTCGGCGACCGCGTGCAGTTGCACCTGCGACTGCGAGACCAGCCCGTGCTGGTGGCCGACGTGGGGCGCGACAATCCCTTCGGGCCGGGCGACGCAGTGGGTCTTCGCATCCACCCCGACCGGCTGATGACGTCGCAGGAAACAAGCGCATGACGACAACTCAGAACAAGAACACCTTCCTGGTTCAGCTGACCGACCTGCACATCCGCGAGCCGGGCAGGCTGGCCTATGGCCGCATCGACACGGCGCCGTACCTCGAACGCGCCGTGCAATCGGTGCTGGCCCTGCGCCAGCAGCCCGACGCGGTGGTCGTCACCGGTGACCTGACCGATTTCGGCCGCGCCGCCGAGTACGAGCACCTCGCCCGCCTGCTCGCCCCGCTGACCATGCCGGTCTACCTCATGCCCGGCAACCACGACGACCGCGACCAGCTGCGCCGCAGCTTCCCTAGCCATACCTACATGGGCACGGGCACCGATACCGACGGCTTCATCCAGTACTCAGTGCGCGTCGGCGACTTGCGGCTGCTCACGCTCGACACCTGCGTGCCCGGCGCCAGCCACGGCTCGCTGTGTGAGAAGCGGCTGGCCTGGCTCGAAGCGCAGCTCGACGCCTGCCGCGACGAGCCCGTCGTGGTCGCCATGCACCATCCGCCCTTCGAAACGCTGATCGGCCACATGGACGAGATCGGCCTGCTTCAAGGCGCCGATGCGCTGGAAGCCCTGCTCTCGCGCTACGGCAACGTCGAACGCGTGATCTGCGGCCACCTGCACCGTGCCATCGACGTGCGCTTCGGCGGCACTATCGCCTCCACCTCGCCGGCGCAGGCTCATCAGGTCTGCCTCGACCTGGCCCCGGACGCTGACTCGGCCTGGACGCTGGAGCCGCCTTCTTTCCGGGTGCACGCGTGGTCAGCGCGAGGACGCCGGCTCGTCACCCACCTCGCGGCATCAGGCAGCTTCGAAGGCCCCTATCCTTTCCACGACAACGGAGCCCTGATCGACTGAAGCGCTCACTTGTGGAAAATGGGGTCGAAACGAAGCAAAACGAAAAGGATAGAACCCGACCCCCATGAAGCATCTCCTGAATCTGCTGGCGGCCGTAGCCCTGCTGGTATGGGGCACGCACCTGGTCCGCACCGGCGTGCTGCGTGTGTTCGGCGCCAACCTGCGCAAGATCCTCGTGCAGAGCATGCGCAACCGTTTCACGGCCGCCCTCTCGGGCATCGGCGTGACGGCCCTGGTGCAGTCGAGCACCGCCACCTCGCTCATGACCTCGTCCTTCGTCGGGCAGGGCCTGGTCACGCTGCCGGCGGCGCTGGCGGTGATGCGGGGCGCAGACGTGGGCACTGCGCTGATCTCGGTGCTGTTCTCGGCAGACCTGTCGTGGCTTTCGCCAATGTTCATCTTCGTGGGCGTGGTGCTGTTCATCACGCGCTCGGCCACTGTGGCGGGGCGCGTCGGCCGGGTGCTGATCGGGCTCGGGCTGATGCTGCTGGCGCTGCAGCTGGTGGTGGAGGCGACCGAGCCGCTGTTCTCCTCGCCGGCAGTGCGCGCGCTGCTCGCATCGATCAGCAGCGACGTGCTGCTTGAAATCACCATCGGCTCGGTGCTGGCCATCGTGGCCTATTCGAGCCTCGCGGTGGTGCTGCTGGTCGCGGCCATGGCCACGTCGAACGTGGTGCCGCTGGACGTGGCGCTCGGCCTGGTGCTCGGTGCCAACCTGGGCAGCGGCCTGCTCGCGGTGCTGACCACGGCCAAGTCGGCGGTGTCGGTGCGGCAGGTGACTGTCGGCAACCTGCTCTTCAAGGCGCTGGGCGTGGCCGTCGTCGCGCCCTTCATCGGGCTGTGGATCCGTTATGTGCAACCGCAGCTGCCCAACCAGACGCACGGCGTGGTGTTGTTCCACCTGGCGTTCAACATCGTGATCAGCGTGGGGTTCATCGGCCTCACGCAGTGGGTCGCCAAGCTGGTAACGCGCATGCTGCCGGTGCCGCAGCAGCCGGCCGGCACCTCACGGCCGCATCACCTCGATCCGTCGGCGCTGTCGACACCGTCGCTCGCCATTTCGAATGCCGCGCGCGAGGCGCTGCACCAGGCCGACATCGTCGAGACCATGCTGATCGGCACGCTCGACGTGATCCGACACAACGATCTGAAGCTGGCGCAGGAGCTGAGGCAGCTCGACGACACGGTGGACGAGCTCTACTCGGCCATCAAGTACTACATGACCCGCATCTCGCGCGAGGCGCTGGGCGAAGAGGAAAGCCGGCGCTGGACCGACATCATCAGCTTCACGATCAACATGGAGCAGATCGGCGACATCATCGAGCGCGTGATCATCGATGTGGAAGACAAGAAGATCAAACCTCAGCGCAATTTCTCTGAAGCGGGCATGGCGGAAATCGTCGAGCTGCATGGGCGGCTGGTGGCCAACCTGCGGCTGAGCATGAGCGTGTTCCTGAACGGCAACGTGCGCGATGCGCAGAAGCTGCTCGAAGAGAAGGTGCGCTTCCGGAACCTGGAGCGGGCCTACGCCACGACCCACCTGGACCGGTTGTCGGACCGGACCACGCTGAGCATCGAAACCAGCTCGCTGCACATTGACCTGATCAGCGACCTGAAGCGGATCAACTCGCACATCTGCTCGATTGCCTATCCGATCCTGGAGTCGGCCGGAGCGCTGGCGCCCAGCCGGCTGAGGGAATCCCGGCTGGGAAAGATCGAGGGCTGACCGACTAGTCGGCCTGCTCGGCCGTCTTCAGCACGGAAGCCTTGCGCCCCCGCCGCGCATACCGCTGCGCCAGCACGGCGCAGACCATCAGCTGCATCTGATGGAACAGCATCAGCGGCAACACGATCGCGCCCACAGCGTGCGAAGCGAACAGCACCTTCGCCATCGGTATCCCGCTGGCCAGGCTCTTCTTGGAGCCGCAGAACACGATGGTGATCTCGTCCTCGGTATCGAAGCCCAGCTTGCGCGCCAGCAGCGTCGTAAGGCTCAGCGCCAGCCCCAGTACCACCGCGCACACCACCAGCAGCCCGACCAGCGCATGCGCGGGCACCTGCTTCCACAGGCCTTCGATCACGGCCGCGCTGAATGCCGTGTAGACGACCAGCAGGATCGAGCCCTGGTCCACGAATTTCAGCACCGCGGCGCGGCGCTGGATCCACTTGCCGATCAACGGCCGCAGCAGGTGCCCCACTACGAAGGGCACCATCAGCTGAAGCAGGATGCGTCCGATCGAGTCCAGCGACGAGCTTGCATGGCCGCCGTTCGGCAGCACCACGAGGTTGACCAGCACTGGCGTGATGAACACACCCAGCAGCGTGGAGGCCGATGCGCTGCAGATGGCGGCGGGCATGTTGCCCCGAGCCATCGCCGTGAATGCGATAGCCGACTGCACGGTGGCGGGCAGCACGCACAGGTAGAGCACGCCGGTGTAGAACTCGGGCGTCACCAGCGGCAGGAGCAAAGGCTTGAGCGCCAGCCCGAGCATCGGAAACAGCACGAAGGTGCTGCCGAACACCAGCAAGTGCAGCCGCCAGTGCGTGAGCCCGTTCACGATCGCCTCGCGCGACAGCTTGGCTCCATGCAGGAAGAACAGCAGGCCGATGGCGGCAGTCGTCAGCAACTCGAAGAAATGTGCAGCCTTGCCGCTTGCGGGCAGCAGGCTGGCAAAGGTCACGACCGAGAGGAGCGCGAAGGTGAAGTTGTCGGGAAGAAAACGGGGGCGGGACATGTTGCAACTTGGGGCGCTGCGCGCGTTGCAGGCGCGCAGGCCGACTCAGCAGGGGAATGTGTGATTTCCGCGCATGAATCTCGTCGCCAATTTGCGGAGCCCGGCGCGTGCTCCTCGCGCCTTTGGAGATGCATTTTCGGCGAAGTCCGGCATTGGCTGCCGGTCGGCGAAAAATGCCCCTGCCTCAGTGTGCGGCGGGCGAACTGAACTGCGCCTGACGATGGCGCAGGCAATAGTCGATCAGGTCGTCGATTTCGGTGGCCTTGTCGAACACGGCATCGGCGCCGAGGTGTGCGCACTTGCGCCGCATATCGGGCGTGGCGTAGTTACTCAGCACCACCATCTTCTGCGACGGGCCTCGGTGGCGGCACGCCTCGAGCACGCGAAAGCCGGTGCCGTCCTTCAGGAACAGGTCGACGATGGCCAGGTCCCATTGCGACAGGTTGTCCGACAGCCAGCGCGAGCCTTCCTCCTCCGACTCGGCCTCGCCGACCGGATCGACCCGCGCCACCTCGCGCAACGTACCCACAAGGCTCTTACGGATGGTGGGGTTGTCTTCAACGATGAAGGTGCGAACTGTGGTCATGGGCTGGCTCGTCTCTACGCTGTGTTCACAGGCTACAAAGTGCACCCGGCACAAGTCGAAGGCATGACACCCCACCGCCGGTAGGACAAGACTGGCGCCCTGTCCCACTGGAGCCATTCAGAGCGTCAGGATCGTGCAGCCCGTGGTCTTGCGCGCTTCCAGGTCGCGGTGCGCCTGCTGCACGTCGGCCAATGCATAGCGCTGGTCGATCGGGATCTTCACCGCGCCGCTTCGCACCACCGCGAACAGGTCGTCGGCCATCGCCTGCGTGCTTTCGCGCGTGGCCATGTGGGTGAACAGCGTCGGCCGCGTCACATAGAGCGAGCCCTTGGACGCCAGCAAGCCGAGGTTGACCGGTGGCACCGGACCCGAGCCATTGCCGAAGATGGCAAGCAGGCCGAAGGGGCGCAGGCAGTCGATCGAGCCTTCGAAGGTGTCCTTGCCCACCGAGTCGTACACCACCTTCACGCCCTTGCCGCCGGTAATTTCCTTCACGCGGGCCGCGAAGTTCTCGGTGCTGTAGTTGATGGCGTGCGCCGCG
This sequence comes from Variovorax paradoxus, assembly GCF_024734665.1. Taxonomy (NCBI): domain Bacteria; kingdom Pseudomonadati; phylum Pseudomonadota; class Betaproteobacteria; order Burkholderiales; family Comamonadaceae; genus Variovorax; species Variovorax paradoxus. The sequence goes on from NZ_CP102931.1 coordinate 5,248,753, forward strand.
CCGTGCGCCAGCGCGAGCTTGCACTTGGCGTCGCTGCCGGCCGTGCCGATCAGCTGCAGGCCCAGCGCCTTGGCCCACTGGCAGGCGATCAGGCCCACCCCGCCGGCCGCAGCATGGAACAGGATGAAGTCGCCGGCCTGCAGGCCTTCGGCCGGCAGTGTCTTCTTCAGCAGGTACTGGGTGGTCAGGCCCTTGAGCATCATGGCCGCGCCGGTCTCGAAGGAGATGTCGTCGGGCAGCTTGCACACGCACTTGGCCGGCATCACGCGCAGTTCGCAGTAGGCGCCCGGGGGCGGGCTGGCATAGGCGGCGCGGTCACCGGGCTTCAGGTGCGTCACGCCCTCGCCCACCGCTTCGACGATGCCCGAGGCTTCCATGCCCAACTGCAGCGGCATCGCGAACGGGTAGAGCCCGCTGCGCTGGTAGGTGTCGATGAAATTCAGGCCCACGGCCTTGTGGCGGATGCGGATCTCGCCGGGGCCGGGCTCGCCGACTTCCACGTCGACGATCTTCAGTTCTTCGGGGCCGCCATGGCGGTCGATACGGACGGCTTTGCTCATCATCGTTGCAGTCTCCACACACAGGAAAAGAAGAAGGATGGGCATCCTGCCACGTCTGGGTTTCCCGTGGCGGCGCGGGGCATCATTGCCCGGTAGAGTCGGCGGCCATGCAGACACAGCCGCAGCGCCTCGCTCCCCTCACCGTTCTCCTGCTCATCGTTCCGCCGCTGCTCTGGGCCAGCAATGCCGTGGTCGGCCGGCTGGTGCGCGACATGGTGTCGCCGCTCACGCTGAACTTCGTGCGCTGGGTCATCGCGTTCGTGCTCCTGCTGCCGCTGGCCGCGCCGGTGCTGCGCCGCAACAGCCCGCTGTGGGAGCACTGGAAACGCTATGCGGTGCTCGGGCTGCTGGGCATCGGCCTGTACAACGCGTTCCAGTACCTGGCGCTGCAAACCTCCACGCCCATCAACGTGACGCTGGTCGGCTCCAGCCTGCCGCTGTGGATGCTCGCGACAGGGGCGTTGTTCTTCGGCGCTCGCATCAGTGCCCGCGAGATCGGCGGCGCGCTGCTGTCGATGGTGGGCGTGCTGCTGGTGCTCAGCCGCGGCGAATGGCAGCAACTGCTTGGGCTGCGGCTGGTGCCGGGCGACCTCTACATGATTTTGGGCACCATCGCCTGGGCCTTCTACAGCTGGCTGCTTGCGCGCACGCACGAGCCCAAGGCCGTGCGGCAGGACTGGGCCGCGTTCCTGATGTCGCAGCTGGTGTTCGGCGTCGCATGGTCGGGCGCACTGGCCGCCGGCGAGTGGACGCTGACACCCGCCCACATCGACCTGGGCTGGCCACTCATCGCCGCGATGCTGTTCATCGGCATCGGGCCCGCGGTGGTGGCGTATCGCTGCTGGGGCACGGGCGTGCAACGCGCGGGCCCGCAGGCGGCAAGCATCTTCATGAACCTCACGCCGCTGTTCGCGGCGGTGCTGTCAGCAGCCTTCCTGCGGGAGCCGCCGCATTGGTATCACGGCGCGGCGTTCCTGTTGATCGTGGGCGGAATCGTGGTGGCGTCTCGGCGCTGAAAACACCGGGCCTCGCGCAGCCTGGGGGCGAGCTCAGTAAGTTCCCGGGTAGGCCCCGCCGTCGGCCAGCACGTTCTGGCCGGTCATGTAGCCGGCCTGCATGCTGCACAGAAACGCGCAGATGGCGCCGAACTCCGCCGGCGTGCCGAAGCGCTTCGCAGGAATGTTCTTCTTGCGGGCTTCCCACACAGTGTCGAAGTCCTGGCCCGACTTCTGCGCGGCGCCGGCCATCGTGCCTTTGAGGCGATCGGTGTCGAAGGAGCCCGGCAGCAGGTTGTTGATGGTCACGCCCTGCGCCGCGATGGGCGTGCGCGCCACGCCGGCCACGAAGCCGGTGAGGCCGCTGCGCGCACCATTCGACAGGCCCAGGATGTCGATGGGCGACTTCACCGAGCTCGACGTGATGTTCACGATGCGGCCGAATCCGCGCTTGGCCATGCCGTCGACCGTGGCCTTGATCAGCTCGATCGGCGTGAGCATGTTGGCATCGACCGCCTTGATCCACGCCTCGCGGTCCCAGTTGCGGAAGTCGCCGGGCGGCGGGCCGCCTGCGTTGGTGACGACGATGTCGAAGTCATGGCCCAGCGCGAACACTGCGGCGCGGCCGGCTTCGGTCGTGATGTCGGCGGCCACATGTTTGACGAACGGGCCCGATGCACCGGCCGCCTCGTTCAGCTTCTTCGCAGCCGCTTCCAGTGCCTCGGCGCCGCGCGCCACGATCACCACGTTGACGCCCTCGCGCACCAGCGCCTCGGCGCAGCCGTAGCCCAGCCCCTTGCTCGCGCCGCACACCAGCGCGGTCTTGCCTGCAATACCCAGATCCATGTTGTTGCTCCTGTGAGTCAGTCAGTACGGCAAGGGGCTTCAGCGCCCCTTGCGTGTGAAAACGAAAATGCCCGCAATGACGAGCACAGTGCCGGCCGCGATCCACGGCGTGAACGGCTCGCCCAGTATGACCACCCCCATGAGGATGGTCGACAGCGGCCCGATCATGCCGGTTTGCGCGGCCACGGCGGGGCCGATGCGTTCGATGGCCATCATCACCATCAGCACGGGCACCGCCGTGCAAAGCGTGGCGTTGAGCACCGACAGCCAGATCACCTCGGGCGCCACCTGCATCGCCACGCTCATCGGTCGCGTCAGCACGAACTGCAGGATGCACAGCACGCAAGCCACGGTGGTGGCCAGTCCCACGAGCCGCAGCGACCCCAGGCGCTTGACGAACTCGCCGCTGTAGACGAGATAGCCCGCATAGCTCACCGCGCTCAGGAACACCAGGAACGCGCCCCACGCCGCCGCCCCGCCGCCCTTGCCGCCGCCCCCGGTCCACAGTTCGTGGCCGAACACCAGCAGCACGCCGGCATAGCTCACGATCATGCCCAGCACCTGCGGGCGCGTGGCGCGCCGCCGGTACATCAGCCAGCCGAACAGCAGCACCAGCGTGGGGTTGAGATACAGGATCAGCCGCTCGAAGCTGGCCGAGATGTACGCGAGCCCCGCAAAGTCGAGAAAGCTCGCGAGGTAGTAGCCCGAGAAGCCGAGCCCGATCACGCCGATCCAGTCGCGGCCCGTCAGCGCAGGCTTGCCGCGCCCCGCCCACCATGCCATCACGGCAAAGAGCGGCAGCGCGAACAGCATGCGCAGCATGATGAGCGTGATGGCGTCCACGCCGTAGCGGTACGCCAGCTTGACGATGATGGCCTTGCCGCTGAACGCGATGGCGCCCAGCGTGGCAAGGATCAGACCGGACGCATAGCCTTTTCTTGCGCCGTCGTGAGTGGGGATGCCGAGCGATGCGGCTGTCTTGTTCATCCCCCGATCATCGCGGCAACTTCAAACCCTTGCTTTTGCTCAGTACCCCGCAGCCACGCCGTCGCGGCGCGGATCGCTGGCGGCCACATAGCCCTCCACCGATGGCTCGCCCGCGCGCCAGATGAACTGGCCGGCGCCGAAGTCCTGGTACGAGTCGTTGATCACTTCCAGGTGATGGCCCAGGTCGCGCAGGCCCTGCACCGTGGCCGGGTTCATCGCGGCCTCCACGTTGATCTCGAGCCCCGCGTTGAAGCGCCAACGCGGCGCGTCGCAGGCGGCCTGCGGGTTCTGCTTGTAGTCGAGCATGCGAACCAGCGTCTGCATGTGGCCCTGCGGCTGCATGTTGCCGCCCATCACGCCGAAGCTCATCACCGGCTGGCCGTCCTTGGTGAGGAAGGCCGGAATGATGGTGTGGAACGGGCGCTTGCCCGGGGCCACCACGTTCGGGCTCTCGGCCTTCAGGCTGAAGCCGTGGCCGCGGTTCTGCAGGCTGATGCCGAATTCGGGCTCCACGCAGCCCGAGCCGAAGCCCATGTAGTTGCTCTGGATGAAACTCACCATCATGCCGCTCTCGTCGGCAGCCGTGAGGTAGATGGTGCCGCCCTTCACGGGGTTGCCGGCCTTGAAGTCCTGTGCGCGCTGAGCGTCGATGAGGCGGGCGCGCGAGGCGAGGTACGCATCGTCGAGCATCTGCTCGGTCGTGACTTCCATCGTCTTGCGTTCCGACACGTAGCGGTACACGTCGGCAAAGGCCAGCTTCATCGCTTCGATCTGCAGATGCTGCGATTGCACCGAGTCGACCGGCAGCGAGGCGATGTCGAATTTTTCGAGAATGCCGAGCGCGATCAGCGCGGCAATGCCTTGGCCGTTAGGCGGAATCTCATGCAGCGTGTGGCCGCGGTAGTCGCGCGAGATCGGCTTGACCCACTCGGGCTGGTAGGCCGCGAGGTCAGCCACCGTGAGCGCACCGCCCTGCTCGGCCGAGAACTTCGCCAGCGCCTCGGCGATTTCGCCGTTGTAGTAGGCCTCGCCCTTGGTGCGGGCAATGGCCTTGAGCGCACGCGCGGCGGCCGTGAAACGGAACAGCTCGCCCACCTCGGGCGCACGGCCCCACGGCAGGAAGGTCTGCGCAAAGCCCGGCTGCGAACCCAGCAACGGCGTGGCCGCGGCCCACTTGCCCTGCACCACCGGCGGCACCAGATAGCCGCGCTCGGCGATGTCGATGGCCGGCGCCAGCAGGTCGGCGAACGGCAGCTTGCCGAAGCGCTCGCTCATGGCAACCCAGCCACGCACAGCGCCCGGCACCGTGACCGAATCGATGCCGCGCATCGGTGGTGTGGTGGCGTCAGCGCCGTACTTGGACTTGAAGTACTCCGGCGTCCAGGCCTTGGGCGCGGGGCCCGAGGCGTTGAGGCCGTGCAGTTCCTTGCCGTCCCACAGGATGCAGAAGGCGTCGCTGCCCAGGCCGTTGCTCACTGGCTCGACCAGCGTCATCACGGCGGCAGTGGCAATGGCCGCATCGACCGCGTTGCCGCCCTGCTGCAGGATGCGCAACCCGGCCTGCGAGGCCAGCGGATGCGAGGTCGACACCACGTTGCGCGCGAAGATCGGGATGCGGGTCGAGAGGTAGGGGTTGTTGAAATCGAAGTTCATTTCGGCGTGCTCTTCTTTCTCTGCTTCATTCGTTGGTGATCTTGCGGTCGACGACGATCTTCTTCCACTTGGCGGCGTCGGCAGCGACCATCTTCGCGAACTGATCGGGCGTACCCGGCGTCGCGGTTTCGATGCCCAGGCGGGCGAGCTTCTCTTTCACTTCAGGATCGGCCAGCGCCTCGTTGGCCGCCTTGTTGATCTTCGCGACGATGTCCGCCGGCAGGTTCTTCGGGCCATAGAAGCCGAACCACGTGTTCGACTCGTAGCCCGGCAGCGTGTCGGCAATGGGCGGCAGTTCGGGCGCCAGCGGGCTGCGCTTGAGCGAGGTAACGCCCAATGCACGCAGGCGGCCGTCACGCACGTGCGGCATGCCGGTGGGCAGCGAGTCGAACAGCACGTCGATCTTGCCGCTGATGAGGTCGGGAATGGCCAGCGCCGTGCCCTTGTAGGGAATGTGCGTGACGAACACGCCGGCCTGCGCCTTGAACAGCTCGGCCGTGAGCTGCACGATGGTGCCGTTGCCGCTCGATGCGTAGTTGAGCTTGCCGGGGTTCCTCTTCGCGTAGTCGATCCACTCGCGCACTGTCTTGGCGGGCGAATTGACCGGCACCAGCATGATGCTGGCCGCGTCGCCCACGTGCGCGATGGGCGTGAAGTCGCGCACCGTGTCGTAGGGCAGCTTGCTGACGGCGGGGCCGATCGAGTGCGTGCTGGTGGTGGCCAGCAGGATCGTGTAGCCGTCGGCCGGGGCCTTGGCAGCCTGGTCGGAACCGATGGCCCCGCCAGCGCCGGGCTTGTTGTCGACCACCAGCGTGGTGCCGAGCTTCTCGCTCATCTTCTGTCCCAGCGTGCGGGCGAAGAGATCGGTGGCGCCGGCCGCCGGGAACGGCACGATCAGTCGGATCGGCTTGTTCGGGTAGCCCTGGGCCAGGCTGGCGGACGAGGCGGCCATGCCGAGCGCAACGGCGAGCACCTGGAGGAACTGGAGGCGTTTCATGTACGGAATTCTGTGCCTGTGAACGAAAAAAGGATGCTATGCAGCGGCAGCGCATCAAGCCAGATAATTCTGCTTATTCAACTATCAAAGCTGTTTATGGCAAGGAACACCGCTGAAGAGATCTCGCTGCAGCAGTTGCGGGCGCTGACGGCGGTGGCCGAAACAGGCAGCTTCACACTGGCGGCCGAGGCCCTGCAGCTCACGCAGCCGGCCATCAGCCATCTGGTCAAGCGCCTGGAAGAAGAGCTGGCGCAGCCGCTGGTGGTGCGCGGCCGCCGCATCCGCATGACCAATGCGGGCCAGATGATGGTCGACACGGCCGTGCGTGCACTGCGCCTCATCGATGAATCCGTCGACGCCTGCCGCTCGCAATCGCAGTTGCGCGAAGGCCGCATCGTGCTGGCGGTGGGCCATCTGACCGCCGGCGCCCTGCTGCCGCCGTTGCTCGGCCGCTTTTCGCAGAAGCACCCTACGCTCGCGACCACACTGCTCGACAGCACGGCAGATCAGATGATCTCGCGCATCCTCTCGCAGGAGGCCGACCTGGGCTTCGGCTCGGACATCGGCCAGAAGCATTCGGAGCTGGCAACGGAGCCGCTGTTCTCCGACCGCATGGCCCTCTTCGTGCGGGACGACCATCCGCTGGCGCAGCACGCCGTGGTCGAGGCCCGGCACCTTGAAGCGCTGCCCTTCATCCACGTCAACCCCGACGCCAATGTGTGGCGTGCCGTGAGCCGCCAACTGTCGAGCGTGGCCAATGTGTACCCGCGCGTGGTGCATCACGTGTCGATGCTGTCGACGGCCTTCGGCCTCATCCAGGCTGGCGCGGGAGTGGCGCTGCTGCCGCGCTATGTGGAAGTGCTGATGCCGGCCAACCTCCGCGCGCTGGGCGTGGTGCGGCCCACGCTGGAATATCCGGTGGTTGCCATTCGGCTGGCCAAGCATCCGCTCAATCCGGCTGCCATGGCTTTTCTGGCGATGGCTCGGCAGCATATGAAGCCGCCCCGAACGCGCACCTAGAGAGTCGTCGCATAAACGAAAAACGGCGCCCGAAGGCGCCGTCTTGAAGGGAGCAGAACGCCGTCAGTCTTCGACGAAGGCCTCTTCGCGCTTCGACTTCACAGCCGGCAGCAGCACGATGATCAGCAGCAATGCAGCCGCAGCCAGCAGGCTCGCCGAGATCGGACGCGTCACGAACACGCTCCAGTCGCCACGCGACAGCAGCAGCGAGCGGCGCAGGTTCTCCTCCATCATCGGCCCGAGGATGAAGCCCAGCAGTAGCGGCGCAGGCTCGCAACCCAGCTTGAAGAAGGTGTAGCCCACCAGACCGAAGATGCCCACCATCCAGATGTCGAAGGTGTTGTTGTTGGTCGAGTACACGCCGATCGCGCAGAACAGCACGATCGCCGGGAACAGGTACTTGTACGGCACCGACAACAGCTTGATCCACATGCCGATCAGCGGCAGGTTCAGGATGATCAGCATCGCGTTGCCGATCCACATCGAGGCGATCAGGCCCCAGAACAGCTCGGGGTTGCTGGTCATGACCTGCGGGCCGGGCTGGATGTTGTGGATCGTCATGGCGCCCACCATCAGCGCCATCACCGCGTTGGGCGGAATACCCAGCGTCAGCAGCGGGATGAAGGAAGTTTGCGCACCGGCGTTGTTGGCCGACTCGGGAGCCGCCACGCCGCGGATGTTGCCCTTGCCGAAGGGCACTTCGCCCGGCTTCAGCTTGGTCTTCTTCTCGATCGTGTAGGCCGCGAAGGCTGCCAGCAGCGCGCCGCCGCCAGGCAAGATGCCAAGAGCCGCACCCAGTGCCGTGCCGCGAAGCACCGCGGGAACCATGCGCTTGAAGTCTTCCTTGGTCGGGAACAGGCCCGAGACCTTGGCAGTGAACACTTCACGCTCGTCATCGGGGCGCGAGAGGTTGGCAATGATTTCGCCGTAACCGAACACGCCCATGGCGATGGCCACGAAGCCGATGCCGTCGGTGAGCTCCGGAATGTCGAAGCTGTAGCGAGCGACACCCGAGTTCACGTCTGTGCCGACCAGACCCATCAGCAGGCCCAGCACGATCATCGCGATGGCCTTGAGCAGCGAGCCCGAGGCCAGCACCACGGCGCCGATCAGGCCCAGGATCATCAGCGAGAAGTATTCGGCCGGACCGAACTTGAAGGCCAGCTCGGTCAGCGGCGGCGCGAAGGCGGCCAGGATCAGCGTGCCCACGCAACCGGCGAAGAACGAGCCCAGGCCGGCCGCAGCGAGCGCCGGACCCGCACGGCCCTTGCGCGCCATCTGGTAGCCGTCGATCACGGTCACCACCGACGATGATTCGCCCGGCAGGTTGACCAGAATCGCGGTGGTGGAGCCGCCGTACTGTGCGCCGTAGTAGATGCCGGCCAGCATGATCAGCGCCGACACGGGCGGCAACGCGTACGTGGCCGGCAGCAGCATCGCGATGGTCGCGACCGGGCCGATGCCCGGAAGCACGCCGATCAGCGTGCCCAGAATGCAGCCGACGAGGCAGTACAGCAGGTTGGTGAAGGTAAAGGCAACGCCAAAACCCATCGAGAGGTGTTCAACCAATTCCATGATGTGAGCAGCTTTCTTCTCAGCCGGTGATGAAGGTCGGCCAGACCTGGATCTGGAGCTTCAGCGCCCAGATGAACGCGACATAGCTGCCGACGGCCAGCACAGTGGCCAGGACGAGCACGCTGGGCAACTTGAACTCATGGCCCGCAAGGCTGGAGATGATCACCAGCGCGTAGATGGCGATGATCATGCCCATGGCCGGCACGCCGATGCTCGGCAGGCCGCCGAGCAGGATGCCGAATGCGAGGTTGGCGCCCAGGATGAACACCACCTGCTTCCAGGCCCACTTGCCGATCTTTTCGCCGTCGGTGGTTTCAACGGTGAGCCCGCTGAACATGATCCCGAGGCCGATGAGGGCCATCAGGATGCCGAGCATCAACGGGAAATAACCCGGACCCATGCGGGCCCCGGTGCCCACGGTGTAGGTGGTGGCGCCCCATGCGAACGCCACACCCACCACCGTGAACATCAGACCCGAGAAAAAGTCTTTCTGACTCTTGATCTTCACGAACAGTCTCCTCGAACAAATTTCGATGCGGGATTGTCGAGTCAGCTTCCGGTCAGACTGATGTGGATTCCACTAACCAAAGGCCTAGGGATAACCCGAAAGGTCTCAGCGGCCTCTCGGATGTTGAACTGCCGGATTATTCCAGCGGCGGCGTGGCGCTCAGCACCTCTTCGATGGTCGTCACGCCTTCGGCCACGCGCAGCGCGCCGGCCAGCCGCAGCGGCCGCATGCCGTCGATCACGGCCTGCCTGCGCAGCCCGCCCAGGTTGGGCTCCTTCGTGACCTGCGCCTTGAACGCCTCGCTGATGCTCAGCAGTTCGTACAGCCCCATGCGGCCCATGTACCCGGTCATGCGGCAATCGACACAACCCACCGGCTTGTAAGCGCGCACCGAGCCCGTGATCTGCCACGGCTTGACGATGGTCTCCAGCTTCTCGCGGGTGACGGTGTCGTCGGGCTGCTTGCAGTTGGGGCACAGCGTGCGCACCAGCCGCTGCGCGAGCACGCCCAGCATCACCGCGTTGATGAGGTACGAAGGCACGCCCAGCTCCATCATCCGCGTGATGGCGCTCGGCGCGTCGTTGGTGTGCAGCGTGCTGAAAACCAGGTGGCCGGTGAGCGCGGCCTGCACCGCCATCTCGGCAGTGGCGAGGTCGCGGATTTCGCCGACCATGATGATGTCCGGGTCCTGCCGCATCAGCGCGCGCAGGCCTTCGGTAAACCCGAAGTCCAGCTGCGGCTGCACCTGCGTCTGGTTGAACGAGGGCTCGATCATTTCGATCGGGTCTTCCACCGTGCTCACGTTGACCTCTTCGGTCGCCACGCGCTTGAGCGTGGAATACAGCGTGGTGGTCTTGCCCGAGCCCGTGGGCCCGGTCACCAGGATGATGCCGTTGGGCCGCGTGACCAGCTGTTCCCAGCGCTGCGCGTCGTGCTGCGCGAAGCCCAGCGCGTCGAGGTCTTTCACCGCGGTGTCGGGGTCGAAGATCCGCATCACCATCTTCTCGCCGAAGGCGGTCGGCAGGGTCGACAGGCGCATTTCGACTTCGTCGCCGCGCATGTTGCGGGTCTTGATGCGGCCGTCGAGCGGGCGGCGCTTTTCCACCACGTCCATGCGGCCCAGCAGCTTGATGCGCGCGACCATCGCGTTCATCACGCCCATCGGCATCTGGTAGGCCGGATGCAGGATGCCGTCGATACGGAAGCGGATCACGCCCTGCTCGCGGCGCGGCTCCAGGTGGATGTCGCTCGCGCGCTGGTCGAAGGCGTACTGCCACAGCCAGTCGACCACCTGCACCACGCTCTGGTCGTTGGCGTCGAGCTGCTTGTTGCTCTTGCCGAGCTCCACCAGCTGCTCGAAGCTCGCGCCGCCGGTGTTGCCGCCGGCCTTCTGCGCGGCGCGCACCGACTTCGCCAGCGCGAAGAACTCGGCCGTGTAGCGTTGGATGTCAGCCGGGTTGGCGACCACGCGGCGCACCGAGCGGCGCGCCTGGCGCTCGACCTCGGCGATCCAGTCGGTGAGGAAGGGCTCGGCCGTGGCCACCACCACCTCGTTGGGCAGCACCTGCACCGGCAGCACCTTGTGGCGCTCAGCATAGGCGGCGCTCATGGTGTCGGCCACCTTGCCCACGTCGACCTTGAGCGGGTCGATGCGCAGGTACGTGAGCCCGGCGCGGCCCGCGAGCCATTGCGTAAGCATTTCGAGGTCTAGCGGCTTGTTGTCGCTCTCTCGCGTCATGGCCACGTTGGCCAGCCGCACCAGCGGTGCCTGCCGGCTTTCGGCCTGCGCGCAACGCGCGATGGTGCGCTTGGCTTCGACCGGGGAAATCACGCCATCGGCGGCGAGCCATTCAATAAGGCGCCGAAGGTCGAGCGGGCCTTCGTGGCGGGCGGCCAGGGGGGCGGGAGCAGAAACAGCGGGAACAGCGCTCATGGGCCGGCAGGTCGAGTGATTGAAATATTCAGAGGCTTGAAGACACGCAACCATTTCGGCGCGGGCAAGCCCCAGCGAGTCTGGATCGTTTGGGCGCGCTCGGCAAGCGCATCGCGCTTTGGACGGCTCGGGGTGCGCTGCGCGAGCACCACCGTGTTGCCTTCGCGCGTCGGCTTGAAGGCCCAGACGGCATCGGCGCCGAATGCGCCTGCAATCTTTTCGAGGCTGCGCTCGTAGCTCGACGAGCGGCCGAAGAGGTTGACCGTCATGCAGCCGTCTTCGGTGAGCAGCGCGCGGCAGTCGGCGTAGAACTCTTCGCTGTCGAGCACGGGCGCGGCGGCCTCGTGGTCGTACAGGTCGACCTGCAAGGCATCGACAGTGCCGTGCCATTCGGGCTTGCGGATCTCGGCTGCGGCGTCGGCGATCACCACGCGCAGCTTCGGGTCGTCGGGCGGCAGCTTGAACCAGCCGCGGCAGGCCGACACGACCTGCGGATTGAGCTCGATCGCGGTGGTGCGCATGCGCAGGATCTTGCGGCTGAACTTGGTGAGCGTGGCCGCACCCAGGCCGAGCTGCATCGCATGGCGGGTGGCCACGGTCTTGCCGTCGGCAAAGAGCAGCCAAGCCATCATGCGTTGCACGTATTCGAGTTCGATCTCGAAAGGCGCGTCGAGCTTCATCGAACCCTGGACCCATTCGGTGCCCAGGTGCAGGTAGCGGATGTCGCCCCAGTCGGAGAAATTGACTTCGGGGAGAGAAATAGAAGTTTTGCTCGATGCCATCGATGCCGTCAGACGACTAGTTTGTGGGTGGCCAGCACCTCGCGCCACGCCGCAAGCTTGCGCTCGAAGCTCCACGACGCATTGGCAGGACTGGTGGAAGGCAGCTGGTAGACCGGCACGCCGAGGGTGCGCGTGTGGCGCGCATGCTTGAAGCTCTCGCCGCCGTTGTGCGCAATGGCGGCGAGCTTCGGCAGGTGCAGCCCGGCAATGTCGTTCGCCACGGGCGCGCGGATGGCCGAGTCGAGGCTGCCCTCGCGCTCGCAGGACGCATACACGTCCCACACGCCCAGGCCGCGGTCGAGCAGCCAGCGGCAGCGCTGCGCGTAGCTGTCTACACCCGACGGCAAAGGGACTTCGGGCCAGACAGCTTGCAAGATCTTCCAGAACTGGTTTTGGGGGTGTGCATAGTACTGCTGCCGTTCGAGCGACTTGACGCCCGGGAAGCTGCCGAGGATGAGCACGGCCGTTGCGGGCGAGACGATGGGCGCCAACCCCGTGAGCATGGAGCTGGCGGCATCGGATGTGGCGGGGGGATTCATGGCCGGCATCGTGCCACCGTCCCGCACGCACTTGCGCGGCCCATGAAAAAACCCGCCGAAGCGGGTTCTTTCGCGAGGGCCGAAGCCGGCTTGTCAGCTCTTACTTCTTGGCGGCTTCGTTCTCGGCCGTGCCGGGGATCTTCTCGCCGATGGCCTTGCCGGTGCTGCGCATGCCGTCGGCCGTCTTGTGGCCGGCGCCCTCGACGACTTCACCGGTCTTGGTGGCCGCGTGCTTGGTGGCGGTGGTGGCCTTCTTGGTGGTGCGCTTGGTGGCGCTCCAGGCCTTCTTGGTGCCCTTTTCGGTGGCGGCGACGGCCTTCTTGGTCGTGCGCTTGGTGGCGTCAACGGCGTCCTTGCCGGCTTCCTTCACTTTTTCAGTGGTGGAGGGCTCGGCCGGGGCCGGGGCGGTGGCAGCAGGCGCGGTGGTCTGGGCCACGGCCGACACGCCGATGGAGGCGAGCGCCAGCGCGAGGACGACGGGCACGGTGCGAATGAAAGACGTGGTCATGTAAAGCTCCTTGTTGGATGAAGTTTTGAGTGACTGACTTGCCACTGAACCAGCAACGAACTGGTGAAGTTCAAGGATGACAGCAAATCCACGCCATCTGCACGCATCCGGGCAGGTCGGGGCATTGGCCTACGCGGGTTGCGGCGGGCGTTCCGACATGGCCATGAGGTTTTCGAGACGCGGAAGCGTTTCGAGCGCGTTCCGGGTGGTGGCCGCGGCCAGTTCGTCGATGCCCATGCCCCGCAGGCCGGCCACCACTTCGGCGATGCGCGGCAGCTCGGCCGGCTCGTTGCGGCCCTGCGGCTCGCCGGCATCGCGCTGGGCCTGCGTGCGGTACAGCCAGTGCGGCTGGATGTCGGGCGCATCGGTTTCCATCACGATCGATTCGATCGGCAGCGTGGTGGCGAGCCGCCGCAGTTGAAGGGCCCGCTCGAAGGTCACCGCGCCGCCGAAGCCCAGCTTCAGGCCGAGATCGATGCACGCATGGGCCTGCTGCTCGCTGCCGTTGAAGGCATGGGCAATGCCCTGCCACGGTCTGCCGCCCGCCGTCTGGCGAAGATGCTTGAGCACCTTGTCAACCGAGCGCCGCACGTGGATGAGCACGGGTAACCCATGCCTGCGTGCCAGTTGCAACTGAGTGTGAAAAAAACGCTCCTGCTTCGGGCCGTCGAGCCCCTCGACGAAGTAGTCGAGCCCGATCTCGCCGACCGCTACCAGCCGCGGGTCGCCGCGCCGTGCTGTCAACTCGGCATCGAGGGTTTCGAGGTCTTCGTCCTTCGCCTCGCCGGTGCACAGCGGGTGGATTCCCAGCGCGTAGGCATCGCCCTGCGCATGGGCCAATTCGCGCACGGTGGCGAAATTGAAGACGGCCACCGCCGGGATCACGCACATCGCCACCCCCAGCCCGGCGGCGCGGGCGCGCAGGGCCGGCATCTCCGCACCGAATTCGGGCGCATCCAGATGGCAGTGGGTATCGACGAAGGTAGCCATCGCACGATGATGCCTGATGGGATGCGCAGGCGCGGAAAGCGTGCTACTGTGAACTCCTTCACGCGATTTTTTAGCCGGAGGTGCTCCGATGCGCAGGCCCGCTTTCTACAGCCGTTCGCCCCGCACGCTGCCACCGGCCGCAGACGAGGCGGCCGAACGGGCGGATGCGCCAGCATCGGCCGAAAACGCTGGCGGGGGCCAGGCCCTGCAGGCTGCTCCCACGAAAAAACCCGGCTGGCAACCCGGCCGCCGCAGCTTCGCGCTGCTCTTCGTACTGTCGGCCGCGCTGGTCACCGGCGCCGCCCTGTGGATGCCGCGCCCGGGCGCCAAGGCCCTCACTCAAAAAGACATCGATGCGGCCGTGCTGCGCACGCTGCAGACCAACACACTGCCCTCGCCCGCGGCCAAGGCGGCCGACATCATCCGGCCCTCGGTGGTGCGGGTGGTGAGCTACGGCGAAGAAAAGCACACGCCCGAAGCCAAGACCCAGAAGCGCGGACGCAACATCGCCAAGGGCAAGCCGCCCGAAGCCCCCAACGACGGCGAGGCCCCGGGCGAAGTCGAGCGCGGCGTGGGCACGGGCGTGGTGATCGTCGACAAGGGCGTGATCCTCACCAACCTGCACGTGGTCGCAGGCGCCGACAAGATCAAGGTCACCTTCTACGACGGGCTGGAAGCCATCGCCACCATCACCGGCGTGCAGCCCGAGAACGACCTCGCGGTACTGCAGGCACAAAAGATTCCCGACGACCTGATCCCCGCCACCATGCGCTCGACCGCCGACCTGCGCCCCGGCGACCAGGTGGCGGCCGTGGGCTTTCCATTCGGCATCGGGCCGTCGGTGTCGGCTGGCGTGGTGTCGGGCCTGAAGCGCTCGTTCCGCTCGCCCGAGGGCAAGCAGGAGCTGGGCAACCTGATCCAGTTCGATGCCGCAGCCAACCCCGGCAATTCGGGCGGTCCGCTGATCAACATGGATGGCGAGGTGCTCGGCATCGTCACCGCCATCCTCAACCCGACGCAGCAGCGCACCTTCATCGGCATCGGCTTCGCTGTGCCCATCGAGAACGCCGCTTCCGCCGCAGGTTCTCCACCGTTCTGACCGATCCTTCTTCGAAAGTCCTTCGCATGAGCACAGCAGAGACCGCCAACCCCACGCCCGCCGGCACCGCCGAACTGATGGAGCAGATCCTCTACGAGGTGAAGCGCGTGGTCGTGGGCCAGGACCGCTTTCTGGAGCGCGTGATGGTCGGCATGCTCGCGGGCGGGCACCTGCTGGTCGAAGGCGTGCCGGGCCTTGCGAAGACGCTCACCATTAAGACGCTGGCCGACACCGTGCGCGGCCAGTTCAAGCGCATCCAGTTCACGCCCGACCTGGTGCCCGCCGACCTCGTGGGCACGCGCATCTACAACCAGAAGACCGGCGAGTTCAGCACCTCGCTGGGCCCGGTGTTCGCCAACCTGCTGCTGGCCGACGAAATCAACCGCGCGCCGGCCAAGGTGCAGAGCGCGCTGCTCGAAGTGATGCAGGAGCGCCAGGTCACCATCGCCGGCGAAACGCACAAGGTGCCGCGCCCCTTCCTCGTGATGGCCACGCAGAACCCCATCGAGACCGAGGGCACCTACCCGCTGCCCGAGGCGCAGGTCGATCGCTTCATGATGAAAGTGCTGGTCGACTACCCGAGCGACGAGGAAGAATTCGTCATCGTCCAGCGCGTGATCGGCCCGCCCGTCAACGCCACGCCGGTCGCCACCACCGAGCAGCTCGCGGCGCTGCAGGCCGAGGCGCGGCGCGTGTACGTCGACCCTTCGCTCATTCAATACGCCGTGAAGCTGGTGTCGGCCACGCGCACGCCCGAGAAGCACGGGCTGAAGGATCTGCGCCGCTTCATCACCTTCGGCGCCAGCCCGCGCGCCAGCATCAGCCTGACCGAGGGCGCGCGCGCCCTGGCGCTGCTGCGCGGCCGCAGCTATGCGCTGCCGGAAGACATGACGGCGCTGGTGCCCGACGTGCTGCGCCACCGCGTGACGCTTTCCTACGAAGGCTTGTCCGAGGGCCTGACGCCCGACGGCCTGGTCGAGAAAATCATGCGTGCAGTCCCCGCCCCTCCCAAGCCTCTCGAACATGAAAAGCTGGTGGCGTAAGGCCCCCGCGGCCGCAAACGACGAACGGCTCGCCGCAGAAGCCGGTGGGGCCGAACGCGCGCTGCGCCGGCTCGAATGGACCGTGATCCGCCGCCTCGACGGCCTGCTGCAGGGCGACTACCGCACGCTGATGCGCGGCACCGGGCTCGACCTGGCCGACCTGCGCGAGTACCAGCACCACGACGACGTGCGCCACATCGACTGGAACGTCACCGCGCGGCTGCAGACGCCGCATGTGCGCGTGTTCACCGAAGACCGCGAGATGGCCGCGTGGTTCGTGCTCGACCTGAGCCGCTCGGTCGACTTCGGCTCGGGCCTGAAGGCCAAGCGCGAGATCTCGGCGGGCTTCGTCGGCGTGCTGGCGCGGCTGCTCACGCGGCACGGCAACCGGGTTGGCGCGCTGGTCTACGGCAGCGACCTCGAAGCGGTGATTCCGCCGCGCAGCGGACGACGCCACGTGCTGCACCTGCTGCATGCGATGGAAAAGCGCGCCGGCAAGGCCGAGACCGTGCCCACGCAGAAAGGCATGACGCGCCTGGACGACCTGCTCAAGTCGGCCGCCACGCTGATGCCGCGCCGCTCCACCGTGTTCGTGGTGTCCGACTTTCTGAGCGAGCCCGGTTGGGAGCGCCCGCTGGGCCAACTGGTGCAACGCCATGAAGTGGTCGCCGTGCGCCTGTTCGACCCGCTCGAACTCGAACTGCCCGACCTCGGCCTGGTGCCGCTGCGCGATGCCGAGACCGGCGAGCAGCTGTGGGTCGACACCCACGACGCGGGCTTTCGCAAGCGCTTCGCGCGCCTGGCGTCCGAACGTGAAACCGCACTGCGCGAGGCGCTGGCAAGGGCAGGCGTCGACGCACTCGAGCTCTCTACCCAGGACGACCTGGTGGAAGCCATCGTCCGTTTCGCCGATATGCGCAAGCGCCGCACGCGCATCGGCGGCCCAGCTGGCATGAAGGCGGTGGCAGCATGACTTTTCTCTGGCCTCAATTCCTCTGGCTGCTGGCGGCCCTGCCGCTGCTGATCCTGCTCTACCTCTGGCTGCTGCGCCGCAAGAAGAAGCTGGCGGTGCGCTACGCCAGCCTGTCGATCGTGCGCGAGGCCATGGGCACCGGGCAAAGCGTGCGGCGGCACATTCCGCCCTTGCTGTTCCTGCTGGCCATGGCAGCGATGCTGGTGGCCGCGGCGCGGCCGATGGCGGTGGTGGTGCTGCCGTCGAACCAGCAGACCATCATCCTGGCGATGGACGTGTCAGGCAGCATGCGCGCGGCCGACGTGCTGCCCAACCGGCTCGTGGCGGCGCAGGAAGCAGCCAAGAGCTTCATCAAAGATTTGCCGCGCAGCGTGAAGGTGGGCATCGTCGCCTTCGCGGGCAGCGCGCAGGTGGCGCAACTGCCCACCACCAACCACGAAGACCTGGTGACCGCCATCGACAGCTTCCAGTTGCAGCGCGCCACCGCCACGGGCAATGCCATCGTGGTGTCGCTGGCCACGCTTTTCCCCGACGCGGGCATCGACGTCGAACAGTTCAGCGCGCCGAGCCGCCAGCGCGGCATGCCGATCGACCAGAACGAGAAGAAGCTCAAGGACTTCACGCCCGTGGCGCCGGGCTCATTCACCTCGGCCGCGATCATCATGCTGACCGACGGCCAGCGCACCACCGGCGTCGACCCGCTCGATGCGGCCAAGGCCGCGGCCGACCGCGGCGTGCGCATCTACACGGTGGGCGTAGGCACGGTCGATGGCGAAACCATCGGCTTCGAAGGCTGGTCGATGCGCGTGCGGCTCGACGAAGACACGCTCAAGGCCATCGCCAACAAGACGAACGCCGAGTACTTCTACGCCGGCACCGCGAACGACCTGAAGAAGGTCTACGAGACACTGAGCTCCAAGCTCACGGTGGAGAAAAAGGAAACCGAAATCTCGGCGCTGTTCGCGATGTGCGCGGCGGTGCTGACGCTGCTGTCGGCGGGGCTGTCGCTGCTCTGGTTCAACCGGATTCTTTAGCAGCCGACTTTCGCGGCTTGGCCGCCGGCGCATCGGGCGTCTTGACCGCCCCGATGCCCCCCAGGAACAGATCAGCCACGATCGGCGCAATGGCCGCGTGATCGAGCCGCCCGCCGGGCTTCATCCAGGTGAACATCCAGTTGATCATGCCGAACAGCAGCATGGTCAGCGGCTTGGCGAGATCGTCGCTCGGTGCGCCGGGGCGCAGTGCGGACACGGCGCGCGCAAAGCCCGCGACCACCTCGCGCTCCTTGTCGAGCACGCGTTCGCGGTCGGCTTCCGCGAGAAAGCGCACGTCGTCGGTCAGCACGCGGTGCGCGTCCTGCGCGCCGGCATATTCCTCGACGATGCGATAGATGAAGCGGCGCAGGCGCTGCTCGTCGGTATGCGTCGAGGCCTCTTCCTCGGCCACCAGCGCCGCGAGCTTGGAGACGTGCGTCTCGGCGATGCTGATCAGCAGGCTGCTCTTGTCCTTGTAGTAGTGATAGAGCGTGGCCTTCGAGAGGCCACAGGCCTCGGCCACCTGGTTCATCGAGGTGGCGGGATAGCCGCTGCGCGCGAACAGCTGGGCGGCCTGCGCGAGGATCAGTTCACGCTGATCGTCGTAAGTGGCGGATCTTCCACGCGGCATCGGGTCGGTTTCCTGGGTTTGGCTGTTGGGGACAACGCGCGATCTTGCACGAAGCGCGGATCGGGGGATCGGGTCAGCCCCGCTTGGTCGCAATGAGCGAACGCACCTCGGTGGCCGGCAGGCGCGGACGGTCTTTTTCTACCTGCGCGAGCGGCGTCACTTCATGCAGGCTCGCGAGGCTGCGCACCGTGAGCTCCTGGTAGGTCTGCGTGCCTTCGAGCTTCCACGCGATCTCGTCATCGCTCAGC
The DNA here is from genome assembly GCF_024734665.1 of Variovorax paradoxus. Lineage (NCBI taxonomy): Bacteria > Pseudomonadati > Pseudomonadota > Betaproteobacteria > Burkholderiales > Comamonadaceae > Variovorax > Variovorax paradoxus. The sequence goes on from NZ_CP102931.1 coordinate 5,267,674, forward strand.
TCGCGCTTCACCTTGGCCGGAATGCCCGCGACCAGCGAGCGCGCCGGCACCTTCATGCCGGCCGGCACGAAGGCGCAGGCCGCGACGATGGCCTTCTCGCCGATCTCGGCCTCGTCCATCACCACCGCGTTCATGCCCACCAGCGCGTCGCGCCGCACGATGCAGCTGTGCAGGATCGCGCCGTGGCCGATGTGGCCATTGACCTCGATCACCGTGTCGTTGTCGGGAAAGCCGTGCACACAACAGTGGTCCTGCACGTTCGAGCCCTCCTCCAGCACGATGCGGCCGAAGTCGCCGCGCAGGCTGGCGCAGGGGCCTACATAACAGTTCGGGCCGACGATCACGTCGCCGATCAGCACGGCAGTGGGGTGCACGTACGCGCTCGGGTCGACGACCGGAATTACGTCGTCGATGGAGTAGCTGGGCATTCGGTCTCCTTTATTTTTTGCGGGACTCAGGGTTTGCCCTGAATAGCTCCAGCTTGTGCCGGTTGCAGGCTCGATACTAAAATCAACCGAACGGTCGGTCAATAGTGTTTGCACTCCGATCCACTCCCACAAAGGATGAAAGAGACACGCAATGACTGAGCCTTTGGTACTCACCGGCAACGCCGGCGCCGTACGCACGTTGAGCCTCAACCGCCCCGCGGCGCTCAACAGCTTCACGACACAGCTGCACGCCGAACTCATGGCGGCGCTGGAGCTGGCGGCTCAAGACGAGAGCGTGCGCTGCGTGGTGCTCACGGGCGCAGGCCGCGCCTTCTCTGCCGGGCAGGACCTGGCCGACCCTTCGGTCGCCCCCGACCCGACGCCCGGCGCCGCGCCCAAGGACCTGGGCCACGTCATCTCCACTTACTACGCCCCGCTGGTCGCGCGCCTGCGCTCGATGCCGGTGCCGGTGATCGCCGCCGTCAACGGCGTGGCGGCCGGAGCGGGCGCCAACCTCGCGCTGTGCTGCGACCTCGTGGTGGCCGCCCGCTCTGCCAGCTTCATCCAGGCTTTCACCAAGATCGGCCTCGTGCCCGACACCGGCGGCACCTGGCTGCTGCCGCGCCTTGTGGGTTCGGCTCGCGCGCTCGGCATCGCGCTGCTGGGCGACAAGCTGCCCGCCGAAGAAGCAGCGCGCATCGGCCTGATCTGGCAGTGCGTGGACGACGCGGCGCTGACCGAAACCACGGCAGCGCTCGCACTGAAGCTGGCCGGCATGCCGACCCGCGCCCTCGTCGCCACGCGCCAGGCCATGGCCGCCGCGCAAGACATGGACCTCGGCGCGGCACTCGCCGAAGAAGCCCGCCTCCAGCGCGGCATGGGCAACGCCAACGACTACCGAGAAGGCGTCGAAGCCTTCCGCGCCAAGCGCGCGCCCGTGTTCAAGGATCGCTGAGCCATGACCGACACCACCCGCACCCCCCAGCAGACGGCCGAATACGTCCGCGACGGCATGTTCGAGAACGACAACGCCAGCAAGGGCCTGGGCATGCGCATCGTAGAGGTCGGCCCCGGCCAGGCCACCATCGAGATGCGCGTGCGCGCCGACATGCTCAACGGCCACGCCATCTGCCACGGCGGCTTCATGGCCACGCTGGCCGACTCGACCTTCGCCTTTGCCTGCAACTCGTACAACGAGCTGACCGTGGCCTCGGGTTTTTCCATCGACTTCATCGCCCCGGCGCGCGAGGGCGACCTGCTCACCGCGCGCTGCCACGAAGTGTCGAAGGCCGGGCGCACCGGCGTGTACGACACCGAAATCACCAACCAGCGCGGCGAGCGCATCGCGATGTTCCGCGGCCGTTCCTACACAGCCAAGGGCCGCCCCGCCGTCCCGAACGCCGCTGCCGCCTGAGGAGACAACAGACATGACCGTGAAGCACCCCGCCCCCGGCGACCTCGACCCCATCGAAACCGCCAGCCGCGACGAGATCGCCGCGCTGCAGCTCACCCGCCTGCGCGCCACGCTGCAGCGCGCCTACGACAACGTGCCGCACTACCGCAAGGCCTTCGACGCCAAGGGCGTTCACCCCGACGACCTGAAGTCGCTCGCCGATCTGTCGAAGTTTCCGTTCACGGTGAAGAGCGACCTGCGCGACAACTACCCCTTCGGCATGTTCGCCGTGCCGCGCGAAAGCGTCGCGCGCATCCATGCATCGTCGGGCACCACCGGCAAGCCGACCGTGGTCGGCTACACGCTGAAGGACATCGACACCTGGGCCAACCTCGTGGCGCGTTCCATCCGCGCTGCGGGCGGGCGGCCCGGCGACATGGTGCACGTGTCGTACGGCTACGGCCTCTTCACCGGCGGCCTCGGTGCGCACTACGGCGCCGAGCGCGCGGGCTGCACCGTCATCCCGATGTCGGGCGGCCAGACCGAGAAGCAGGTGCAGATCATCCAGGACTTCAAGCCGAACATCATCATGGTCACGCCCAGCTACATGCAGGTGATCATCGAGCAGTTCGAGCGCCAGGGCCTCGACGCGAAGGAGAGCTCGCTGAAGGTCGGCATCTTCGGCGCCGAGCCATGGACCGAAGCCATGCGCCGCGACATCGAGGCCAAGGCCGGCATCGACGCCGTCGACATCTACGGCCTGAGCGAAGTGATGGGCCCCGGCGTGGCCAGCGAATGCGTCGAGAGCAAAGATGGCCCCGTCATCTGGGAAGACCACTTCTACCCCGAGATCATCGACCCCGAGACCGGCGAGCTGAAGGCCGACGGCGAAGAAGGCGAACTGGTCTTCACCTCGCTGAGCAAAGAGGCCATGCCCATCGTGCGCTACCGCACGCGCGACCTCACGCGCCTGCTGCCGCCCACCTCGCGCTCGTTCCGCCGCATGGGCAAGATCGTCGGGCGCAGCGACGACATGATGATCATCCGCGGCGTCAACGTCTTCCCCACGCAGGTGGAAGAAATCGTGCTCGCACACAAGGCGCTGTCGGGCCTCTACCAGGTGCACGTGAGCCGCGCCGACAAGCTCGACCAGGTCGAGGTGCACTGCGAACTCAACCCCGCCGACGCCGCCTCGGCAGACCGCGCCGCCATCGGCGAATGGGTGCAGCACCGCGTGAAGACGCTCATCGGCATTTCCACGCGCGTGGTGGTCCATGCGCCCAACGAGATGGAACGCACCCAGACCGGCAAGGCACGCCGCGTGATCGACACGCGCCCGCGCTGAACCACCCCTCACACCCCACCGAAAGGACACGCACATGTACACCCAGGCAATGGACACCATGGGCAAGGACGCAGGCGACGGCAAGCAGAAGGCCGTGCGCTCCGCAGAGGAAATGCGGCTCGAAGAGCGCTTCGACGCGCACATCGATGCCGGCGACTTCATCGAGGCAAAAGACTGGATGCCCGAGCACTACCGCAAGACGCTGGTGCGCCAGATCAGCCAGCACGCGCACTCCGAAATCGTCGGCATGCTGCCCGAAGGCAACTGGATCAGCCGCGCGCCCACGCTCAAGCGCAAGGCCATCCTGCTGGCCAAGGTGCAGGACGAAGGCGGCCACGGCCTCTACCTGTATGCCGCCGCCGAAACGCTGGGCACCTCGCGCGACCAGATGTTCGACGCGCTGCACAGCGGCAAGGCCAAGTACAGCTCGATCTTCAACTACCCCACGCTGACCTGGGCCGACATGGGCACCATCGGCTGGCTGGTCGATGGCGCGGCCATCATGAACCAGGTGCCCATCTGCCGCTGCTCGTATGCACCGTACGCCCGCGCCATGATCCGCATCTGCCGCGAGGAGAGCTTCCACCAGCGCCAGGGCTACGAGGCCCTGCTCACCATGATGACCCACGGCACCGACGCGCAGAAGGCGATGGTGCAGGACGCGGTCAACCGCTGGTGGTGGCCGTCGATCATGATGTTCGGCCCGCCGGACGACCAGTCGCCCAACAGCGCGCAATCGATGCGCTGGGGCATCAAACGCTTCAGCAACGACGAACTGCGCCAGAAGTTCATCGACGCTGCCGTCGAGCAGGCCGCCATCCTCGGCGTGACCCTGCCCGACCCCGACCTGAAGTGGAACGAAGAGCGCCAGGCACATGACTTCGGCGCCATCGACTGGAGCGAGTTCTGGCGCGTGATCGCCGGAGACGGCCCCTGCAACCGCGAACGCCTGCAAGCGCGTGTCGACGCATGGGAAGACGGCGCATGGGTGCGCGAAGCCGCGATGGCCCACGCCAACAAGCAACCAATGAAGGAGGCCGCATGAGCGCCCCAAATACCCAAGACAGCAAGCAAGAGTGGCCCCTGTGGGAAGTGTTCGTGCGCAGCAAGGCCGGCCTCGACCACAAGCACTGCGGCAGCCTGCACGCGGCCGATTCGAAGATGGCGATCCAGATGGCGCGCGACGTGTACACCCGCCGCCAGGAAGGCAGCAGCATCTGGGTGGTGCGCTCCGAGCAGATCGTGGCCAGCGACCCGGGCGACAAGGACATGTTCTTCGACCCGGCGGAAGACAAGGTGTACCGCCACCCGACCTTCTACGCGCTGCCCAAGTCGGTCGACCACATGTGAGCAAGGCCAGGACCATGCAAGCATCGATCGAACTGAACCGCACGCCCGCCGTGCAGTACCTGCTGCGCATCGGCGACACCTGCCTGGTGCTCGCGCAGCGCCTGGGTGAATGGTGCGGCCACGCACCTGTGCTGGAAGAAGACATCGCGATGGCCAACATCGCGCTCGACCTCGTCGGCCAGGCGCGCGCGCTGCTCACGCACGCCGGCAAGCTCGAAGGAGCCGGCCGCGAGCACGACGAAGACCAGCTGGCCTACCTGCGCGACGAGCGCGACTACTTCAACCTCACCATCGCCGAACTGCCGCGCGGCGACTTCGCCTTTGCCGTGGTGCGCAACACGATGGTTTCGACTCTGCTCAAGCTGCTGTGGCAGCGCCTCGCCGCATCGAACGACGCCGAAGTGGCCGCCATCGCCGGCAAGGCCGTGAAGGAAGCTCGCTACCACCAGCAGCACTCGGGCGACTGGGTGGTGCGCCTGGGCGACGGCACCGACGAATCGCGCCAACGCACTGAAAAAGCGCTGAAGCAGTTGTGGCTCTACGTGCCCGAGCTCTTCGAAAGCGATGCCGTCGATGCCGAAGCCAGCGCCAGCGGCCTCGGCCCGGCGTGGAGCGAACTGCGCGAACCTTGGCTCGGCGAGATGCAGCAGGTGCTCGACGCAGCCGGCCTCGCCATGCCGAAGGAAGCCGCCTTCCGCAGCAACGGCAAGCGCGGCGTGCACAGCGAGCACATGGGCTACATCCTCGCGGAGATGCAGCACCTGCAGCGCAGCTACCCCGGGGGCGTGTGGTGACCACGGCCGACCTCATGGCAGCCTCGCGCGTCGATGCCGCGTGGGCCGTGCTGCACACCGTGCTCGACCCCGAGGTGCCGGCCGTGTCGGTCTGCGACCTCGGCATCGTGCGCGACGTGATCGAGCACGACGACGGCCTGGAGATCGTGCTCACGCCGACGTACTCCGGCTGCCCCGCGACCGAAGCCATCGAGCACGACGTGCTGGCCGCAATCGAGCAAGCCGGCCTCGGCCGCGCCCGCGCCACCCTGCGCCGCGCCCCCGCCTGGAGCAGCGACTGGATCAGCGACGAAGGCCGCGCCAAGCTCAAGGCCTACGGCATCGCGCCGCCGGCCCACCTCACACCCGAAGCCGCGGCCAACACCGCAATGCCGATCAAGCTCTTCGGCCGCATCGCAGGCGAACGCATCGCCTGCCCGCGCTGCGCGAGCGAGCGTACCGAACGCCTCTCGGCCTTCGGCTCGACCGCTTGCAAGGCGCTCTATCGCTGCATGGCCTGCCGCGAACCGTTCGAACATTTCAAGCCAATCTGAAAAAGCGCCCCAAGCGATGAGCACCCTCTTCCACCCCTTGCGCGTGAAGGCCATCGAGCCCGACACGGCCGAGGCCGTCATCGTCTCGTTCGAAGTGCCGGGCGACCTGCAGCAAGTCTTCGGCTTCACGCAGGGCCAGTACCTCACCCTGCGCCACGACATCGACGGCCAGGACCTGCGCCGCTCCTATTCGATCTGCGCCGGCCTCGACGACGGCGAGCTGCGCGTCGGCGTGCGCAAGGTGCGCGGCGGCGTGTTCTCCAACTGGATCAACGCCAGCCTGCAGCCCGGCGACACGCTGCAGGTGATGGCGCCGCAGGGCCGCTTCTTCGTGCCCATCGAGCCGGCCTCGGTGCGCCACCACGTCGGCATTGCGGGCGGCAGCGGCATCACGCCCATCCTGTCGATCATGAAGACGGTGCTGGCGCGCGAGCCCGCGAGCCGCTTCACGCTGATCTACGGCAACCGGCAGCTGCAGTCCACGATGTTCAAGGAGGAAATCGAAGACCTGAAGAACCGCTACATGACGCGCCTCGTGCTGCAGCATGTGTTCTCCGACGAGCACACCGATTCGCCTCTGGGCTTCGGCGTGATGAACCGCGAGAAGATCGGTGAGTTCTTGAAGAGCGTGGTGCCGGCCGCGAAGATCGACCACGTGTACGTGTGCGGCCCGTTCCAGATGAACGACGAGGCCGAGGCCGCGCTGCTGGCGGCCGGCGTGCCCGAAGACCGCATCCACATCGAACGCTTCGGCGTCGCCCTGCCCTCGGCCACCCAGGTTGGTGCAGTGGTGCACGAGGCGCAGCCCGGAGACGCCAGGCAGGCGCGCATCGTCATCGTGCGCGACGGCCTGCAGCGCGAGATCACCTACACCGAAGGGCAGCCCAGCATCCTCGATGCGGCATCGGCCGCGGGCCTTGAAGTGCCCTTCTCGTGCACCTCGGGCGTGTGCGGCACCTGCCGCGCCAAGTGCGTTGACGGGGAAGTCCGCATGGAAAGAAACTTCGCGCTCGACAAGAATGAAGTAGCCGCGGGATTCATCCTGACCTGCCAGGCCCACCCCCTGACCGAACGAGTAACGCTCTCATTCGACGAGCGCTAGCACTTCAACGTTTTTTCAACCCGGAGACAAGACCAAATGAAATTCTTCTTCAAGCCCCTGCTGATCGCCGCGCTGTGCGCAACCGCCGCCGCATCGTGGGCCGACGTCACTGTCGGCGTGACGGTCTCGGCCACCGGCCCTGCCGCCTCGCTCGGCATCCCCGAGAAGAACACCATCTCGCTGATGCCCAAGACCCTCGGGGGCCAGAAGATCAACTACATCGTGCTGGACGACGCGTCGGACACCACCGCAGCCGTGGCCAACACGCGCAAGCTCATCACCGAGAACAAGGTCGACATCGTGCTGGGTTCTTCCACCACGCCCACCTCGCTCGCCATGATCGACGTGGTCAGCGAGGCCAAGGTGCCGATGATCTCGGTGGCCGCCTCGGCCCGCATCGTCGAGCCCGTGGACGCCAAGAAGCGCTGGGTGTTCAAGACGCCGCAGAACGACATCATGATGTCGCTCGCCATTGCCGAGCACATGGCCTCCAACGGCGTGAAGACCGTCGCCTTCATCGGCTTTGCCGACGCCTACGGCGAAGGCTGGTCTGAAGAATTCGCCAAGGCCGCTGCGCTGAAGAAGATCACCGTGGTCGCCAACGAGCGCTATGCGCGCACCGACACCTCGGTCACGGGCCAGGTCCTGAAGATGATGGCCTCCAAGGCCGACGCCGTGCTGGTCGCGGGTGCGGGCACGCCGGCCGCGCTGCCGCAGAAGGCGCTCAAGGAGCGCGGCTACACCGGCAAGATGTACCAGACGCACGGCGTGGCGAACGCCGACTTCCTGCGCGTCGGCGGCAAGGACGTGGAAGGCACCTTCCTGCCGGCCGGCCCGGTGCTCGTGGCCGACCAGTTGCCCGCCAGCAACCCGGTGAAGAAGTCGGCCCTGACCTATGTGACTGCCTACGAAGCCGCCTATGGCAAGGGCACGGTGTCGACCTTCGGCGCGCACGCCTGGGACGCCGGCCTGCTGATGAGCTCGGCCGTGCCGGTCGCGCTGAAGAAGGCCCAGCCCGGCACGCCCGAGTTCCGCGCCGCATTGCGCGACGCGCTGGAGCAGACCAAGGAAGTGTCCGGCGCGCATGGCGTTTTCAACATGACCGAGAAGGACCACCTGGGCCTGGACCAGCGCGCGCGCGTGATGGTGAAGATCGAAAACGGCGCCTGGAAATACCAGCCCTGATATCGCCCGGCCGATCCGGCCTGACCTGACTTGTTGAGAAGCGGGCCGAGCCCGATCGAAAGTTTTCGTATGGATCTGCAGATCGCCCTGTTACTGGGGCAGGACGGCATCGTCAACGGTGCCGTCTACGGTTTGATGGCGCTCGCGCTGGTGCTGGTGTTTTCAGTCACGCGCGTCATCTTCATTCCCCAGGGCGAGTTCGTCGCCTTCGGGGCGCTCTCCATGGCGATGCTGCAGGCCGGCCGCGTGCCGGCCACGCTGTGGCTTCTGCTGGTGCTGGCTGTCGCGGTGCTGCTGGTGGAGTTCTGGCGCTGGAAGCGCGGCGCGGTGGTCGACTGGGCCTCCGCGCTCGCTTGGTGCGTGGTGCTGCCGGCAGCCGCGGCCGCGCTGGTGCTGCTGCTCAAGCCGACCTCGATGGCGGGCCAGACGCTCGCCACGCTGCTGCTCATCATGCCGCTCGGCCCGCTGCTCTATCGCCTGGCCTACCGGCCGCTGGCGGATGCCAACGTGCTGATGCTGCTGATCGTCTCGGTCGCGCTGCACGGCGTGCTGGTCGGCCTGGGCCTGCTGTTCTTCGGTGCCGAGGGTTCGCGTACCACGCCGTTCTCCGAGGCGCGTTTCGACATCGGCGGCATTCCGGTCAGCGGGCAATCGCTGGTGGTGGTTGGTGTCACGCTGCTGCTGGTGATTGCCATGTTCCTGTTCTTCGGCCGCTCGATGGTGGGCAAGGCGCTGCGCGCCACCGCCATCAACCGGGTGGGCGCACGACTGTCGGGCATTCCGACCGAACTGTCGGGCGACCTGAGCTTTGCGCTCGCAGCGCTCATCGGCGCCATCTCGGGCCTGCTGATCGCGCCGATCACCACGGTGTATTACGACACCGGCTTCCTGATCGGCCTGAAGGGCTTTGTCGCCGCCATCGTCGGCGGGCTCGCAAGCTATCCGCTGGCATTGGCCGGTGCGTTGCTGGTCGGCCAGCTCGAATCGTTCGCCTCTTTCTGGGCCAGCCCGTTCAAGGAAGTGCTGGTCTTCACCCTGATCATTCCCGTGCTGTGGTGGCGTTCGCTCAACAGCCATCATGTGGAGGACGAAGAATGAGCGCGTCTTCTTCGAACAACATTGCCGTGCCCGCACAACCCGAAGGCAAGCCGCTGGTCACGCCGCGCCAGCTCACGCTGGTGTGCGTGGTGCTGCTGGCGCTGGCCTGGGGCTTCCTGCCCGAGTTCACCGTCTCGGTGCTCAGCAACATTGGCCTCTATGCGCTGGTCGCTGCCGGGCTGGTCATGCTGACCGGCGTGGGCGGCATGACATCCTTCGGTCAGGCCGCCTTCGTGGGCATGGGCGCGTATGCCACTGCATGGATCTGCACGTCGCCCACCGCCGCCGCGTGGCTGGGCGGCGCGGTCAGCCCGGCCTTGCTTCCATGGGCCGGCCTGCTGCTTGGGCTGGTGTTCACCTTCGCACTCGCCTGGGCGCTGGGTTCGGTCACGCTCAAGCTGCAAGGCCACTACCTGCCGCTGTGCACCATCGCCTGGGGCCTGAGCCTGTACTACCTGCTGGGCAACATGGACTTCCTCGGCGGGCAGACCGGCATCACCGGCGTGCCGCCGCTGGTGGTGGCCGGCGTGTCGCTGGCCACGCCGCGCATGCTGGGCGTGGTGATCTGGGCGGCGCTGCTGCTGGCGCTGTGGGCGCTGCACAACCTGCTCGATTCGCGCGAAGGCCGCGCCATCCGCGCGCTCAAGGGCGGGCGGCTCATGGCCGAGTCGATGGGTGTCGACACGGCACGCCACCGCATCAAGCTCTTCGTGCTGGCCGCGCTGCTCGCAGCGGTGTCGGGCTGGCTCTACGCGCACCTGCAGCGCTTCGTGAACCCGACGCCCTTCAACCTGAACATCGGCATCGAGCTGCTGTTCATGGCGGTGGTCGGCGGTGCCGGCCATCTGTGGGGCGCTGTGCTGGGGGCAACGCTGATCACGCTGCTGAAGGAAAAGCTGCAGGACATCCTGCCCGCGTTGCTCGGCAGCAGCGGCAACTTCGAAGTGATCGTGTTCGGTCTGCTGATGCTCTTCGTGCTGCAGCGCTTTTCCGATGGTTTGTGGCCCACGCTGGCGCGCATCGTGCGCCGCTGGGTGCGCGATGACGCGGCGGGCAAGAAAGCCGCAGCAGCAGCGACCGCCAAGGCTCCTACCGTGCAGCTCGCACAACGCGCCCTGCCACCCAGCGGCGAACTGCTGCTGCAGGCCAGCGACGTGAGCAAGCGTTTCGGCGGCTTGGTCGCCAACAACTCGATCTCGATGACGCTGAAGGCCGGCGAGATCCACGCGCTGATCGGCCCGAACGGCGCAGGCAAGAGCACCTTCTTCAACATGATCTCGGGTGTGGACGACCCCACCTCGGGCGAGGTGAAGCTCGCGGGCCAGTCGATGGCAACGAAGCCGTCGCGCGCCTTTGCCGCACTGGGCCTGGGCCGCACCTTCCAGCACGTGCGCCTGCTTGGCCAGCGCAGCGTGGTCGAGAACGTAGCGCTCGGCGCCCACCTGCGCGCAAAGCGCGGCTGGCTCGCGGCAATGCTGCGGCTGGACCGCGCCGAAGAAGCCGCGCTGATGGCCGAAGCCCGCAAGCAGATCGAACGCTGCGGCCTAGGCCCACATGCCGACACGCCAGCCGCATCGCTTTCCTTGGGACAGCAGCGCGTGGTCGAAATCGCCCGCGCGCTCGCTGGCCAGCCTTCGGTGCTGCTGCTCGACGAACCCGCAGCCGGCCTGCGCCATCTTGAAAAGCGCGCCCTCTCTGTGCTGCTGAGCCAGCTGCGCGCCGAGGGCCTCGGCATCCTCGTGGTGGAACACGACATGGAGTTCGTGATGAACCTCGCCGACCGCATCACGGTGCTCGAATTCGGCACTGTCATCGCCACCGGCACGCCCGCCGAAGTGCAGGCCAACCCGCGCGTGCTCGAAGCCTACCTGGGCGGCGCCGACGACGAACTGCTGGAAGACGCACGATGAGCCATCCTTTGCTTCAACTCGAGGACTTCTGCGTCGCCTACCGCACCGTGGAAGCGGTGCACAACGTGCGCCTGCAGGTAAACGAAGGCGAGATCGTCACCGTGATCGGCCCCAACGGCGCGGGCAAGACCACGCTGCTGTGCGCGGCCATGGGCCTGCTGCAATCCACCGGCCGGCTCTCGCTGGGCGGCGAGCGCATCGCGCGCCCCGGCGTCGAGACGATGGTGGCGCGCGGCGTGGCGCTGGTGCCGGAGCGGCGCGAGCTGTTCGGCGAGATGTCGGTCGAAGACAACCTGCTGCTCGGCGGCTTCTACCAGTGGCGCAAGGGCAAGCGCGACCAGCGCGCGCGCATGGACGAGATCTTCGAGATCTTCCCGCGCCTGCGCGAGCGCCGCCCGCAGATGGCATCGACGCTCTCCGGCGGCGAACGCCAGATGCTGGCCATCGGCCGCGCGCTGATGGCGCGGCCCCGCCTGCTGATGCTCGACGAACCATCGCTCGGCCTTGCACCGCTGGTGGTGCGCGAAGTGCTGCGCGTGGTGTCGCAACTGCGCAGCCATGGCGTGTCGGTGCTGCTGGTGGAGCAGAACGCCCGCGCCGCACTGCAGGTAGCCGACCGCGCCTACGTGCTCGAAATGGGCGCCGTGGCGCTCGAGGGCAAGGCGCGCGACCTGCTGCACGACCAACGAATCATCGACACCTACCTGGGCATCGGCAAGAAGGACTGACCCAGTCTTCGACCCGGCGCCATTGACCAAAGGACACGCACCATGACCACCACCCTCCAAAGCTACATCGCCGGCCGCTGGATCGGCCAGCAGGCCGCGCAGCAATTGCGCAGCGCCGTCAACGGCCAGCCCGTGGCAAGCACGCACGCCGAGGCCATCGACTTCGCCGAAGCATTGGCCTACGCGCGCCGCACCGGCATTCCCGCGCTGATGGCGCTCGACTTCCAGCAGCGCGCCGAACGCCTGAAGGCGCTGGCCAAGTACCTGGCCGCGAACAAGGAAACGCTCTACGCCGTCTCGGCCCACACGGGTGCGACGCGCGCCGACAGCTGGATCGACATCGAGGGCGGCGCGGGCACGCTGAGCGCTTACGCCAGCATCGGCACCAACGAGCTGCCCTCGGGCAACCTCGTGCACGAAGGCCCGGCCTTTCCGCTCGGCAAGAAGGGCGGCTTCGCAGGCACGCACATCCTGGTGCCGCGCGGTGGCGTGGCAGTGCACATCGACGCGTTCAACTTTCCCATCTGGGGCCTGCTCGAGAAGTTCGCGCCCAGCTTCCTCGCGGGCATGCCCTGCATCGGCAAGCCGGCCACGGCCACCAGCTACCTCACCGAAGCGCTGATGCGCCTCATCGTGCAGTCGGGCATCCTGCCCGCGGGCAGCCTGCAACTGGTCATCGGCAGCACGGGCGACCTGCTCGACCGGCTCGAAGGCCCCGACGTGGTGACCTTCACCGGCTCGGCCGACACCGCGGCCAAGCTGCGCGTGCACCCGAACATCGTGCGCCAGTCGATCCCGTTCAACGCCGAGGCCGACTCGCTGAACTGCGCGATCCTCGCGCCCGACGTAACGCCCGACGACGAGGAGTTCGATCTCTTCGTGAAGGAAGTGGCGCGCGAGATGACCACCAAGGCCGGCCAGAAGTGCACGGCCATCCGCCGCGCGATCGTGCCGCGCCAGCACCTCGATGCGGTGGCCGAGCGCCTGCGTGCGCGGCTCGCGAAAACTGTCGTCGGCGATCCGTCGCGCGAAGAAGTGCGCATGGGCGCCCTCGCCTCGCGCGACCAGCAGGCCGATGTGGCCGAGCGCGTGGCCACGCTGCTGAAGGGCGCGGAGCTGGTGTACGGCGAGCGCGACGGCTTCTCGCCGGTGGGCGACGGCGTGAGCGAAGGTGCGTTCTTCGCGCCCACGCTGCTGCTGAGCCGCAAGCCGCTCGAACACGACGCTGCGCACGACGTAGAAGCCTTCGGCCCCGTCAGCACGCTGATGCCCTATGACGGCATCGACGAGGCGCTGGCACTGGCCGCGCGCGGCCGTGGCAGCCTGGTGGGCACGCTGGTCACGCGCGACCCGGCCATCGCGGCCAAGGCAATTCCGGTTGCTGCCGCATGGCATGGCCGCCTGCTGGTGCTCGACCGCGAGGCCGCGGCCGAGTCGACCGGCCACGGCTCGCCGCTGCCGCAGCTCAAGCACGGCGGCCCTGGCCGCGCGGGCGGCGGCGAAGAACTCGGCGGCCTGCGCGCCGTGAAGCACTACCTGCAGCGCGCCGCCGTGCAGGGCTCGCCCACCATGCTGGCCGCCATCACCGGCGAGCACGTGCGCGGCGCGGCCGTGCGCGAGAGCGATGTGCACCCCTTCCGCCGCTACTTCGAAGACCTGCGCATCGGCGACTCGCTGCTCACGCACCGCCGCACTGTCGGAGAGGCCGACATCGTGGCCTTCGGCGGCATCTCGGGCGACTACTTCTACATGCACTTCGACGAGGTGGCCGCGAAGCAATCGCCCTTCGGCAAGCGCATCGCGCACGGGTACTTCGTGCTATCGGCAGCGGCTGGCCTCTTCGTGTCGCCTTCGCCGGGCCCGGTGCTGGCCAACTACGGCCTCGACACGCTGCGCTTCACCAAGCCCGTGGGCATCGGCGACACCATCCAGGCGCGCCTGACCTGCAAGCGCAAGATCGACCGCAACAAGAAGGACGCGAGCGGCCAGGGCCAGGGCGTGGTGGCATGGGATGTGGAGGTGACGAACCAGGACGGCGAGCTGGTCGCCAGCTACGATATCCTGACGCTCGTTTCCAAGAAGCCCGAAACCACCTCCACTCCAGCCTCTACCTGATGTTCGATCTCACTGGCAAAGTCGCGCTCGTCACGGGCGGCAACGGGGGCATCGGCCTCGGCATGGCGCAGGGCCTTGCCAAGGCCGGCGCGCGTGTCATCGTCGCCGCGCGCAATGCGCAGAAGTCGGCCGCTGCCGTCGAAGCGCTGAAGGCGCTGGGCAGCGACAGCTTCGCACTCGAAGCCGACGTGAGCGACGAAGCCTCGGTGCAGAAGCTGTTCGACGATGCCGCCGCGCGCTGCGGCCGGCTCGACATCCTCGTCAACAACGCCGGCACCAACATACGCAAGCCGGTCGACCAGCTCTCGCTGGACGAGTGGCACAAGGTGATGAACACCAACCTTACCAGCGCCTTCCTGTGCAGCCGCGCCGCGCACCCGCACCTGAAGGCTGCGGGCGGCGGCAAGATCATCAACATCGGCTCGATGATGTCGATCTTCGGTGCGGCCTACGCACCGGCCTATGCCGCGAGCAAGGCCGGCATCGTGCAACTCACCAAGTCGACGGCGCTCTCGTGGGCGGCCGACAACATCCAGGTCAACGCGATCCTGCCGGGCTGGTTCGAAACCGAACTGACCGACGGCGCGCGCAGCCAGGTTCCGGGCCTGTACGAGCGGGTGAAGGCCCGCGCCGCCGCCGGCCGCTGGGGCCAGCCGGCCGACATTGCCGGCACCGCCGTGTTCCTCGCGAGCCCTGCGTCTGACTACGTGACGGGCACGGCCATTCCCGTCGACGGCGGGTTTTCCATCTCGGGCTGAAGCCCGCGGGCCGTGTAAATTCGCCCGCCATGCTCTTCTGGATCCAGATCTTCCTTTTCGTCGCCGGCACGGCCGCGCTGCTGTACGTGTCGCGCGGCCCTCTGAGCCAGCCCGGCTCGCACGGTTTTTACCGCTTCTTCGCATGGGAATGCATGCTGGTGCTGATCGTCGTGAACCTGCCCATGTGGCACGACGATCCGTTCTCGCCGAAGCAGATCGTCTCGTCGCTCTTCTTCGTGCTGTCGATCTGGCTGCCGATCCACGCGGTGCGGCTGCTCAAGGCGCAGGGCAAGCCGACCGAGGCGCGCAGCGACGACCCCGCGCTGTACGGCTTCGAGAAAACCTCGACTATCGTCAGCACCGGCGCCTTCCGCTATATCCGCCACCCGATGTACACGGCGCTGATGCTGCTGGCCTGGGGCGCTTTTCTCAAGCAGTTCACCTGGCTCACGCTGGCGCTGGTGCTCGCGGCCACGGTGCTGCTGTTTCTGACGGCGCTGCGCGACGAGCAGGAGTGCATCGCGCACTTCGGCGATGACTACCGTGCTTACATGCGGGGTACGCGGCGGTTCATTCCGTTTGTGCTCTAGGGCTGTTCACACGCACGTCATCCACAACCTTGCGGGATGCTGACCCGCCCGATCAGGTTCTGTTCACACGGCACTCCTAATATCCGCGCATGCTGCTCGCACGCGTTCGCCGTTTCGCTGAAGCGCACTACAAGGCGTGGTGCGTTGCGGGCACTCTGCTGATCTTTCTGCAGCCCTTCATCGCGGTGCATTTCCGCTGCGACGGGCTGGAAGACGAGCCGATGCTGCGCTTGCGTAACCTCAGCGAAACCACGCAGTTCGAAGCCGACGATCGCGCGGATCATCCGTCCGACCGCGAGACGACGGTGTTCACCCAGGCGCCGGCGAGCATCGATCACCCCGATGCCTTCAAGCTCGGGCTGAACACGCTGATGGCGATGGTGCTGGCACTGCTGCCGCTGGCCGTGGCTGTCGCGCGGCTGGTGGTGCCCATCGTGCGCGAAGCGCCCGAGCACGTGCCGCCGCACGGCGGTGCTCCGCCTCTCTCGCAGCCCTGGCGGCTTCTGCCGCCCACTGCTGCACCACCTTCCGGGATCTGAGACACGACGCCTCGCGCGTCTGGTGGTCCGCTGCTTCGCGCTGCGGGCTCCTGCGTCCCTCTCGAAAGGTTTGACCATGTCCGGATTTTTCTGGTGCGCGCGCCGCACCGGGTGCTGTCGCACGCCTATTGTTTTCTTCAGCTTGCCGAAGGTGGCGCCATGAACGCGCTGAACCTCACACTCTTTCAATGGCTCACGGCCGGCAGCCAGCCGACGCCGTGGGTGCTGTCGGTTGCATCGGCCTTCGCGCTCTGGGGCAGTTGGCTGTGCGCGGCCGTGCTCGTCGTGGCGCTGTGGCGGCATCACGCCGACCGGGCCTACCTTTGCATCGTGGCAGCGCTCGCGGGCTTCGCCTCGATGGCCTCGCACGCGATTGCGCTGTCGCTCAACGCGCCGCGGCCCTTCATGCTGGGGCTGGCGCCGTCGTACATCGAGCATGCAGGCCGCGGCTCGCTGCCCAGCACGCACGCGACGGTGATGTTCATGGTGGCGCTGGCCTTCCTGCTGCGCCCCAGCCTACGCAGGCTGAGCGTGCCGCTGCTGGTGCTGGCAGCCGTCACCGGATGGGCGCGCGTGTACGTGGGCGTTCATTTTCCGCTCGACATCGCCGCCGGCCTGCTGCTCGCGGTCGCGATCGCAGGGCTGCTCGCCGCAGCGCAATGGCTCGCGCACCGGTTCATTTCTTTTCCGGCGTCGCACGCTGGCCGCACGCGCGACGACAAGACAGCGGCCGCTTCTTTCTGGAGGCATCCATGATCTCCCCGACCAACGCCAGCAGGCATTCGCGCGCACCGGCCAGGCTGCCGCAGGCCGAGGTTCCTGCGCCACGCACGGCCACGCCTTTCACCCCACCGGCCGGAGCGCGCAGCATCTCCTGTGTGATCCCCTGCTTCAACGAGGCGGCCAACCTGCGGCACCTGCTGCCGCTGCTCGAAGACATCCTCTGGGCGACGCACATGCACTGGGAGATCATCGTGGTGGACGACGGCAGCACCGACGACACCGCTGCGGTAGCAGAGGCGTGGTGCGAGCTCTCGGGCTTTCGCTGCATCTCGCTGTCGCGCAACTTCGGCAAGGAGGCCGCGCTCACAGCAGGCCTCGCAGCGGCCACGGGCGACGCGGTGGTGCTGCTCGACGGCGACCTGCAGCACTCGCCGCAACTCATCCACACGATGGTCGCACAGTGGGTGGCCGGCGCGGAGGTGGTGTACGCAGTGCGCGAGGAGCGCAGCGATGAAAGCCGCTTCAAGCAACTCGGCAGCCGGCTCTTCTACAGCCTCGTCAATTCGTCGGACCGCTTTGCCGTCCCCAAGGATGCGGGCGACTTCCGGCTGATGGACCGCAAGGTGGTCGATGCGCTCATGAGCCTGCCCGAGCGCAGCCGCTTCATGAAGGGGCTGTACGCCTGGGTAGGCTTTCGCGCGGTGGCGCTGCCCTACACGCCCGCGCCACGCGCGGAAGGCAGCAGCACGTTCAACGCACGCCGGCTGGTGCGCCTGGCCATCGACGGGCTCACCGCCTTCACCACCTGGCCGCTGCGCATGGTCAGCGTGGTGGGCCTGCTGCTGGCGTTGCCGGCCTTCGGTTACGGTGCTTTCGTGGCAATCGACCACCTGCTGTACGGCAACACCATCTCGGGCTGGACCACCATCGTCGTGAGCCTGATGTTCTTCATCGGCATCCAGATGATCTCTACCGGCATCGTGGGCGAATACATCGCGCGCATCTACGAGGAGGTCAAGGGCCGTCCGCTGTACGTGGTGCGCGAAGAGCACGGCACGGGAATCGAGACCGGCAAGCCATGAAGCAATTCGCCCCTCCATGGCGGACCGTGCCCCGGCCGCTGTGGCTCATTGCCGCGTTCTTCGCGTGGCTGCTGGCCACCGCCTGGCTCCGTCCGCTGATGGCGCCCGACGAGGGCCGCTACGGCGGCGTCGCGCTCGCGATGCTGCACTCCGGCGACTGGCTGGTGCCGCGGCTCGACGGCCTGCCCTTCTTCCACAAGCCACCGCTCTTCTACTGGATCGGCGCCGCCGCGATGGCGGTGACCGGGCCGGTGGAATGGGCGGCGCGGCTACCGTCCGTCCTTGGTGGTGGCGCGGCGGCGGCTTCGCTGTTCTTCTTCCTGCGCCGATGGACGACAGTGCCGCAGGCGCTGCTGTCGACCGTGGTGCTGGTGACCACGCCCTTCTTCTTCCTGGGCGCGCAGTTCGCGAACCTCGACATGCTGGTGGCCGGCTGCATCTCTGCCACGGTGCTGCTGGCGGCCGGCGCCGCAATGGCGAAGGAGCGCCGGGAACCATGGCGCGCGCTGCTGGCTGGCGCCTACCTGTTCGCCGCGGCCGGGTTGCTGGCCAAGGGCCTGATCGGCCTCGTGCTGCCCGCGATGGTGATCGCGATCTGGTGCGCGGCAACGCGCAGGCTCGCAACACTGCGGCTCGCGTTGTGGCTACCCGGCTGGGCAATCGTGCTGGCAGTGGCCGGCCCGTGGTTCGTCGCGATGCAGATGAAGTACCCGGATTTCTTCGACTACTTCGTCATCACGCAGCACTTCCGCCGCTTTGCCTCATCGGGCTTCAACAACGAGCATGGCTTCTGGTTCTACCTGCCGGTGCTCGCAGGCTTCACGCTGCCATGGTTCGCCTGGGTGTTCGTGCCCAGGGGCAAGGACGGCACCGCGCGCCCCCGGCTCGGCGATGTCGACTGGTTGATGTGGATCTGGCTCGCAGTCATCGTGGTTTTCTTCTCGCTGCCGCGCTCCAAGCTCGTCGGCTACGTGCTGCCTGCCCTGCCGCCGCTGGCCTACCTGATCGCGCAGCGCGTGCTCGCGGGCCGCGCGCTGGAGACCCTGCTGCCCAAGGTACGCGCAATGGCGTTGGGGGCCGCCGCCGTGTGCATCGCCTGCGTGGTTGCCATTTCGATCCTTTCATCGCCGCCGGGCACAAGGCTGCGGCTGCCGGCCGGGCAGGTGGTCGCACCCGGCGACCAGGTGCTGATGCTCGACAGCTACTACTACGACATTCCCTTCTACTGGAACCTGCGCGAACCGGTGCTGGTGTCGGACGACTGGAAAGCCGCAGCACTGGACACACGCGACAACTGGCGCAAGGAGATCTCCGACGCCGGCCGCTTCGAGCCGGAGCGCGCAGCCCGCACGCTGATCGACCACACGCAGCTCGCAGCCACGCTGTGCGTGCCCCGCACCACATGGCTCGTCGCTTCGAACACGGCGCAGCTCACGCACCCCTGGCTCTTTCGCGCGCAACTGGTGGCGGTGAACGACGGCGTCGCCGCCTGGCGTTTCGCTGGCAGCGCCACGAGCGACCCACACTGCCTGGATGCCACGCCCGCCCCAACCTCTGGAACGAACGGCGATGAGTGAGGCCCTGCGCTACCTCTGCATCTGCGCGGACGACTTCGGCATGAGCGCGGGCATCAACTCCGCCGTGTTCGACCTGGCCGAGCAGAGAAAGATCTCCGCGACCAGTTGCATGGTGCGACGCGATGCCTGGTTGACCGGAACGAGGATGCTGCGGCGCATCGACCCGGCCCGGTTCGATACCGGCCTGCATCTGGACCTCACGCGGCCCGCGCGTGCCGGTGGCACTGAACCCGGCCTGTTCGGGCTGCTCGCGCGGACGTACACACGCACGGCGTTCGCACCGGGGCTGCAGGCCGACATCCGCGACCAGTTGACGCGCTTCGAGGACGCCATGGGCCGCGCGCCCGCCTTCGTCGACGGGCACCGGCACGTGCACCAGTTTCCGGTCGTGCGCGATCTGCTGGTGGAGGAAATCACGCGGCGCTATGCCGCATTGCCGCCCTGGATCCGCAGCACAGCACCAGGCTTGCGCCGGGGCCCCGACCGGTTGAAGGCCCGGGTCATCCACGCCCTGGGTGGCGCGCGACTGTCCACACTGGCCGCGCAACGCGGCATTCCCATGAGCAGCCACCTGCTGGGCGTCTACGATTTTTCGGGCGACATGCAGCAACACGAGCAGCGCCTGTCCGAATGGATCTCGGCGTGCAATACCGGCGACGTGCTCATGTGCCACCCCTCCGCCGGCATCGAGCCGGGCGACCCGCACGGTGCTGCCCGGTTGCGCGAGTACGCATTGCTGCGCGAACTGGTGCTGGCGCCGCAGGACGGCAGCAACGGGATAGCGCTCGCGCCGCTCTCGCAACACCTGCGGCGAGGCTGACAAGCCGGTCGCGTAACATCCGCGCCACCCTCCCTCCGCGCCCTGCCCAATGCCCTCCCCGAAAAGCGCCGCCTTTCCCTCGGTGGCGCAAGCCGCCCTCCTGTTCGTGGCGCTGTTCCTCTGCGAGTTCGTCATTGGCGCAGCGCTGCGCGACGCCAACGTATGGCTGGAGCTCAACACCATGCAGATCGGTGTGCTCGCAGCCGTGCTGGGCAACGGCTGCGTGTTCGCGGTAGTGATGCACGCCCAGAAGCTCACGTACCGCGAACTGTTCCACCAGTCGCCGGCTTCCGCCGGGGCAGTGCTCATGCTCGTGGTGCCGCCGGTGCTGCTGCTGGTGCCCGCGCTGCTGCTGACGATTACTTCCGCGCTCAACCTGCTGATGCGCGTTGTCCCGCTGTCGGCCTGGGAAGAATCGATGTTCAGCCGCATGGCCGACGGCAGCATCGCCGCCGTGCTCGCGGTGTGCGTGCTGGCGCCGCTGCTTGAAGAAATGCTGTTCCGCGGCATCGTGCTGCGCGGCTTCCTGCAGCGCTATCCGCGATGGCAGGCGATCTTCATGTCGGCACTGTTCTTCGGCGCGGCGCACATGAACATCTACCAGTTCGTGGTCGGCTTCGTGATGGGCACCGTGCTCGCGTGGCTGTACGAGCGCACGCGCTCGCTCATTCCGTGCATTGCGCTGCACGCCGCCTACAACACAACCACCTTGCTGCTGGCCGACTGGCTGGACGCTGCATCGCCCTCGCGCCTGCTCTGGGCCGTGCTGCTGGCGCTGGCGGCCGCCGTGTGCGGCGCGCTGGCCTTGCGGGCGATGCTGGTGCCGCGCGCGGCGCGGGGCACTTCGGCCTGAACTTCCTCTAGCGAGATAGCGGCGGCAGTGGCTGCGCGTCGACCGCATCGCCATCGACGATGAAGTGCCCACCCGCTACATGGTGCAAGGTGCGCAGCTCGTCGTGCCCGGTGAAGTTCCAGCGACCGTTGGCGAACACGCGCGAGTCAGCCTGCGCGGCGATCACCTCGCCAAGGAACAGGTCGTAGCGCTGCTGGATCGAGGGCTCGGGCAACAGCCGGCATTCGAGCCAGGCCGCGCAGCCTTCGAGCAGCGGCGCATCAGTGGCCGTGCCCGTGAAAGTCTCCAGCCCATAGGCGGCGAACTTGTCCTGCCCCGACTTCTCGACGATCTCGCGGCCAGAGCTGTTGCCCAGCGCTTCGGTCAGGTCGAGCTGCGCACGCACCGGCACCTGCAGCGCGAAGCTGCCTGCGCCTTCGAGCAGCACACGCGTCCAGGTGCTCTTGTCGAGCACCACCGCCACCTTGGGCGGATCGAAGTCGAGCGGCATGGCCCAAGCTGCGGCCATGATGTTGCGCTGGCCGCCATGCGCGGCGCTCACAAGTACGGTGGGGCCGTGGTTCAGCAGGCGGTAGGCTTTGTTCAGTGCAACGGGCTGGCGGTGGGAGGCGGTCATGGGCGGGGTTGCTCAGGTTGAGATTCGTCCGCGGGGCAGCCGGCGGACGGTGACTGGGCGGATGCGCAACGCATTGGCGCCGGTCACGGCGAAATCGTACCTGTCATGCGCCCAGCTCGCATCCCACTATCGAGCCTTCGACACATGTGACGCAAGAACCGCCGATGCGAATGCGCCCGCCCGCATCCACGTTCACTTCGATGCGTCCATCCCGACCGACACAGCGCCCCTGGGTCGCAAGGTAGTCCTTTCCATCGGCGGGCAACAGGCCTCGCGCCCACAGGAATGCGGCCACGCTGCCGTTGCCGCTTCCGCACACGGGGTCTTCCGTCACGCCGCACGAAGGCGCAAAGGTGCGAACTTCTATTGCGGCATCTCCGGCCTGATGCGGTCCGAACACTGTCAGACCCGTAACGCCCAGGCGGCGCTCGAGGTCTGCCAGCCTCGCAAGATCCGGATGCAAGCCGATGACGCTGCCCGCATCGTCCATGTGTGCGATGAGCCAGACCGGCCCCACATTCACGATGGCCGGTTCAATCTTCAGCTTGCTTCCGAGAATCGACTCCAGCTCTGCCAGATCTGCCTTGCCCAAGGCGTCCAACCTTGCCGGTGGCAGCGCGAAGCTCAGGCGGCGGTCGTCACCTGTTTGCGCAACAGTCAGTTCGACAAGGCCGATGCTGCACTCCTGAATCAATCGCCCACTGCTGCGCGGCACGACACGTCCGGCCTCCAGCGCCGCATGAGCGCTGCCGAGCGTGGGATGACCGGCAAAGGGAAGCTCGCTGCGTGGAGTGAATATCCGCAATCGATAGTCGGCCTCCCCCGACAAGGGCGGAAGCACGAAGGTCGTCTCCGACAGATTGGTCCAGCCCGCGATGGCCTGCATCTCGCCGGTATCGAGCCCCTCGGCGTCGAGGACCACCGCAACCGGGTTGCCCAGGAAAGGCCTGGAGGTGAAGACATCGACCACTCTGTAGGATCTTTTCATGATTCCGCTTCCTATCGCTCGCTCGCGACTACGCCATCGATTTCTGTCGCTTCGATACCGTACCTTGCCATCCGGGCTCGATGGTCGGTTGTGCCCAGATAAGCCCGGAGTTGCCTGTTCACCGCCTGTACGAGTTCCAGGTTGTTCTTGTTGAACGAGAAGGCCCCGACAGGGAGCCGTCCGCCCGCGCTATTTTCATTCGCAACCATCTCCAGGTTCTTGTGGGTCGCTGCAAGAACGCGACTGCCGACCGTGGTGCTCACGTATGCGTCGATCTTCCCCGCCAGGAGTGCGACAACAGCGGCAGGCTGATCCTTGAACGTCACGATCCGGTCTTCAGCGACACCCGAAGACTTTGCCGAATCGATCTGCACGGTGCTGACGACGGCGCCCAAGCGGGCATCGCGGTGGGACGCGATTGCCTGGTAGCCCGTCAACGCCTTCGGATTTCCGCGCGGAACCAGGAACCCATCTCCGATTGCCCAGACCGGCTCGCTGAACGTGACTTTCCTGGCGCGCTCGGGCGTCACGAAGATCGGCACGTTCATGTCCCAGCGTCCTTCCTGCACACCGGGCAGGAGTTCTTCGAAAGAGGTCAGGTGGTGCTCGATGCTCGAAACCCCGATCGCTCGAAGCACCACATTGGCCAGTTCGATGTCTGCCCCGGTCGCCGTTCGATCCGGGCCTGTCCAGTAGAAAGGTGGCTCCTCGATGTATGCGATTCGTACTTTCATGCTTTGCTCGACTTTCTTGAAGGGAAACACACGGCTCATGTGTCGATCACTCTGCAACGGCGTCGAGGCTCGACGAAAGAGCGGCCAACGCCGCCCCCAGACGCGCTGGAGGCAGATACCCGAAGCCCAGCCGGAACACCCTGTCGCTTTCGCCAAACCACTTGCCCGACGCAAGCTGCAAGTCGTGCTGAGGCAGCAGGCTCCAGAAGCGCGAGACGGCGGCATCGTCGAGCGCATCGGCGCGCAGCCTGAGGCAGCACAGCGCGCCGCCCTCCGGTCTTATCCACTCGATGCGGCTGTGCTCGCCTTGGCACCAATCCGACAGTTCCTGCAGGGCGCCGGCAAGAAGCCGGCGTCTCGGCACGAGCACCCTTTCCCTGTGGCGCAACAACGCCGCAGCGAGTGTTTCGTCGAGAACCGATCCGGAGATCACGGTGTTCATCTTCGCGATCGTGAGGCGTGACCTGAGCTCGGCGTCCGCAACCGTGAGCCAACCGGTCCGCAGCCCCGGCGCGCCGAGCGCCTTTGAAACAGACGCACCGGTCACGACGCGCGGATCGAGACTTGCAAAACTCTCGGCCGCTGTGTCGTCTCCGTAAGTGGCCTCGCGATAGGTCTCGTCGATGAAAAGCAGCGCGTGCGGAGACAGGCGCTCCATCGATCCGAGGAGCTTCTCTACATCAGCGCGAGAGGTTCGAACACCGCTCGGGTTCTGGGGAGAGGCGATGCTCACCAGCTTTGTCTTCGATGTCAGATTCGCCTCGATCTGATTCAGGTCCAAGCGGTAGCCGCTCTCGAACGAAAGCTTCACCTCGCGTACGGTCACGCCGGCCCCCAGGAGACAGTCGCGGCTGGGCGGAAAGCACGGTGTCGCCAGCACCGCCTCGTCGCCGGAACGGCAGACTTCGAACGCAAGCAGGAAAAGCCCCAGCGCCGTGCCTTGCGTCGTGATGACGTGTTCTGCCGAAACCTTGCAGGCATCCGCGATCTCCTGGCGAAGAGCGAGTGCACCGGCAGACGTGCCGTAGCCAAGCTTCAGATCGCGAATGTTTTCCAGGCCGGGGAAGTCCAGCAACTCGCCGAAGCTCAGGTCCTGCGACGTGCTTTCCGCCAGGTTGAACGGACGGTTCACATCGAGAAGAGAAATGATCTCGTTGTAGGGAAACCTTCCACGCCATACCGAAGGAGTTACCTCTCGCAGGTTGGCTCGCCGGCCATCGGCAAGACTCTCTTGAACAGCTGTCATTCTTTCGCCTCGATCCCGTTTTCAATACTGGGACGGGCGAATCGTATCGAGCAGGAGGCAACCGCAACAGCCACAGTTTTTCGCTTTTTCGACCAGCACAGTTCGCTTGGCAAAGCGCACTCATGCAATCGACAATCGCACTCGTCTTCACGATGAGCGCAACCATGGACGTGCACGCACCCTACCGATACGAGCAGTTGGCCGACCTCATCGTCGACATGATCGACAACGGCGCGCTTTCCCCAGGGATGCGCGTTCCGTCCGTTCGCGCCATCAGCGAGCAGCATCGGATCAGCATTGCGACTGCGCTGCAGGCATATCGCATGCTCGAGGACCAGGGGATTCTTGTGGCGAGGCCGCAGTCGGGCTTCTACGTTTCGAATGCGCGCCATGCAGCATTCGCCCTGCCTTCCACCTCCCGGCCTCGCGCGAGGGCATCGACCGTTTCGATCAGCGGTGTTGTTGCAACCTTGCTCGAGCACGCCTCGAACATGTCGCTCGTTCCGCTCGGATGCGCAGTGCCCGATGCGGGCTTGCTGCAGTCGCAGCGGCTCGACTTCACGCTCGCACGCATGGCGCGCCAGCACGGCTCGCGCCACAACGTCTACAGCCCGCCGCGCGGCGAGCCCAGCCTGCGCCGCGAGATCGCGAAGCGGTCAATGCGCATCGGACATGCACTCTCTCCGGACGACGTGCTCATCACCAGTGGTTGCACCGAGGCGCTGACGCTCGCACTCGGCGCCGTGGCCAAGCCGGGCGACACGATAGCCGTCGAATCACCCACCTACTTCGGGCTACTGCACACCCTCGAGGTTCTGGGCCTGAAGGCACTGGAACTGCCGACGGACCCAACTCGTGGCGTCGACATCGCGGCGCTGGCGCGCCTGCTCGGAAAAGAGCCAGTAGCGGCCTGCGTGCTTTCGTCGAGCTTCAACAATCCATT
Organism: Variovorax paradoxus; assembly: GCF_024734665.1. Classification (NCBI taxonomy): domain Bacteria; kingdom Pseudomonadati; phylum Pseudomonadota; class Betaproteobacteria; order Burkholderiales; family Comamonadaceae; genus Variovorax; species Variovorax paradoxus. Next base: position 5,293,124 of record NZ_CP102931.1, read on the forward strand.
GGGGTCCGCGATGGCTGAAGCAGACAAGAGGTCGCTGCTTGCGCTGCTGTCGGAACACTCTATCCCCTTGATCGAAGACGACGTCTACGGCGACATCCACTTCGGCCGCGACCGGCCCAAGCCATTCATCGCGCTGGCTCAAAGCGCCAACAGGGTCATCTACTGCAGCTCCTTCTCGAAGAGCCTTGCGCCGGGATACCGGGTCGGCTGGATCGTGCCTGATGCCTATTCGCAGCAGGTGATGGAACGCAAGCTGGCGTTCAGTCTTTGCAGCCCGGTCCTGCCGCAACTCGCGGTCGCGGAGTTCCTGGCGAGCAACGCCTATGACATTCATCTGCGCCGGATTCGGCGCATCCTCGAGGAAAACCTCACGCGCATGGTGCGTGCGATAGAAGCCAGTTTTCCGGCTGAGACAAAAGTGAGCCGGCCCGCTGGCGGCTTCATGCTCTGGCTTGAGCTTCCAAAGCAGTTCGACTCGCGCGCGCTGTTCGAAGAAGCGCTGGAGCATGGCATCTGCTTTGCGCCCGGCGACGTGTTCTCTGCAAGCCGGCGCTTTCGCAATTGCCTGCGGCTGAGCGCGGGGCACGCCTGGACCGAGCGGATCGACGCTGGTGTACGGCGGCTGGGGCGGCTTGCGCGGGCGCTGCTTGATCGGTGATCGATGGCTGAGGAGCGCAACCATTTCGTGCAAGGCAAGCACCTGTTTAGAACAATGCACTGACTGTACAGACGCGCCGCAGCAGCGGACACTCCACGCCCTTTCAACGCCGGAGCCCCTTCAGTGAATCCATCGCAAGCCAGCCGCACCGCCCTAGCAACCTCGCTGATGCGAGCCATTCACTCACGCAGCGACCCCGCCCCACTGCTGGATGACCCGTGGGGAGACCGACTTGTGCCGGAGACCGTGCGGGCCGCTTTCCGCGAGCGGGCGCAGGCGCAGTTCGATTCAGCCCCTCACGGCGATGCGCTCGACGCCGCGCTGCGTGCGAACGCGGCGTATGCCGAGGTCGTCCTGCGATCGCGCTACACGGAAGACGCCCTGCAGGCGGCCGTCGCCAGGGGTGTCGGGCAGTACGTGATCGTCGGCGCGGGCTTCGACAGCTTCGTGTGCCGCCGCCCCGCATGGGCTGAAGGATTGACGGTGTACGAAGTCGACCACCCCGCCACGCAGCAACTGAAGCGCCAGCGCCTGCAGGCCTGCGGCGTGGCTGAGTCGGCATCGGTGCATTTCATCGAGGCGGACCTGTCCGTGGAAAGTCTCGGCGCGGCATTGGCCCGCTCGCCCTTCGACGCGACCCGGCCTGCGTTCTTCTCGTGGCTCGGCGTGACTGTGTACCTGCCGCGCGAGGCCAATCTGGCCGCGCTGCGCGCCATCGCCACGTGCACCTCGTCGGCAGATAGCGAACTGGTCTTCACCTACATCGATGAGGCCGTGCTCGATGACCGGCATGCGGATGCGGACAACGAGGCCTTTCGCAAGCTGCGCGAAGAAGTGTCCGCCGTTGGTGAGGCCTTCATGTCCGGCTTCGATCCTGCGAACCTGAAAGCGCTGTTGATGGACACCGGCTTGCAGTTGTTGGAGGACCTCGATGGTCACAAGGCCGTTGCGCGCTACGACCTACAGGGACTCAACGGCCTGCAGCCGGTTGGCGCCGCGCACATCGCGCACGCGCGGGTCATACGCGCCTGACCTGCGTGGCTATACTGCGCCCGTCACGTCGAAAACAGGCGTGATCGGGATTGGCGTCCCGTGCAATCACTGCGACACAAGCCGCAGTTTCCCCGCAGGGTCTGCGGCTTTGTCGTTCGTGCCTCCAGTTTTGGCGGCTCGACGGGAGGGCTCGCGCCCTGCCGGTTTCACGCAAGTGATTGCCCGGTACGCCAACCCGTCGAGCTGCCGCCCTCAATTGGCGTTGAGTGCGTCGGTTTCAGCAAACCGCAATCACTTGGAGGCCATTCATGGCTGCATCCGCTCGCGCGTCCGCGCACGTCACCTCAGTTCCCGAACCTTCTGAAGCCGCCAGCGTTGAATCGCTTGCGCTGCAAGCATGCGATGACATCGACAGTCTTCATGCCGTGCAACGTGCGTATGCGGGCCTCGAGAAACTCATCGTTCCACAGGGCGTGAATGACACGGAAGAGGTTTATCCGACCCGCACCGAACTCAGCGCGCTGGTGCGGGTGGTCAATGAGGAACTGCAGCGGCGGATCAAAGCAGCCGACGCTACGATGCAGTCGTTGCGCGTTGCCCTGAGCGAAGGCAGTGCGCGATGAACGCCTTCTAGGTTATCGATGCACGGCTACATCAGTCCAAAAGGACGACCGTCACCGGAAACTTATCGACAGCATCAAAACGTTGCTCAGACGGCCGAGCAACCCAATGCAATTCAACAAAGCAAACTATGTTGCAGAGGCCATAAACAAAGCACGCGCCCAACCCGCAATGGCTATGAAAGCAAGACCGGGCGCAATCATGAGCGCTACGCCGACATCAAAGAGTCTAGACAGGCCAGGCTCGTCGACTCCAAATGCGATGCGAGAGACGAGATTCGCGAATCCAAACCACAAGGCCGCACCTGCGACCGAGCCCACCGCCATCAAGAGCCACCGCCTTGGTTGATCGGGTGCGAGTTTGTGATGCCAGACAAACAAGGCACAGACCACCCACAGGGCATAGGCGAAGATCCACATCGGCTTCGCAACCTCAGTGCTCGGCACCAACAGCGATGTAATTGCCACCAGTATGCTCAAAACCACCAATCCAACTAGATTGGCTTTCATTTTTTGCATGAGCACGCCTCTCTCGCCTGAATCATTGCAACAGAGCCAAAGGGCATCAGGAATGCTCCTCCAACCTCAGCAATTCCCGACACGACGCCCGAGAACCCTGCCAGCTTAGACCCAAGCGAATATCCCAATGAAAGGTTTCCGGGATTGGCTTTCATGAGCGCGTTGCCAGCAATTCCAGGGCCTTTTGCGACAAGCGCTTTTTCTGCGCCGATCTTCATTCCCTCCTTGAGGGCTCCATAGGCATCCGGGTTGGCAACGGGAAGATACTGCTGCAAATTGCCAAAGTTGATCGCCTTGGTCCATGCATCGCCGTAGTTGTCACGGAGAAATTTTTGTACGCACGGATCGTTGACAGGCGGGAGTGGTTCTGGCACCAGAATAGGGACCTCTTCCATAGGTACTCCGTGAAGCAGGCCCACTGGATCCGTGAAGATCAACGGATTGCCATCCACATATCCGAACCGATTCCACCCTCCGTCGAGCCCAATCGGGTCCGGCTGGCTGTACCGCCCCGTCCTGCTGTCATAGCTCCTGAAGTAGTTGTAGCTGAGACCTGACTCCTCATCCGCATACTGCCCCGGATACCGCAGGTTGAACTTCACCTCCGAGATGCTCGTGGTGCCCGGGTTCGGTGTTGTTTCAGTGTTGGCGAACCGGTACCTCGCCAGCGTCGGCTTGTCCTCCCCGAACGCGCTGTAGCTCCACTGCCAGACTGCTTGGCCATCTGCGTTCGTCAACTTTCGCGGCGTGTTCAGGTGATCGCTGTGCACTGCAAACGTGGCGCCGTTGACGATGGCCGCAACCGGCATCGGCCCATTGCCCGTCGGCAGGTAGATGTACTGACTCTGCCCCGCACTGTTCGTGCCCCCGCTGCCCACCTCGGCGATCAGCGTGCCCTGCTCATCGTAGACATAGGCGTAGCCCAGTTGCTCCGCCTGTGTCGTGCTCGGGCTCCACAGCTTCGTGAAGAACGCGATCAGGCTTTGCATGAAGCCCGGGTCGGCCTCGTCGCCCTGGCTGGGCGGATACAGCGGCTCGGTCTTGAACACCCGCTGCCCCAGCGCGTTGTGCGCATAGCGCGTGGTCGGGCTGACATCGGTCGCACCCGTCGTCGCAGCCGCCAGCCGCCCTTCGGCGTCGTAGGTGTAGCTGCGCAGGCCATCCGTCAGGAGGTCGCCGTTGGCGTTGTAGCCGTAGGTGACGCTCGTGCTGCTCGCGCCGTTGATGGTCTGGCTGAAGCCCGTGAGCTGGTTGCTTGCTGACCCCACCGTGTAGGTGCGGTTGGTGCTCGTGCCATTGAGTGCCCGGGTGCTGCTGTTGCGGTTGCCGTTGGCGTCGTAGCCAAAGCCTGCCGTGTTGCCCGTGGCGTTGAAGCTCACGATGCGCCCCACGGCGCTGTAGCCCACGCTCCAGGTGACGTTGGCATTGGCGATGGTGCTGTGGGTCGGATCGGTGTCGCCGGGCTGGTAGAGGTTCTGCGTCAGGCTGGTGATGCGCCCGGCTGCGTCATAGGTGTAGCTGCTGAACTCGGTGGCGGTCAGCCGGCCTGCGGTGTCGTAGGTGCGGCTGGCTGCGATGGAGGGGCTGGAGAACGCCCAGCTCCACGCCGTGGGCTGGCCCAGCGGGTTCCAGGCGATGCCGGTGACCAGCGGGTTGCCGTTCAGGCTCAGACCTGTCAGGCGGCCGGTGCTGTCGTAGGTGTGCGTGAGCACGCCGCCGCCGTTGGGGTAGCCGATGCTGGCCAGCGTGCCGTTGGGGTTGTAGGTGTAGCTGACCTGCTGGATGCTTCCGTTGGCCAGGGTCTGCTTCTTGAGGGTGACGCGGCCGAAGGTGTCGCGGGTGTACTCGGTGGTGCCGCTGCGGTCGACGATCTCGGACAGATAGCCCTTGCTGTTGGCCGTGAGGTCGTAGCGCAGGGTGGTGGTCTTGCCGTCGGCGAAGACCAGACCAATGGGGCGGCCCAGGGCGTCGCGGGTGATGGTGGTCGCCTGGCCCAGGGCGTCGGTGATCTGGCTGGGCAGGCCCAGGTTGTCGTACTGGGTGCTGGCTCCACCTGTATCGGCGCTGCTCTCGGTTGTTGCGTTGCCTTGGGCGTCTCGGGTGTAGGCGGTGGCCACGCCCTTGAAGTCCTTGGCTTCGGTGACGGCGTCCAGGGCGTTGTACTTGAGGGTGGCGCTGGCGCTGGCCGCGTCAGTCACGCTCTTGACGCGGCGCAGGTTGTCCAGGCCGTACTGCGTGCTCTGGTTCAGGCCGTTGGTCTGGGCAATCAGCTCGCCGTTGGCGTCGTAGCCGAAGGTGTTGCTCTGGTTCGCGCCTTCGGTCTTGCCTGAGAGACGATTGATGTTGTTGACCGTGCGGGCCACGCTCCAGGCGACGTTGCCGGCGCTGTCCTTGATTTGCTCGGCGGTGCGGTTGCCCATGCCGTCCAGGGTGTAGGTGCCGCTCTCGCCTCGGTTGTTGCTCCAACCCACTAAGCGGTGGGCTGCGTCGTAGGCATACGTCAGGACGAGGCCCGTGGGCAACGACACGGTCTCGACGGTGCCATAGGGCTTGTAGGTCAGGACAGTGGTCTGGCCGCCGACGGATTGAGTCAGCAGGCGGTCGCGCTGGTCGTAGGTGTAGGTGGTGACGAGGCCGTTGGGGGCTGTCGAGCTGACGACGCGGTTGGCGTTGTCATAGGTGTAGCTGGTGGAGTGGCCCAGCGCATTCGTCGATGTGAGGGCGTTACCCCGGGTGTCGTAGGTGTAGCTGGTGACCGCGCCATTGGGCTCTGTGGTCGTATCGACCAGTTGCGATGCGTTGTAGGTCCATTGCCAGAGTTGGGCCTTGTTGGTGGCTGTGTCGGCGACAGTCCGGGTCAGGACATTGCCGACGGCGTCGTAGGTGTAGGCAGTTGTGCGGCCGGGCTCGGTGACCAGTGAGGGTAGACCAAAGGATGAATGCCACTGAGTCGTGGTGGTGCGCGCATCGGTGCCAACGGCTTCAGTGACACTGGTGGGCAGGCGGCGGGCCGTGTCCCATACATAGTCCGTGCGAAAGCTCAAGAAGTCGGTCTCACTGGTGACGAGGCCGTTGGCATCTTGCACACGGCTGGCGGCATCGGACTCGCCTTCACCGGAGGGGAGGCTGCCAGCCGTCACGGCCAGCTTGCCCTTGGTGATGCTGTAGCCGTAGCCCCGGCTGGTGTTGAGCGGATCGACCACATTAGCCGAGCGACTGGAAGGGTAGCTGACCTGGTAGCGCGAGACGCCGCCGGCCAGTTCACTGACGATGGCTCGGCCCTGGCTGTCGTAGCTGAACGTGCCCCATCGCGCGCCGGCCTCGTCAAGGATGCCGGTGAGGGCCTGCGGGTAGGTGCTGTTTTCGTAGAGGAAGGACCGGCTCTTGCCGTCGGGGTACGCCACAGTGACCAGACGACCCGAAGCATCGTAGGTGTAGCCGATGATGCGGCCATCGGGTGTAGTGACGTATGCCAACTTGTCGTTGGCATACGAAAAGACCAAGGTGCGCCCAAAGGGGTTGCTAACGGCGGCGAGGTGTCCAGCACCGTCATAACCGTATGTGGTGATGGAGCCGTTGCGCTCCGTCTTGGATTGAGGCTTGCCGTCGGCGGTGAAGGCTATGACGGAGTCATCATCAGCACGCTTGTAGAGCCAGGCGCCTCCGATTTCGGCCAGGGTATCGGCGCTGTTGGTGGCGCTCCAGGTCGAGGTGCCTGCCGCCTTGATGAAGCTGCGCACGTAGCCTTCGGGGTCAGCAATGGCGGCTGCGGTCGGTAAGTTGATGGGGGTCAGCTTGAGGCGGATGGCGTGGTTGTGAGCCCACACGCGGCCGAACTCGCCGTCGGGCCGTGAGACGTCATTTCCCCAGCTGCTGCGGTAGGTGCGAGTCAGAGACAGGGGAGCGGGACCGGAGTCGGCCCAGTCAAGTTCAAAGCGGTACTTTTCTGCAGATGCAGGCGTAATGGGGAATCGCGTCCGCAGACCGGCTGCAGGCGCCTTGCACGATTGACCGACTAGCTGTTCAGGCTCGGGGGCAGCAGCCTCGCAGACCGTAGCACCAGCGTTTTCCAGAAAGCCGGGCCTACATTGGCATGCTGTCCCACCGCCGTTTGCCTGCTCCTCTATGCTGTTGTTGGGGCACTGGCCAGTGGAAACCTCTGAAACGATAAACGTCATCGTGTTCTCGATGGCATTTGTCATGACATACAGCAACGAGCACCTCGCATCGGATCCGATAGTCGATGACAGGTAGCGAGAAGGATCTCCTAGCCAGGCCTTCGATCCAACCTCGCAGGCTTGCTCTGGCGATGCCGACAGTGGGTGCCACGCCCCGATATCGAGGCGGTATCCCGTCAGGTAAGGCACATAAGCCGAAGCAACGGGCGACCACATGCAAAAAAGCGGCATGAAAAGGATCGCTGCTGCTCCGTACAGCCACCGGGACACGCGATGTACACGACGACTCGACAAAACTCGAGTACACCAAAACGCCTTCCAGCCCTTCATCGCGCGCTCCCTCATGCTTTCTCGTTTACGTGTCTGAGCAGCCAAGGCCAGCGCCTCATAGGCCGCAATGATCAGAATTTCTCTTGAACGGTCACCCCCTCAGGTGACGCAGGCTGCCAAACAGCACACTCCATACAAGCTATTTCAACCTAGCCGAGAGCCTGCACACAGACAACGACAGCTTGATGGCACGTAGGGACGAACTCTGCCGCCAGCGTCATGCAGCATGGCCGCGCGCACATTCGGCCCACGCCGCCACCCCTAAACGTGAAACGCCGCCAACCCACCCACCACAAGCCCCGCCACCGCCACACCAAACATCGCCCGCTCAAGCCACTTCTTCTTCGTCAGCAACGCAATAGCAGCCAGCGCAATCGAAACCTGCAACACAGTAGTAGCCTGAGCCCACCGATGATGCTGATGCATCTGCTCATCCGACTGTGCGTCCCATCGGCTCGCCTCCGCCTCCAGCTTCTTCGCCTCGGTCTGGATGTCGGTCTTCTCTTGCTCGTAGCGCGTCACCTTGGCCTGCCAGCCTTGCCTGCGCCCGTCGTCGGTAGCGGTGTCGCGCGCGAACTCAGCCAGCGCCTGCTTGGTGCTCTTCGACTGGAAGTAATTCCACTGGTTCGAAGCCTCGGTCTTCTTGATGGCGGCGTTGTTCTTGTAGAGGCCGGCGTTGGCCTGCGTGGCCCCGCCCATATACGAGAAGATCGCGCCGACGGTGGCGATCACGGCGGTGCACACCGCGATCTTGCTCGTCATGCTCATGCCGCCGGAATGCGCTGCTGCTGTGTCGTCATGGCCGCTGCCATGGCCGCCTGATGCAGCGTGTTCCAGTTCGTGGTCGTGCGGGCCGTGCACGTGAAAGCCGTGTCCTGACATGGGATCCTTGCTGAAATATGGTTTTTAGGGCGCGCGAGAGTATGCACGGTCGCGCGACGTTATCTCCCTGCGCCGTCAGGTTCCGGTCCGCTACCCATTGCCAGCATGAAGCGACAACAACAAACTTGCCCATGACCGCCGAAACTCCCCCGATGCCGACGCCCTCGAAAGCCCCCCGCCGTCCTGGCCTCGCCGACGTCGTGGCGGGTGTCTCCATCGCGGGCCTGTTGCTGCCAGAGGCGGTGGCGTACTCAGGCATCGCCGGGCTGCCGCCGCAGGCCGGTGTGATCGCGCTGTTCGCGGGCCTGCTGGTCTACGGTCTCTTCGGCAGCAGTCGCTTCGCGATCGTCTCTGCCACTTCGTCTTCCGCCGCGGTGCTGTTCGCGGCCACGATGTCGGTGACGGGTGTCGATGCGGCCACGCGGCTGGCGTTGGGTGCGGGCATCGTGCTGCTGGCCGGTGTGTTCTTCGTCATCGCGGGCATCGCCCGCCTCGGCGCGGTGTCGAGCCTTATTGCCAAGCCGGTGCTGCGCGGCTTCGCGCTGGGGCTGGCGCTGACCATCGTGGTCAAGCAGTTGCCAAAGGTGCTGGCGGTGCAGCCGGCGCACAGCGATTTCTTCCGCCTCGCCGCGGGGCTGGTGGCCGAATGGCGGCACTGGAATCTTGCAGGCGCAGCGATGGCGCTTGTCGCGCTCGTGCTGCTGCGCGGCCTGGCACGTTGGCGTGCGGTGCCGGCAGCCCTGCTGGTGATCGTGGCCGGCATCGTGCTCGACGTGAGCGGCCTGTGCCACGCCTGGGGCGTGGCGGCGGTGGGGCCGATCTCGCTCGACTTCTCTCACCCGACCGTGCCGCAGCTCGACCGCGCGCAGTGGCAGAACCTTGGCGGGCTGGCCTTCGCGATGGCGTTGATCCTCTATGCCGAGTCTTACGGTTCGATTCGCACCTTCGCGATGCGCCATGGCGACAACGTGTCGGCCAACCGCGACCTGCTGGCGCTCGGTGGCGCGAACCTTCTGTCGGCGCTGTTCCAGGGTATGCCGGTGGGCGCGGGCTACTCGGCCACGTCGGCCAACGAATCGGCCGGTGCGAGGAGCCGCGCGGCCGGCATCGTGGCAGGGCTGGTGGTGCTGGTGGCGGTGCTCACGCTGTTGCCGTGGATCGCGCACACGCCCGAGCCGCTGCTGGCGGCCATCGTGATCCACGCGGTGAGCCACACGCTGAGCCCGGCGGCGCTGCGGCCGTACTTCCAGTGGCGGCGCGACCGGCTGGTGGCGCTGGTGGCGATTGCCGCGGTGCTGCTGCTGGGCGTGCTCAACGGGTTGCTGGCGGCCATCGGAGTAAGCCTGCTGTTGCTGCTTCGCGGCTTCTCGCGCACGACCGTGAGCTGGCTCGGCCGGCTGGGCCAGAGCCACGACTTTGTCGACACGGCACGCCACCCCGAGGCCGTGGTGCCGCCGGGCGTGCTGATCGCGCGGCCCGACGTGCCGCTGTTCTTCGGCAATGCGGATGCGGTGTTCGCATCGATCCGCGCGCGCATCGACGCGACGCCGGGGCTGCAGCGCATGGTGCTGAGCCTGGAAGAGTCGGCCGACCTCGACGCGACGAGCATCGAGGCGCTGTGCGACTTCGCGGCCTATGTGCGCGTGCGCGGTGCGCGCCTGTCGCTGGCGCGCGTGAAGGACGACGTGCGCGATCTGCTGGCCAAGGTGAACTCGCCCGATTTGCGTGCCGACGTTTACGCGCCTTGGAGTGTGGACGACGCGGTGCAACCGCAGGTTGCCGCCTGAACGAGCCTGGGCTACAGGCGCTTCAGCCCGCCAGGAAGTCCGGCTGGCGAAACTTCTTCTCAAGAAACTGCCCGTTGGCCACCAGCGCGGCCGCGTCGCTCGAAGCCACGTTGGCGACGATCTCGCGCAGCTTGGCATCGAGCAGGCCCAGCTGTTCGCCGAGCAGCTGGCGCGCGGTCTTGCCGTCTTTCACGGCATGGGTGATGCGGAAGGCCGGCGGCAGCGCAACGTAGTTGGCGAGGGTTTCGGGCAGGTAGCGCAGCACGGTCTCGCGCACGGTGAACAGGTCATCGCCATGCGAGCCCGTACCGACGAGGCGCGGCAGCACCTCGCCCACCGAGCCGCGCACGTTGTCGAGGCTCTTGCGCATGTCTTCGGTGAGGTGCGGCTGCGCCTGCGCGACCACGCGGTCGAGGCGCTCCAGCGTCTGCTCGACGCTGAGGCTGTCTTCGATGCGGCGTTCGAGTTCGGGTGCCCTGCGGCCCAGCAGCCAGCCGGCCACGTACAGGCCGGCGGTGATCAGCAGCCACCCGCTGTCGATGACGCCAGCGAACAGCAGCGCCGGCCCCAGCAGTGCCAGCGCGCAGCCCAGGATGTTGCCGTTGCCGTAGAGAAACAGCAGCGCGCGCAGTTTGAGCGAGCGCTCCGGCATCACTGGTAGCCCCGGATTTCCTTGAACACCTGCCCCAGCTGCAGCTTGCGGCCGTCGAACTCGCGGCCGCCGGAGAGCTGCGCGATCTGCTGCATCTCGCTCACGTTCGCCTCGCCGAAGAGGATGGGGAAGATGCGCGCTGGCAGGCCGCCCGCCGCGTAGCGGTCGCGGAACTCGTGCGGCTTCAGGCCCGCGTTGTTCTCGCCGTCGGTCAGCAGCACGATGCTCACGAAGCGATCGGGCTCGCGCTGCTGTTCCTTGCGCGCCACTTCTTCGGCGGCAGCGAGCGCCGAGTAGATGGCCGTGCCGCCGTTGGCCGTCATCGCGTCGGCTTGCTGGCGCAGCGTGGCGCGGGCCGCGTCGATCCGGTCGGCGTCGAAGCGCACCCACACAGGCTCCTGCACCTCGGTGGAGAAAGTGATCAGCACCACGCGCTCGCGGCTCTGGAAGGCGCTGTAGCGGGCACTGGCGGTGGTGGCTTCGTCAGCACCCGAGAGCAGCTTGAGCGCCTCGCGCATCGAGGCCAGCCGCTTGCCCGCCATCGAGCCGCTGAGGTCGAGCACGAAGATCGAGGTGGCGGGTTTGCGCCATTTCGACTGGTAGGTGCCGAGCACCGCATCGATCACCTCCAGGCGGTTGGGAAAGCCCAGCTCGGCCACGGCGGCGGTAGGCAAGGCGCCGGCGGCGGCAACCTCGGGGTTGGCGGGGCGCAGGAACGCGGCCGACAGCGCATCGCGCTGGAACGGCGCGGCCTTCAGCGTGCCCACGAGCTGGGTGTAGGCCTCGCGCTTGTCGGCGTTGAGCAGCATCAGCGGGTAGTCGGCCGAGATCATGCCGTCGCGCGGGTAGATCAGCGTGAGCTGGTCGGCGGCGGGCAGCTTCTCATTGGCACGCAGGATCACGGCTTCGTAGTTGACCATCGCGTCGATGGCGGACGGGTCCTTGATGTAGGCGTCGGCCAGCCAGCCCGAGCTGCCGGCGGTGAGCTTCTGGCCGGAGAGAAAGGCCTTCAGCGTTTTCTCGTCCACGTCTTGCGCGGTCAGGTCTTCGGTCTTGCCCGCCAGCGCGGAGGCCACCGCGAACAACGCGCTCATGCCGGTGTTGGAGCTGGTGGCGTTGGTCATGCCGTAGCGCAGCTGGCCTGCGCCCGCGGCCTTCGCGATTTCGGCCCAGCCTGGCGGCTTCTTGTTCCAGCCGAGCTGCACGGCCTTGGCGCTCTTTACGCCGAGCGCAATGCGCGAATAGAAGAGCTTGTCGCGCGCCAGCGGCTTGGTCTGCAGCGCAAGCGCAGGATACGCGCCGTTGGGCGGCAGGATGGCGTCGAAGCGCTCGCCAGCGTTGATGCGCTCGACGATGTCGAGCGTGCCAGCGTACGAGAGCTTCACGTCCACACCGGCTGCCTTTGCGGCTGCGACGATGGGGGCTTCGAGGTCCTTGAGCTCCGAGCCCGCGAGGATGGTGAAGGTCGCGGTGGACGCCGTAGCCGGCGCTGCATTCATCGCCTGCGGCGGCTCTTCCTTGCCGCATGCAGCGAGGCCCAGTGCCAGGGCAGCCAGTGCGAACAGCCGCGTCAACCAGGGCAGCAAGCTCACAGCGCAACCTCGCCGCGCGGCGACTGCAGCGCCTCGGTCGTTTCCTGGCGGCGCACGCGGTCGAGGTAGGTGCGGCTCTTCGCAACTTCATTCGTCAGCGTGTCCACCGTGGTCTGCATGGAGTCAAGCGCCTTGCTCTTGAAGTCGGCAATCGTGTCCATGGTCTGGTAGATGTTGGCAAAGGCCTGCTGCAGCTTGGCGATCTCGATGGTGCTGGAGGCGGCCTGCTGGTGAATGGCGCTGCTCTGGTCGCGCAGCATCTCGCTGGTGCTGGCGATGAGGTTGCCGGTGGTGGCGTTGAGCGCGCTGATCTGGTCGAGCACCAGCTTCTGGTTGGACAGCGCCTGCGCGACGATCACGGCGGTGCGCAGCGCGGCCACAGTGGTGGTGGTGGCGCGGTCCACGCCCTTCATCAGCTCCAGGTTGTTCTTGCGGATCATGTCCAGCGCGAGGTAGCCCTGGATGTTCACCGCGAGCTGCGTGAGCAGGTCGGTGACCTTCTGGCGCGAATAGAAAAGCATTTCCTCGCGGATCACGCGGGCCTTCTCGGGGTCGGTGGCTTCCAGCGCACGGGCCTTGGCGTCGAGCTGGCCATCAAGGGCCTTGCCGATGTGCACGTATTTCTCGAGCCGTTCCATCAGCGTCCAGAGGTTGACTTTTTCCTGCTCGATGGCGGTGTTGTCGCGCAGCAGCTCGTCCTTGCCGCGCTTGAGCGATTCGATGATGGCGTTCAGGTGCGTCTGCGACGACTGGTAGCGCTCGAAGTAAGCGAGCAGCTTGTTGCCCAGCGGAATGATGCCGAGCAGCTTGCGCGCCGAGAACAGGTCGCCCTGCTTCGAGGGGTCGAGGTCTTCCACCTGGTGGCGCAGGTCGATCAGCGACTGGCCGATTTGCGCGCCCTTGTCGAACAGTCCGTTGCGCAGCGAACCCACGGGCCGGTCGAGCATGCGGTTGGAGACCGATGCAGAGGCCTCGATGTCCTTGTTGCCCATCGAGTGGATGCGCTCCACCGCTTCCTTGAACTGCGGATGCTGGCTGTCGTGCGCGGTGATGTCGTCGATGAAGCGCGCCACCTGCGCGTCGAGCTCGGCCACGTCCTCAGGCTTCAGCCGTACCTTGCCGCTGGCCGACTCGACCGGCACCAGGGCGACGGGCGCGGGCGGTTCGAGCGTGAAGGCCTGCGGTGGCTGCAGGTCGATGGGCGCGGGGGCTGTTGCGGTGGTGGTGGTTGCGGTGACAGGCGCGTTCATGAGGTCGTTCCTTGATTCGTTCATTCGTTCGGTTCGTTCACTTGAAGCGGGCTTCGATGCCCGTGGTCATCCGTTCGAGCCACTCGAAGCTCGGCGGGTCGATCACGTCGACCAGCACGTCAGGCACCTTCACGCCGCGCGCGGCCCAGGTTTCGGGGCCCTTGGTGTCGCCGCCGGTGCGGTAGCCGTATTCGTGTGCGAGCTCACGCAGGGCCGGGTCGTTCTCCAGTGCCGCGCCGAGCCGCGCGCCGCCGGGCGTGTAGGGCACCAGCACGTGCTTGGAGTAGACGGTGGGCTTGGGGTAGAGCAGCACCATGTCGCTCTTGAGGCGGTCGGGGTTCTTGAGCCAGAACTCGATCATTTGCGACTCGTAGGCCACCAGCAGCGGCGCCTTGCCCATGCCGAGCGCCAGGTAGTCTTCGAACGGCCCGGCCGACGATTGCTCCTGGAAGCCCTGGCGCAGGAAGAGCGGCGCAACCACGGGCATGACGCGGTCCACGTCTTCCTGGCTCTGCACGATCTGCTGGCTGTTGGCGAGGTAGCTCGCCAGCGCGAGGTACATCGCCGCCGAGTTGGAGGTGCGTACGTCGGTCGAGTTGATGAGCAGCGACTTGCTGGTGGAGAAAGCGCTGCTGGCCTTGAGCTCTTTCCAGCGCGTGCCCTTCTCGATCATGGCCATCAGGCCCGGCAGGTCGACCACGTAGTAGAAGTCGCCCTGCTTCTGCGCGATGCCGTTGGCCACGAGAATTTCCGCAATCGGCCGCCAGCTGGCCAGCACGATGGGCGTGTAGAACGGATTGAAGACATTCGGAGCCTTGGCCAGCGTCTTGAGCTGCGCCGCAGCGGGCGCGCCCGAGGGAAAGCCGAAGTCGAACTTGCTGGCGTCGTAGCGGCTGGCAATGGCGCGCGAGCCGGCCTTCTCGACGGTGACTGTGATGCCCTGCGCGGCCAGCGCCTTCTGCACGCGCGGGTCGGCGAAGAAGGTTTCTTTTTCTGAGCCGATCAGGCCGCGCAGCGTGACCTGTTTCTGCTGCTCGATGCGCGCAGCGGCGGCGGTGGCCGATTCATCGTGCAGGCGGGTGTTCGAATACCAGACGCCGGACCCGACCGCGGCCAGCAGGACGACGGCCAGCGCTGGTGCGATCAGCTTGCGGATTTCCAAATCTCATGCTCCTCGCCCCCTGTGAGCGGGGGTCGAGAAACATGCTAACTACCGAATATGACGGTTTGTGACAGTCAGATGTCGGTGGCTATTTCCTGGGTGATGCGCAGGAATTTCTCGATGTCGGCGACGGAATTGCAATGCAGCGGCGACACCCGCACGGTGCCCGCGAGCCCGAAGGATTCGAGCATGCGCTTCGAGTAGATGCTGATTGCCACACGCTCGTAGACGGTCACGCCGCGCTTGCCGTACTCGACCACTGCCTGCGTGCAGTCGATGCGGTCGAAGCCGATGCCCAGGATCAGGTCGCGCTTCGTCAGGTCTTCGTGGTCGAGGAAGACGTTGACGCCTCTCATCTCGCGCATGCCGGTGGCGTTCGCGTTGCCGTCGAGCAGCAGCGCCAGCAGCGCGCGCTCGTGCAGCTCGATGTGCGTGATGCCCGCGACGAACAATGCGCGGCGGTCGGTGGCATCGCTGAAGTGGCCACCAAGCCAGCAAACGTAGTCGACGATCTCGGTGAGCACCGCGAACTGCCACGGTGCGGCGCTGCCCAGGTCCCAGTAGTCGGGCTTCTTGCCCGCCAGCTTGTGGTGCGGCAGCACGGCCGCGCGCTCGGACACCCATGAGAGCCCCGAGCCCCGGCAGCCGAAGAACTTGTAGGGCGCGAGGTTGATGCCGTCCACCGGCGTCTTCTGCAGGTCGATGAGGCCGTGCGGCGCGTGCTGCACGGCGTCCACCAGGATGTACAGGTCGGGCTTGATCTCGCGCGCGCGGCGCACGATCTGGGCCATGTCGAGCTTGGCGCCGGAGATGTTCGACGCATAGATCACGTTGAGCAGGCAAGTGTCTTTGTCGACCAGCCGCACGATCTCTTCCACGTCCACACCGCCGGTGACGGGGTTGCTCTGCGCCACGCGCAGCTCGCGGCCCAGGCGCTGGGCGTAGAGGCTCATCGCATCGAAGGCCGACGGGTGTTCGAGCACAGTGGTGACCATGTTCGTGCCCGGCACGTTCTCGGCGATGGCGCGCACCATGTCGAACATGGCGCCCGAGGCGCTGAACGAGGCGTACACGCTGCCGCCCGTGGCGTTGAGGATGGTGCGCAGGTCGGCGCTGCCCTTGGCCTGGATGTCCTGCAGCTCGACGGCCGTGGCGTGGATGCGCTCAGCGTTGTCGGGAATGGCATCGACCTGCGCGAAGCGCTCGACCGCGGCCTTCAGGCGGAACGAGCCGCCGGCGTTGTCGAAGTACAGGCGCTCGCGGCCGTGGTGGTCATGGTCGACCTGCAGGAAGCGCGCTTTCACCTCGCGCATCAGCGCATCGGAAAAAGCCTGGCCGCGGTCGAGATCAGGAAGCTGGAGAGTCATCGCTCAGACGCCCTTGTTGTTCGGGTTCTTGTAGATCTCGCGCACCGCGTCCGTCATCGGGAAGTTGAGGTTCGCGTTCTTCGGCGGGATCGGCGAGAGGAACCACTTGCTGTAGAGCTGCTCGATGGCGCCCGACTTCATGAGGCCCGTGACGGTCTCGTCGACCAGCGCCTTGAACTGCGGGTCGTCCTTGCGCAGCATGATTCCGTAGGGCTCCTGGCGCAGCGATTCCTTCAGGATCTTGTAGTCGCCCGGGTTGGTCGCGCTGGCGATCATGCCGGCGAGCTGCACGTCGTCGAGCACATAGGCGTCGGCGCGGCCGGTGGACAACAGCAGGAAGCCGTCGGAAGTGTCCTTGCCGGCGATCTCGTTCACTTCGATGGTGCCGCTCTTGCGCGCGCCGCGCAGCAGCTGGATCGAGGTGCTGCCCGAGACGGTAGCCACGTTCTTGCCGTTGAGGTCGCCCAGTGCATTGATGCCCGAAGCCTTCTTCACCGCGGCGGTGATGTTGGTGACGAAATGGCTGGGCGCGAAGTCGACCTGCTGCTGGCGCTGCGTGGTGTTGGTGGTGGTGGCGCAGTCGAGGTCGACGGTGCCGTTCTGCAGCAGCGGAATGCGGTTGGTCGAATTGAGCATGGTGTAGCGCACCTCGATCTTGGCCAGGCCCAGCTTGGCCTTCACCGCATCGACGATCTTCAGACAGATGTCGTTGGTGAAGCCGATGGGTGCGCTGTCGGCGCTGAGCTTGTACGAGAACGGGATCTGGCTGTCGCGCGCGCCGATCTGGATCGTGCCGCTCTCCTTGATCTTCTGCAGCGTGCCGCCGTCCTGGGCGCTGGCGGCGCCGCAGGTGAAGGCAAAGACAAGTCCGAGCGCGAGGGGCAGTTTCTTGAAGTCCATGGAGAGTTCCTTGAAGAGTCGATGACGTTGGTCGAACGCGTTGGTTTTGGCGAATCTTCGGCTTCGCGATGAATTTCTAAAAGCGATTTTTTGTGATCGAATTGCATGAATAAAAGCGTTCTTTCGGCCAGCCTTCACAGGAGCAACGCACCGTGATGACCTTCAAGCAACTCGAAGCCCTGTACTGGATCGCCCGGCTCGGCGGCTTCGCGCAGGCAGCCAACCAGCTCAACACCTCGCAGTCGGCCATCTCCAAGCGGGTGCACGAGCTGGAGCAGCTGTTCGACACCGAACTGTTCGACCGCAGCCAGCGCGCCGCGCGGCTCACCGAGAAGGGCGAAGAGATGTTCGTGCTCGCCCGCAAGCTGCTGGAGCAGCGCGACGCCGCCGTCGAGCAGTTCGGCAAGCCCGGCGTGGTGGAACGCCGTATCCGCGTCGGCGTGACCGAGCTGACCGCGATGACGTGGCTGCCGCGGCTGGTCGGACTCATCCAGCAGCACTACCCCAAGGTGATCCTCGAGCCCGACGTGGACGACAGCCTGCAACTGCGCGACAAGCTGCTGGCCGACGAGCTCGACCTCGTCATCGTGCCCGACACCTTTGCCGACTCGCGCCTGCCGCACAAGGTCATCGGCCAGGTGAAGAGCGCGTGGATGTGCAAGCCCGGCGTGGTGCCAGCCAACGGCAGCACCGTGCGGCTGCACGAACTGGCGCGACACCGCATGCTGGTGCAGGGCAACAACTCGGGCACGGGCCGCGCCTACGACGCGTGGATGAAAGAGCAAGGCGTGCAGCCCGCCAACGTGATCGTGGTGAGCAACCTGGTGGCGCTGACCGGGCTCACGGTATCGGGGCTGGGCGTGAGCTACCTGCCGCGCGAGTGCCTGCAGCCGCTGGTGGCGGCGGGCATGCTTACGGTGATCGACGTGACGCCAGCCTTGCCGGTGGTGCGCTACGTGGCGATGCACAAGGGCGAACACCGCAGCGCGCTCACTTCGTCCATCGTGATGCTGGCGCAGGAATGCTGCGACTTCACTCGGATGTTCCAGGCGCAGGCGGATGAGGAGTCGGTGCGGGATTGATCGCGGGCGAGAGCGCCTGCCTCGTTGTCGTCAGAGCGTCAGAAAGGCGGCGATCAGCAATGCCACTGCAGCGACGATTGACGCCACGGCGCCGACCATGTTGCCGAGATAGACCAGCTTCCCCCACCCTGCCGTGCCTTCGGAAGACAGCCCACGCTGCCCCGAGATCGCCGCCAGCGGTGTCGACACGCAGAACCCGTAGGCCGACACGATCAGCGCAACGGCAATGAGCCAGAGCATCCATGCAGGAACGGTGAGCCAGGGCAGCACGGCCGCCGTCGCGAGCATCAGCGTCGCACCAATGGGCAGGCTCAGATGCGCGACGCGCCACGAGTTGACGATGTGAGCGGCGACTTCACGCTTGATCGCCTTCGCATAGGGTGCGCCCAGCAACAGCCCGAACAGGAGAACGATGGCGCCATGGAAGACGAGGTGACGCGCGGCGGGGTGCATGTATGCGGTGATGTGGCGATGGGAGCCACATCCTACCGAGCCGGACTTGTGTGGCGCCCCTGCGGGGAACGCCTCAGTCGTTGTGCTCGACGGGGGACAGGTCCGGGTGCAATTGCCGCAGCGCCAGCGACAACTGGAGCACTCGCTCCCGCGCCCCCGGCTCACCCCGGGCCAGTGCGCCCAATGCTGCTTCGTAGTCGTCAGTGAGCTGCTGCCACAGCTCGAAATCGGCGCCAAGGCCTTCAGCGTCCTTGTCCATCTTTGCTCCAAGTCGGAATTCGACGGCCGGTGAGTGCGTCAGTTTGACCGATTTTTGCCGGGAGCGTTAGAACTTTAGGGGTCGTGGGGTCATATCCAACTGGATACGACGCAATGCCAGTGCTGCAGCCGCTGACTTCGAGGGCCACCGATTCGGGGTTGTCCTTATGAAAATATCTTTCAAACAATCCAATAATTGACGTCAATATAGGCGGCGTTACGCGATATTTTCGTCAAATCAAGGAAATTAAGAAAAAGTCTTTCATTTCAGGCGCCTGCTTCCCGCTCACCGTCGCAAGACGACCATCAGAAAGTGCCCATGACCATCACCGTGACACGCCAGGATGCTCGCTACAACACCCTGAAAAAGGGTTTCAACCTGCGATGGCCTGCAACGGAGTCAGACGCCGCTTCGCGCATCGAACTGGCGGAGAACGCTGGCGATGCAGCCGCTGCCCTGCAGCGCATCGTCGATGCTGGCCTTCGGCCCACGTTGCGCAGCGGTGGGCATTGTTATGAAGACTTCGTCTCCAACAACCCCGACGGCGCGATCCTCGACCTGAGCCTGCTCAACCAGGCGAGCCCCACCAGCGGCGACGGGCGCTATCGCGTCGGCCCCGGCACGCAGAACTGGAACGAATACCTCGACCTGTACAAGCGCAGCAACGTCACGCTGCCTGGCGGCTCCTGCTATTCGGTCGGCGCGGGCGGGCACATTTGCGGCGGCGGCTATGGCCTGCTGTCGCGCCTGCAGGGGCTGACGGTCGATTGGCTTTCGGCGGTAGACATCCTCACGGTCGACTCCCGCGGCAAGGTAGTGCCACGCACCGTGGATGCGAGCCGCGAGCCCGATCTGTTCCGCGCATGCCGCGGCGCGGGCGGCGGCAACTTCGGCGCGATCACCAGCTATGTGTTCGACACCCTGCCGCCCGCGCCGCGCGAGGTCGCGCTGGCGGTGGTCGCGTTCGACTGGGCCACCATGACGCCCGAGCGCTTTGCCGCCCTGCTCTCCACCTACGGCGAATACTGGGCAACGCGCGGCAAATCGCCCGACACCTGGGGCATGTTCTCGCTGCTCAAGCTCACGCATCGCTCGTCGGGCCAGATCGTGATGCTGACGCAGTTCTGCAACCCCGACGGCACCTGCAACGACCTGACGGTGCTCAACGAATTCCTCGATCGCTTTCGCGCCTGCGCGCCGGTGCCCGCCAAGGGCCGTCCGCCAGGCGTGGGTCCGGCCCCGCAGCGCGATGCGGGGCAGTTACTGTGCTCCAAGCCACACACGGTGACACGCTACGACTGGCTCACGGCCACCCAGTACCTCAACGGCTCGGGCGACAACCAGCGCGGCAAATACAAGTCGGCCTACATGAAGCAGAACTTCAGCGCTCGCGAGGCGCAGCGCATCTACACGCACCTGACGCGCGTGATACCGGGTGTCGACCTCAGCCAGTCGCTGGTGCAGGTCGATTCGTACGGCGGCGCCGTCAACAAGCCCGAACGCATCGCCGACACCGCGGTGCCGCAGCGCGCTTCGATCATGAAGCTGCAGTACCAGACCTACTGGCGCGATGCGAAGGACGATGCCGGGCATCTGCGCTGGATCGGCGATTTCTTCCGCGACGTGTACGGCACGCCCGACGTACCCGAACGCTACGCCGGCACGCCCTACCCCGGCGAGCGCTACGAGGGCTGCTACATCAACTACCCGGACAGCGACATGCTGGCCTACCCGTTCTGGTCGCAGCTCTACTACGGCGACCAGGGGCTCTACGACCTTCTGCGGAAGGTGAAGCGTCGGTATGACCCGAACAACATCTTTCACCATGCAATGTCTGTGCGGCCTTGAGATGAGCCCTCGCTTTTGTTTGTGGCGCGATCACGCCGACGGGGGACATTCGCGGAGGGGAGTACCCGGTGTCATTCGCACACACCCTGAACAGCAACCACTGAGCCAAATCACAAGAGGAATCCCATGACACATCGCCCTCAACGCCGCACAGTCATGCAATGGATCGGCGGCACCTCCGCCCTCGGCGCCATGACGCCGTGGCTGCCCGCCAACGCACAAGCCCCGAGCCCGGCGGGAGCTCCGGTCAGCAACACACCAGCGCCGCGCTTCGCATATGTCGGCACCTACACCAGCGACGCACCGGGCGGCACGGCCGGCGGGCCCGCATCGAAGGGCATCTATGTGCTCGCCATCAACGACGGCAGCTGGACGCAAGTGCAAGCCGTTCCAAGCGCGAACCCTTCGTTTCTCGCGGTGCACCCCAGCCAGCGATTCCTGTACGCGATCAACGAAATCGACACCTACCAGGGCCTGCCCACCGGAACTGCCGAAGCCTATGCCATCGATGAACGCAGTGGCCGCCTGACGCTGATCAACCGCCAGCCACTGTCACTCTCAGGCGTGATCCCGGCGCATCTGGCCGTGTCGCCGGATGGCCGCGCGCTGGTGGTGGCGCTGTATGGCGGCGGCGCCTACAACGTGCTGCCGATCGGTGCTGACGGCACGCTGGGCAAGGTCTCGAGCATTGAAAAGGAAACCGGCTCCGGCCCCGACACCGAAAGGCAGGAATCGCCGCACCCGCACATGGTGCAGTTCGATGCCTCGGGCCAGCGCGTGCTCGCTACCGACCTCGGCAGCGACCGCATCAACGTCTTCACGCTCGCCGATGGCAAGCTGGCATTGCTCGGCCGCACGGCCACGCAGCCCGGCAGCGGCCCGCGCCACCTGGCGCTGCATCCGTCACAGCGCTTTCTCTATCTGGTGAACGAACTCGATGCCACCGTCGCCTGCTTCGGCTACGACGCGGCGAGTGGCAAGGTAGGCGAACAACGCCAGCAGATCTCGACCGTGCCGCAAGACTTCACCGGCCAGAAAAACTCGGCGGCACTGGTGATGCATCCCTCGGGGCAGTTTCTCTACGCGAGCAACCGCCGGCTGAAGTCGGAGCATCCGCTGGCCGACAGCATTGCAGCATTCCGCATCGACGCAACCAGCGGCACGCTGACACCGCTGCAGCACTGGAGCGAAGGCCTGCGCTTCCCGCGCGCGCTGGCGATGGCGCCCAGTGGCAGTCACCTCTACGCGCTCAGCCAAAAAGGCGACGCCATCCTGCGCCTGCGCATCGACCCCGCGAACGGCAAGCTGGACCAGCCGGTGCAGGTGGCACAAGTGCCGACACCGGTCTGCCTGGTGTTTGCCTAGTTAGCCCCGCGCGTGAGCATCCGGCCCGCGCGCGCCAGCACCCGTGCTTCGGCCTCGCCACCGCGGTAGGCCAGCACACCATTCACGAACACGCGCTCCACACCAAGGCTCACGCCGTGCGGCTGGTCGTAGGTGGCGGTGTCGGCGATGGTCTCGGGGTCGAACACCACCACATCGGCCATCGCGCCAGTTCGCAGCAGGCCACGATCGGCGATGCGCAGGTTGCGCGCGGTCATGCCAGTCATCTTGTGCACTGCCTGCTCCAGCGTGAATAGCCTGCGCTGGCGCCAGTAGCGCGCGAACACGCGCGGAAATGCGCCCCACAGGCGCGGATGCGGATGCCGGTCGTGCGGCAGGCCGTCGCTGCCGATCATGGTGAGCGGATGCGCGATGACGCGCTCCACGTCTTCTTCCTGCATCTGGAAGTAGCAGGCGCCGCCCGGTTTCAGGCGCAGGCAGGCTTCCTGCTCGGTGACGCCCCACTCTCGCGCGATGTCGGAGACCAGGCGCCCCGTCATCTCCGGATGCGGATCGGACCAAGTCAGCAGCACATCGATCACGCCATCGACAAGATCCTCGCGCAGCACGGTCGAGCCGGCCACGTAGGGATACACGTCCATCGCGATCTTCTGGCGCTGCGCCAGCGACTCGATCAGCGGCAGCGTCTCCTTGGTGCGGCCCCAGTTAGCAGGGCCGGCGCACTTGTGATGCGAGATGACGAGCGGCACGCCGGCGTTGAAGGCCGAGTCGCCGGCCTCGTGCAGCGCCTCGATGATCTGCTGCATCTCGCTGCGCAGATGCGTGGCGTACACGCCGCCGTGGCGGGCCACGACGCGCGCCAGCGCCGTTACCTCTTCGGCGGGCGCAGCAAAGGCCTCTTCGTAGAACAGTCCCGACGACATGCCGTGCGCACCGTCGGCCATGCAACTGTCGAGCAGCGCTTCCATGCGCGCCAGCTCGTCGGCGCTGGCAGGACGGTCCAGCGCTTCCATGGTCGCGAAGCGCAGCGTGGTGTGGCCGACCAGCGCTGCCACGTTGAGCGCCGGCTGCGTCGCATCGACGGCAGCGCGGTACTCGGCCATGGTCGCGTGCTTGAACGAATCGGCACCCAGCAGCGTGAGCGGCGGCAGCGACTGCGGCGTGCGGTAGGGCGCGAGCGAGATGCCGCAGTTGCCCGTCACCACCGTGGTGATGCCCTGCGACACCTTGGGCAGGCACAGCGGGTCGCGCAGCACGATGGCGTCGTCGTGCGTGTGCGCGTCGATGAAGCCGGGCGCGATGACCTTGGCGCGGCAGTCGACGACTTCGACGTCGGCCAGTGCAAGGCCATCGGGCAGCCGTTCGCGCAGGCCTTCGCCGAGTGCGACGATGCGGTCGCCCTGCAGCAGCACGTCGCCGGGCCACGAAGGGCCACCCGAGCCGTCGACCACGAGACCGGCTTCGAGCAGGATGGCTTTGCCCGTCGTCGTCGCGCTCACGATGCGGTTCCCTTTTTGCTATTGATGCCGCCGCCGTCCCAGCTTTGCAGCGGGTGCGTGGTGGCGTCGATGCCGTGGCGCTGAAAGGCCTCGCGCGCGCGCTGAAGGCGCTGCACCGCGGGCTCGCCGCGGCGCTGGGCCACGAGCACGGTAAGAATTTCGATGGCCGTGAGGTGCGTCAGGTAGGCGTCGATGCCCACGTGCATCACCGCGTCGTCGGGCACCGAAAGGCCAAGCAGAAAGTCGGCCTTGGCCGCGAGCGCCGTGCCGGGCCGCGTGAGCGCGACCACCTTGGCGCCCTGCCCGCGCGCAATGTCCACCGCATCGAGCAGCGAGGGCATGCCGCCCACGTGCGAGATGGCGATGACCACGCCGCCCGGCCGCTGCGCCGCACCGGCCACCTGTTGCAGGTGGTAGTCGGCCCAGGCATTGGCCGAGAGGCCCAGCCTGAAGAGCCGCGCCTGAAGGTCGTTGGCCATGAACCATGATGTGGCGCCCGCGCCGTACAGGTCCACGTGCGGCGCCGCCGCAATGGCCGCCACGGCGCCGTCGAGCACCTGCATGTCGAGCTGGCCACGCACGCCCGAGACCGAGGCTGCAGCGCTGCGCGCGATCTTGCCGACCACTTCGTCGGCCGCGTCCTCGATGTTCACGCGGCGGTGCAGCGGCGAGCCGCCGAGCGCCAGCTCCTGCGCGAGCGCGAGCTTGAACTCACGCAGGCCGGCAAAGCCGAGATCGCGGCAGGTGCGCATGATGGTGGGCACCGAGCTGCGCGAGCGTTCGGCCAATTGCTCGAAGCTTTCTTCGAGCACGCGGTCGGGGTCTTCGAGGATCAGGTCGAGAATCGCGCGCCGCGTCGCCGGGGCGTCGCTGCGGATCTGCGCGATTTTCTGAAGCAGGGAGGGTGTCATGCAGCGTGCTCAGAAGTGCATGGCGACGGCGTCGCTCACGCGGTAGTCGTTCTCGACCACAGGCATCCAGTGCCACTTGTCGAAAGTGGTGCAGGGATGCGAAATGCCGAGGCCGACGCGGTCGCCGACCTTGGGCGCTTCGGCTTCCTCGTTCGCATCCCAGCGCAGGTAGGCGTGCTGGTCGTTGAGCGCGGTGATCTTCCAGCCCGCAGGCACGGCCTGCGGCTGCAGCGCGCCGCGTGCCGCGCGTGCGATGGGCACGGGCAGCGAAAGATCAAAGGAGATGTCGCGCTTGCCGACCGCAAGAATCGCCAGGCCCGGCTCGGGGCGCGATTGCACCGTGGCCCAGACCTCCATCGCGGGTACCAGGCTCTCGCCACAACCGCAGCCCAGGCGCTCGTCGACCGCGCTCACCATGCGCTTGTAGAAACCATGGTCGTGCGTAACGTAGCAGCCCGAGCGCAGCAGGCCGCGCACCGGCGCGCCGAGCGCGGGCTTCAGGCGCCCAGCCACGAGATCGAAGATGGCGGAGCCACCGGCCGAAACCAGCACCTCGCCGGTCTCGAAAAGCTTTTCTGTGTCGCAATGGCGCGCTACCGCTTCCACGCGGTCCATCAGCGTCTTCGCGTAGGCCGCGTCGGGCTCGCTCTGGCCGGTGGCGCCCTGCCCTTCGTAGCACTCGATACCCACGAGCTTGACCGCATCGCTCGCACGCAGCCGCGTGGCCAGCTCCACCGCTTGCTCGTGCGTGCGGCAGCCGGTGCGCGCGCCGTCGACGCCGATCTCGATCATCACCTCGAAGGGCACGCTCGCGGGGTGGCGCTTCGCCCAGTCCTCGATCAGCGCGAGCTGCGCCAGCGAATCGACCAGGAACACGATGCGCAGGTCGACATGCTCGCTCAGCAGCATCTGGATGCCCGCGAGGTCTTCGTCGCTCACCACCTGGTTGGCGATGACCGTGCGGCGAGCGCCTGCCGCCACGCCAACAGCCAGCTGCGTGACTGTGGCAAAGGTCAGGCCCCACGCGCCGGCGTCGAGCTGGCGCTGGAAGAGCTGCGGCGACATGGTGGTCTTGCCATGCGGCGCGAGGTCGATGCCCCACTCGCGCACGCGCGACTGCATCCACGCGAGGTTGTGTTCGAGCGCCTCGCGCTTGAGCACAGCCAGTGGCAGCGGCAGGTCACCGGCGAGCACGTTCCATCCGGCAGCGCCGATCTCGCTGCGGCGGCGCGGCGCCTGGGTGCGCGGGTAGCCCTTGAAGTTGCTGCCCAGCAGCGGGTCGTTGAAATCGTTGGCGGCGACGGCTTTGTCAGTCATGGTCTATGCGGCAATGTTGGAGAGCAGTTCTTTGCGGATGCAGGCGCTGTAGTGTCCTGCCGAAATTTCTTCGAGCGGCGGCACGGTCTGCGCGCAGGCTTCGATGGCATGCGGGCAGCGCGTACGAAACACGCAGCCCGAGGGTGGCGATATGGGACTGGGAATGTCGCCCTTGAGCGCAATGCGCTCGGTCGCCACCTCGGGGTCGGGCTTCGGGCTCGCAGCCAGCAGCGCCTGCGTGTAGGGGTGCGAGGGCCGCGCGAACAGCTCCTCGGTGGTGGCGACTTCCATCACCTTGCCCAGGTACAGCACCACCACGCGGTCGCACAGGTACTCGACCACGTCGAGGTCGTGCGATATGAAGAGCATCGTCAGGCCCAGCCGCTCGCGCAGGTCGGCCAGCAGGTTGATGACCTGCGACTGGATGGACACGTCGAGCGCCGACAGCGGCTCGTCGGCCACGATGAATTCGGGCTCCACGGCCAGCGCGCGCGCCACGCCGATGCGCTGGCGCTGCCCGCCCGAGAACTCGTGAGGAAAGCGGCTCGCATGCTCGGCGCGCAGGCCCACGGTCTCGAGCAGTTCGGCAATGCGCTTGTCGCGCGCCGCCGCGCCCTTGTGCAGGCCGTGCGTGGACAGCGCCTCGCCGAGGATGGCGCTGATGCGCATCTTCGGGTTCAGGCTGGCGTACGGGTCCTGGAAGATGATCTGCAGCTTGCTGCGCAGCTTGCGCATGCGCTCGCCCGACAGCGTGCCGATGTCGTCGCCCCGGTACAGCACTTGCCCGCTGGTGCGTTCGAGCAGGCGCAGCACGGTGCGGCCGATGGTGCTCTTGCCCGAGCCCGATTCGCCGACCAGGCCCAGCGTTTCGCCGGGCTGGATGGCGAACGACACGTCGTCGACCGCACGCACCGGGCGGTCGCTGCTGCCGAAGTATTTCTTGAGTCCGCGGACTTCGATGAGGGGAGCTGCGGTGGTCATCGTGGGTATTCGGTATTGGCTCCTTCTCCCGCTTGCGGGAGAAGGCGGGGGATGAGGGTGCATGCGAAGGCCGCTGGGGTCACCCTCACCCCAGCCCTCTCCCGCAAGCGGGAGAGGGAGCAAGACGGAGGCGGCGTGCGCGTCATGCGACCCTCGCCAATGGTTGCGCCGGCTGCACGCGGATGCAGCGCGCCTGGCGGCCGTGGTGCGTTTCGATCAGCGGTGGCATCTCGGCGGCGCAGCCGGCCAGCGCGAGGTCGCAGCGCGGCTCGAAGGCGCAGCCCGGCGGCGGTGCCAGCGGGCTCGACACCTGGCCGCGAATGGCGAACAGGCGCTTGGGCTTGGGCTGGCCGGGCAGGCGCGCCTTGCCCGGCAGGCAGGCCAGCAGGCCCTGCGTGTAAGGATGCTCGGGCTGCGCGAACAGCGGCCGCACCGGCGCGCTTTCGACCACGCGGCCCGCATACAGCACCACCACGTCGTCCGCATGGTGCGCGACCACGCCGAGGTTGTGCGTGATGAAGAGGATGCTCATGCCCGTCTCGGCCTGCAGCCGGCGCATGAGTTCGAGAATCTGCGCCTGGATGGTCACGTCGAGCGCGGTGGTGGGCTCGTCGGCGATCAGCAGCGTCGGGTCGCAGGCCATGGCCAGCGCGATCATCACGCGCTGGCGCATGCCGCCCGAGAGCTGGTGCGGATACTCGTGAATGCGCTGCGCGGCGGCCGGTATCTCGACCAGCTCCAGCATGCGCAGTGCGTGCGCCAGCGCTGCCTTGCGGTCGAGGCCCTTGTGCAGCCGCACGCTTTCCGCGATCTGCTCGCCGATGGTGAACACCGGGTTCAGGCTGGTCATCGGCTCCTGGAAGATCATCGACAGCTGGTTGCCGCGCAGCGAGCGCATCTCGCGCTCGCCAATCTGCAGCAGGTCGAGCGTCTTGCCTTCGCGCGTCACGAACGAGGCGCTGCCGCTGACCTGCGCGTTCGCGGTCTTGGGCAGCAGGCGCATCAGCGTGAGGCTGGTGACCGACTTGCCCGAGCCCGATTCGCCGACCAGCGCGGTCGTCTTGCCGGGCTGGATGGAAAAGCTCACGTCGGCCACCGAACGCACGAGGCCGTCTTCGGTGGGGAAGCTGGTGCTCAGGTTGCTGACCGTGAGACGCGGGGTGTTGTTGGCGTTGTTCATCACGATGTCTTCTTGAGCTTCGGGTCGAGCAGGTCGCGCACGCCGTCGCCCAGCAGTTGCAGTGACAGCGCCGTGAAGATGATCGCGAGCCCCGGGAACAGCACCACCCAGAAGGCTTGGTGCGCGTACTGCTGGCTGCCCGCGACCATGGTGCCCCAGGTCGGGATCTCGGGCGGCACGCCGACGCCGAGGAAGGAGAGCCCCGCCTCCGCCAGGATGGCGTACGCGAAGATGAACGACACCTGCACAAGGATCGGCGACATCAGGTTCGGCAAGATGTGCCGCCACAGGATGCGCGAGGTGCGCACGCCTAGCGCGCGCACCGCTTCGACGAACAGCAGCTCGCGCACCACCAGCGTCGAGGCCCGCACCACCCGCGCCACGCGCGGCGTGTAGACCAGCACCAGCGCCAGCACGGTGTTCATCAGCGAGGGCCCGAGGATGGCCACCAGCGCAATGGCCAGCAGGATGTCGGGGAAGGACATCATCGCGTCGACCACGCGCATCAGCGGCGCGTCGAGCCGGCGGAAGAAGCCGGCCATCAGGCCCAGCACCGTGCCGGCAATGACCGCGCCCAGCGCGGTGAGCGCCGCGATGGCCAGCGAATAGCGCGCGCCGTGCACGATGCGCGAATACAGGTCGCGGCCCAGTTCATCGGTGCCGAGCAGATGCTCGGCGCTCGGCGCCTTCAGGCGCTCCAGCACGGCCGTGTCGTTGGGGTCGATGGAGGCGAACAGCGGCGCTCCGATCGCGAGCACCGCGATCACCAGCAGCACCAGGGCAGAAACCATCACGATGCGGCGATGCATCAGCTGACGGAGCATTCGGGGCATACGCATCGCTCAGACCTTCACGCGCGGATCGACCACGGCATACAGCAGGTCGATCGAGAAATTGATGAGCACATAGATCGCGGCAATCACGAGCAGCGCACCTTGAATGACGGGGTAGTCGCGCCGCAGCACGGCACTGACCACGAGGTTGCCGACACCCGGCAGGCCGAACACGGTCTCGGTGATGACGGCGCCGCCGATCATCAGAGCCACCGTGAGGCCGATCACCGTGACGATGGGCACCAGCGCGTTGCGCAGCGCGTGCTTGAGCACCACCGTGCTTTCGCTCAGGCCCTTGGAGCGCGCGGTGCGCACATAGTCTTCACCGAGTACGTCGAGCATGGAGGCGCGCGTGAAGCGGATGATGAGCGCCGAATTCAGCAGGCCCAGCACCGTCGCCGGCAGCACCAGCGAATGCAGCCGCTCGGCCAACGCCGCATCTGGCGCGCCGTAGCCCGACACCGGGAACCAGCCGAAGGACACGGCAAAGATCTGGATCAGCACGATGCCGAGCCAGAAGCTCGGAATGCTCGCTCCCAGCATCGCGACGCCGGTGAACAGCTGGTCGATAACGCGGCCTCGGAACACGGCGGAGACGATGCCGCACGGAACGCCGATCAGCGCCGCGATGGCCACCGCCATCAGCGCGAGCAGCGTGGTGGGTTCGGAGCGCTCCCACAGCGCCTGCGTCACGGGGCGCTGCAGGAAGATGGAAGTGCCCAGGTTGCCCTGCAGCACCTCGCGCAGCCAGTAGCCGAACTGCACGGGCAGCGGCTTGTCGAGGCCGTACTCCTTCTGCACGCGGGCGATGTCGGCCGCGGTGGCCTGGTCGCCCAGCAGCACCGAAACCGGATCGCCCGAGGCCGCGCGCGTGAGCACGAAGACGAGCACCGCCACGATGGCGAGCACGACGAGCATGCCGGCCGCGCGGGAGGCGATGTAGCGGAACATCGATTTCTTCATCACGCGGAAAACTCGATAGCGGCGGCGCTGCCCACTGCAACGTACTGGCCGGTGAACTTGATGTCGCCGCCCTGCACGCGGAAGACGGTGACGTTGTCGCCCTGCTTGTTGTGGCACACGTAGAGGAACCTGCCGCTCGGGTCGAGCGTGCAGCTGCGCGGGTAGTTGCCGCGCGACCACTCCTCGCGCACCAGCGTGGGTGCGCCGGAGCGTGCGCCGATTTTGAAGAGCGAGATCGAATCGTGCAGGCGATTGAGCGACACGAAGTGCTGGCCGTCCGGCAGCATGCGGATGCCCGATGCGTAGCTGGTGCCCTTGAAGCCCTTGGGCAGCGCCGAGGTTTCGCTCACCAGCGTGAGCACACCCGTGGCGTTGTCGTAGCGCAGAAAGGCGATGGTCGATGCCTCTTCGTTCGCCAGGTAGAGCCATTTGCCGTTCGGATGAAAAACGAAATGCCGCGCGCCCGAGCTTTCCGACACCGCCACCGTGCTGGGTTGGCTCAGCACGCCGGTGATGCGGTCGAAGCGGTAGGAGATGACGCGGTCCAGCCCGAGGTCGGCCACCAGCACGAAGTTGCCCTTCGGGTCGGCGTGCACCATGTGCGCGTGCGGGCCGTCGTGGTCGCTGGTGGCAAAGCCTTCGTGCGAGCGCGCGGCTGCAGGCACCACGTCGGCGCCGGGCTTGCAGGGCGTGGATGCGCCGCAGGCCTCGATGTCCTTGTAGACGACTGCGGGAACATTGGCATCGGGCGTGCCGTCGGCGCGCAGCGCGATCACGCTGACGTCGCCGCTCGCGTAGTTGGCCGTGAAGAGAAAGCGGCCGTCGGGGTGCACGCTGATGTAGGCCGGGTCCTTGCCGCCGCAGGCCGTCTCGGAGACGAACGACAGCGCGCCGTCCGCGCCAATGCGAAAGGCCGAGACCGAGCCGGCCTCGAACTCGTTGGCCGCATAGAGCATCGGCAGCTTCGGGTGGCGCGCGAGCGACGCGGGGTTGCGCAGCTTCGCGCCCTCGCCCGCACTGGTCACCGCCGGTGGCGCGCCGGGGATGGGCTTGAGCGCACCGGTGGCGCTGTCGAGCACGAACTGGTGTACGCCCAGTCCGCGACCGCCGCGCCACGGCTTGCCGCCGTCGCTGTAGGTGCCGACGTAGGCGTAGACGGGGCCGGAGGTTGCGGCCTGGACGGTGGAGGCCATGGACGAATTGAAGCCGAGGGCTCCGAGGCCGGAGGCCAGTGCGCTGGCTTGCAGAAGTTGGCGACGCGATGGCATGGCTGGTATCCCTGCCTTACTTGATCTTCGCGTTCCAGAAGAACGGCCAGGTCGCGGGCGTGTAGTTGTCCAGCGCCGGGCTCTTGGCCGAGAGGCCGTTGAACTTGCCTACGTTGATGTACGGCACTTCGT
This sequence comes from Variovorax paradoxus, assembly GCF_024734665.1. Classification (NCBI taxonomy): domain Bacteria; kingdom Pseudomonadati; phylum Pseudomonadota; class Betaproteobacteria; order Burkholderiales; family Comamonadaceae; genus Variovorax; species Variovorax paradoxus. The sequence goes on from NZ_CP102931.1 coordinate 5,324,084, forward strand.
CATACACGACCTGCTGCACCTTGCCCCACAGCGCACCGCGCTTGGCAGGGTCGCTCTCGACATTGAAAGCCTGCAGCGCCGACTTCTTGGCGGGCGAATCCCACCAGCCGGGCGCGCCGTCGCCGAGTTGCGGCGGCGAGAGCATCGGCTCGGGGAACTGGCCCGAGTGGGTGACGTAGATGTCCCACAGCTTGGCGTCGTTGCGGCGCTGCACCAGCGTGGCCCAGTCGACCACGTTGAGGTCGACCTTGAAGCCGGCGCGCTTGAGCTGCTCGGCCATCAGCAGCGCCATGTTGTAGTGAAAGTCGTACTGGCGGCTGGTGAGCACGCGGATCGGCTCGCCCTTGTAGCCGGCCTTGGCCGCGGCTTCCTTGGCCTTGGCGGCGTTGCGCTGGTTGTACTGGTCGGCACCGGCGGTCGAATAGAACGGCGAGCCCTTGGGGAAATGGTTGCCCTCGGCCACGAAGAAGCGCGTGTCGCCGAAGCCGGCCGCGAGCATTTCGCCTTCGCCCAGCGCGGTCTGGATCGCCTGGCGCACCGGCTGGCTGGCGGCCACGCCTTCCTTGGTGTTGAGCACGAGGTACGGGAAGCCGAACGAGGGCGTCATGATCGGTACGGTCTTGCCGCCCGACTTCTCAAGGCGCGGCAGGGCTTCCACCGGCAGCAGGTCGGCAAAGTCGTACTGGCCGGCCAGCGCGCCTTCGACGCGCGTGCTGGCGTTGGGCACGGGCACGAAGCGCAGCTCTTCGATGGCCGCTTCGCGCTTGCCGCCGTAGCCGCTTGCGGGCTCCTTGCGCGCCGCGTACTTGTCGAAGCGCGTGAGCAGCACGAACTGGTCGGGGCGGCGCTCCTTGAACTTGTAGGGGCCGGTGCCGACGAAGTCTTTCAGCGGCGAGGCGATCGAATCCTTGGCCATGATGGCGGCCATGCCGCTGGGCAGCGCGAGCTGCGAGAGCAGCGGTGCATAGGGTTCCTTCAGCACCACCTCGACGGCCAGCGGGCCCTTGGCCTTGAGGCTGTCGATTTCCTTGCCCACGGCCTTGCCGCGCGGCGACTGTTCCATCCAGCGCTGCAGGCTGGCCACCACATCGTCAGCCGTGAGTTCGCGGCCGTTGTGCAGCATCACGCCGCGGCGCAATGTGATGGCGTAGGTCTTGCCGTCGGCCGAGATCTTCGGCATGCCCTCGGCCAGCATCGGCACCACGTTCCACTTGGCGTCGAAGGTGTAGAGCGTCTCGTACACGTGCTGCATGATGGTTCCGACCAGGTCGGCGGTCGAGGCCATCGGGTCGAGCGTCTGCGGCTCGGCCACCATCGCCAGCGTGGCGAAGTTGCGCGGGCCCTGGGCCTGGGCGCTCTGGTAGGGCAGCGCGGCGCACAGCATCGCGAGCAGGGAGGCACCCAGCAGGCTGCGCTTCGACAGCATGGGCAGGCGCTGGACAAGACCGACGTGGGGCATGGGGAACTCCTTCATGGGGCGGGCGAGTTTGTGAAAGAAAATTTCTCTTCGGCCCGGACTTTGAAGCAGTATTCATGCCAAATCATCCGTGTTAACCCTCGATAAAGGGTTTTTCTGAAATAGATTTTCATATTGGATGGATACTCGCGGATCTCTTCTACCGCTCACTTCAACCTCAGGAGCCCTCCCATGCCTCTCGAATACCTCGGCGCCCCACCCCTTGCCTCCGACCGCCAGGTTCGCCCCTTCTCCCCGGCCGTGCGCGCCGGCGACTTCGTCTATGTGTCGGGCCAGGTGCCTGCAAACAAGGACGGCGAGATCGTGGTGGGCGGCATCGAGGCGCAGACGCGCCAGGTGATGGAAAACCTCAAGACCGTGCTCGCACTGGCCGGCGCCACGCTCGACGACGTGTGCAAGAGCACCGTGTGGCTGCAGGACGCGCGCGACTTTGGTGCCTTCAACCGCATCTACATGAGCTACTTCGGTGAAAACAAGCCGGCGCGCTCGACGACCGAGGCGCGGCTGATGGTCGACGCCAAGGTCGAGATCGACGTCGTCGCCTACAAGCCCAAGGCCTGATCAGGCCTGCAGTTCGGTCTTGCGCTGGATGATGCGCGAGACCAACCCGTACTCGACGGCCTCCGTGGCCGAGAGCCAGCGGTCACGCTCGATGTCGGCCAGCACCACGTCGATGGGCTTGCCGGTTTCGCGCGCGATCTCGTGCGCGATGCGCTGGCGGGCCTTGATGATTTCCTGCGCCTGGATGGCGATGTCGGTCGCCTGCCCGCCCGCGCCGCCGCTGGGCTGGTGGATCAGGAAGCGCGTGTTCGGCAGGCACACGCGGCGCTCGCGCGGCGCCGCCAGGAACAGGTGCGTGGCCGCACTGCCGACCCAGCCGGTGCCGATCATGTTCACCGGCGCACTGATGAAACGCACGATGTCGTGGATGGCATCGCCCGACTCCAGATGCCCGCCCGGCGAGCTCACGAGGATGTCGATGGGCTTGTCGGGGCTGTCGGCGTCGAGTGCGATGAGCCGGCGCGTCACATCGGCCGCCACCGAATCGCTGATGGTCCCGAAGATCAGCAGCGTGCGCGACTTGAACGCCTTTTCCTCCAGATAGGAGTTGCGCGGCTCGGCGGTGGCGGCGGGCTTGGTGTCGTCGTCGGATTCCATTGAAAACATGGGCTGCATGGAGAAAGCTCCTGTGGTTGAACTGTCTTGACGAACAAGCCCACAGTTTCGTGACATTGCGCGCTATGGCAAGCTGCGGCGATGCTCGATGAACGCTATCTCTCGCAATTCCCGGCGCTGCGAAGCCGGCTGGTTCGCGCGGCGGCGCGAATGCTGGGTGGTCCGGCGGATGCCGAAGACGTGGTGCAGGAAAGCTACCTGCGCGCGCTCGAGGCTGGCGGCATGCCCGAGCCCGACTCGGTGCAGGCTTGGCTGACGACGGTGATGCAGAACCTGGCCATCGACAAGTTGCGGCGGGAGAACTGGATGCAGCGGTGGTTGCGGGATGCTGAAGGGCTTGCGCCCGAAGCACCTTCGGCGGAGACCGATGCGGCGCAGGCCGAGGAAGCCGATCACGCGTTGCGCCTGCTGGCCGACCGCCTTACCCCAACCGATGGCGCCGCGGTGCTGCTTCGCGAAGTCTTCGAACTGAGCTACAGCGAGATCGCCGAGGCCACCGGAAAGACCGAAGCCAGTTGCCGGCAGCAGTTGCATCGCGCCCTGATGCGCTTGCGCAGCGGCGAAGCACCGTCATCGGAGCGTGTGCGAGACGAAGCCGAAACGGAGGCGGCGCTTCACCTCTATCGCCAATCGCTGCAGAACCGCAGCGCGAAGGTGCTGCTCGCCATGCTGCACCAGCCCAGGACGCGCGCTGTCGTGCGTTCAGCAGCAGCAGCAGCAGCAGCGACAACGGCACCGAATACCGTCTGCCAAGTCACTCACGTTGGCGGGCAGCTCGGCCTCGTGCTGACGCTGGGCAACCAGTTCGTCTGCGTGCTGCCGTTGGGCACGCGGAATGTGCACGAGGAGTCGCCGGCCTGACGGTCGCGCGAAACTGGTCCGGCGGCAGAATCCGGCAATGAACAAAAGCTTGTGGGGGATGACGGGAGCGCTCTTCGGCGGACTTTGGATCGCAGTGTTTTTTGCTGCATTTAGCACATTGGCACTCATCCAAGAGACGAAGAGAGAAGATCTCTCGCCCACTTCAGGGCTGTTCATCGGTGTCGAGCCGGGAAGCGGACGGGCGCGATCTACAAACTACGCGGTCATCGAATCCGATGGCCGCTCCCAACGGCTCTCCATCCACGCATGCGAACAACAGATCGCTCGACTGCCAAAGGGCACCATGGTCTCCGTGCTGCACGATGACCACCAGCTCTTTGAGATCACTGCCAATGGCCAGGCGCAATGCACCTATGCGTCCACTGTCCAGGCCTTGGCACAAGCGCGGAGCAACAACCTGCGCTGGACGCTCTCGGGCGCGACGGGTGGCGCCCTGTTGGTGCTGCTGGCAATCTGGTCACGCTGGCGGACCAGCCGCCACCTGACACAGCTCCGAGCCGTTATGCAGCGCCGCGAAGCCGGTGGCGCAGACCGATAGCGACTCAGCCCGCTAGCCGCCCCGCCACCAACTGCAGCACCCGATCGCACCGCTTCGCCAGATCCTGGTCATGCGTGACCATCACGAACGCAGTGCCATGCCGGTGCGCAAGTTCGAGCATCAGCTCGAACACCGTGTCCGCCGTGCTGCGGTCGAGGTTGCCGGTGGGCTCGTCGGCCAGCACGCAGGCCGGTTTCGTGACCAGCGCGCGCGCAATCGCAACCCGCTGGCGCTCGCCGCCCGACAGCTCGGCCGGCCGGTGATGCAGGCGCTGGCCCAGCCCCACGCTCTCGAGGATCTTCGTGGCCGACTGCGCGGCCGCATGGGGCTCCACGCGCCGGATCTTCAGCGGCATGGCCACGTTGTCGAGTGCGCTGAACTCGGGCAGCAGGTGATGGAACTGGTAGACGAAGCCCAGGTGCTGGTTGCGCAGCCGCCCCTGCTCCGCCGCATCGGCGTGCGCGATGTCCTTGCCCAGCAGTTCGACCTTGCCGGCCGTTGGCTCGTCGAGCCCGCCCATCAAATGCAGCAGCGTGCTCTTGCCGGAGCCCGAGGCGCCGACGATGGCCAGCGTTTCGCCGGCATGCACGTCGAGGTCCACGCCGTGCAGCACGGTCAGGTCGAGCCGGCCCTCGTGGAACCGCTTTGTCAGTCCACGGGCCTTCAATACAACTTCACTCATAGCGCAAGGCCTCAGCCGGGTTCACGCGGCTGGCGCGCCAGCTCGGGTACAGCGTGGCCAGAAAGGCCAGCACGAGGGAGATGATTGCAATGGGCATGATGTCGCTGCGCTGCGGATCGCTCGGCATCTTGCTGATCAGGTAGATGTCCTTCGGCAGGAAGCTCGCGTGGAACAGCTGCTCCAGGAAGGGCACGATCACGTCGATGTTGTAGGCGATGCCCAGCCCCAGCAGCAGCCCGGCCACGGTGCCGATCACGCCCACCATCGCGCCCTGCACCACGAAGATGCCCATGATGCTGCGCGGCGAGCTGCCCAGCGTGCGCAGGATGGCGATGTCGGCGCGCTTGTCGGTCACGGTCATCACCAGCGTGGAGACGAGGTTGAAGGCCGCCACCGCCACGATCAGCGTGAGGATGATGAACATCATGCGTTTCTCGACCTGCACGGCCGCGAACCATGTCTTGTTCTGGCGCGTCCAGTCGCGGATGAGGAACTCGCCCGGCAGGGTCACGGCCAGCTGGTCGGCCACGTCGCGCGCCTCGTTGAGGTTCTTGAGCTTCAGGCGGATGCCGGTCGGCCCTTCGAGGCGGAACACCTTGGCCGCGTCCTGCTCGTGGACCATGGCCAGCGCCGAGTCGTACTCGTAATGGCCCGAATCGAAGGTGCCGACCACGGTGAACTGCTTGAGCCTCGGCACCACGCCCGCCGGCGTGACCTGCCCGCCCGGCGCCACCAGCGTGACCTGGTCGCCCGGCTGCACGAAGAGCGAGCGCGCCAACTCGGCGCCGAGCACGATGCCGAACTCGCCCGGCACCAGCTTGTCGAAGGTGCCCTTCGAGGCGATGCCGTTGATGTCGGTGACTTCGGGTTCGAGCTTGGGATCGATGCCGCGCACGATCGTGCCCTTCATGTCCTCGCCGCGCGCAATGAGCGCCTGCGTATTGATGAAGGGCGCCGCGCCGACCACCTCGGGGTTCTTGCGCGCTGCGGCCATGATCTGGTCGAGGCTCTGCAGCGCCTGCCCGTCGCGCGAGAAGATCTCGATGTGCGACACCACGCCGAGCATGCGGTCGCGCACCTCCTTCTGGAAGCCGTTCATCACACTGAGCACAATGATCAGCGCCGCCACGCCCAGCGCGATGCCGAGCATCGAGACACCGGAGATGAAGGAGATGAAGCCGTTGCGCCGCGTCGCCCGGCCTGCGCGCGTGTAGCGCCAGCCGAGCTGCAGTTCATAAGGAAGTCGCATAGGGGCGGAATTGTGGCATCCCGGACTCCCTGGGGCTTCCCGGACAATAGGGAGATGGCCGAAACCCTCCCACGTCACTTGTTGATCCCCTTTGCCGGCCGCGGTTCCCCGGCATGCCGCGCGGCGCTGCCGACGCTTCGGCTCCCCAATCTCGAAACCCTGCTGCAGCGCCTCACCCTCGCGGACACCGACACACAAGACGAAAGCACGCGCTCGCCTCCGCATGAACGCGCGCTGGCGCAGGCGCTGGGCATCGCGGCCGCCGACGGCTGCATCCCCTGGGGCGCGCTCGACGCGCGGCGGCTGGGCATCGCCGCACCCGGCGACACCGAAGGCTGGGGCGTCGTCATGCTGTGCAACTGGCAGGTCGGCATCGACGACGTGGTGCTGGGCGACCCCGCCGCCATAGAAATCGACGCCGACGAATCGACCGCCCTGCTGGAAGCCGCACGCCCCTTCTTCGAGGAAGACGGCATCGTGTTGCACCCCTCCCCTGTGCCCGGCCGCTGGCTGGCGCGCGCGCGCATCTTCGACGGGCTGGCAACCGCCTCCATCGACCGCGCCGTGGGCTACCCGATCTCGCAATGGTCGCCGCTGGCCGATGCCGCGCGGCCGCTGCGCCGGCTGCAGAACGAAATGCAGATGCTGCTGTACACGCAGCGCGTGAACGACGACCGCGCCGCGCGCGGCGTGCCACCCATCAATTCGTTCTGGCTCAGCGGCACCGGCGCGCTGAACAAAGAAGCCGCACCTGCCGCGGCACCGACAGTGAGCGACGCCCTGCGCATCGCCGCCCTGCGCGACGACGGCATGGCCTGGGCCGCCGCCTGGCAGGAGCTCGACGCAGGCCCCGTCGCCGCACTGCTGGCCGACTACACACGCGGCGACGCCGTGTCGCTCACGCTGTGCGGCGACCGCACCGCCCAACGCTACACCGTGCAGCCGCGCGGGCTGGCCGGCTGGGCCAGGAGCCTGTTCGACCGCAAGCGGGCCGCCACCGTGCTGGAGGCGCTATGAAGATCATCGCCCGGGAGATCCCCCCGCGCACCGTCTGGGCGCTGGAGCAGGCCGGCGTGCATCCGCTGCTGGCAAGGCTCTTCGCCGCGCGTGGCGTGCGCGCCAAGGAAGAGCTCGACGACGGCCTCGCACGCCTGCTGCTTCCCGACACGCTGCGCGGCACGCACGAGGCCGCGGTGCTGCTGGCCGACGCCATCGCCCAAGACAAGCGCCTGTGCATCGTCGCCGACTACGACTGCGACGGCGCCACCGCCTGCGCAGTCGGCGTGCGCGGCCTGCGGCTGCTGGGCGCCAAGCACGTGAGCTACCTCGTGCCCGATCGCGTGGTCGACGGCTACGGCCTCACGCCGCCCATTGCCGAGCGCGTGGCCGACAGCGGCGCCGACATGCTGATCACCGTCGACAACGGCATCGCCAGCGTCGAAGGCGTGGCCGCCGCCAAGGTGCGCGGCCTGCAGGTGCTGGTGACCGACCACCACCTGCCCGGCCCCGAGCTGCCCACGGCCGACGTGCTGGTCAACCCGAACCAGCCCGGCTGCGAGTTCGAGAGCAAGAGCATCGCCGGTGTCGGCGTGATGTTCTATGTGCTGCTCGCACTGCGCTCCGAGCTGCGCAGGCGCGGCGTGTTCGACACGGCCACGCAGCCCAAGCTCGATGTGCTGCTGCCGCTGGTTGCGCTCGGCACCGTGGCCGACGTGGTGAAGCTCGACGCCAACAACCGCCGCCTTGTGGCGCAAGGCCTGCGCCGCATCCGTGCCGGCACGATGCCCGCCGGCGTGGCCGCGCTCTTCAAGGCCGCGGGCCGCAATGCATCGGCGGCCACCACCTTCGACTTCGGCTTCGCACTCGGCCCGCGCATCAACGCCGCCGGCCGGCTGGCCGACATGACGCTGGGCATCGAATGCCTGCTGACCGACGACGCAGGCCGCGCCGAAGAACTTGCGCGCATGCTCGACGGCATCAACCGCGAGCGGCGCGACATCGAGGGCGGCATGCGCGACCAGGCGCTGCTGCTGGCCGAATCGCTGTTCGCCACCGATGGCGAAGGCATCGAAGCCCCGCCGCCGGCCATCAGCGTGTTCGACGCGGGCTTTCATGAAGGCGTGGTGGGCATCGTGGCCTCGCGCATCAAGGACCGCTTTCACCGCCCGACTTTCGTCTTCGCCGCGAGCGGCGCGCCGGGCAAGGAACAGGAGCTGAAGGGCTCGGGCCGGTCGATTCCCGGCTTCCATCTGCGCGACGCGCTCGACCTCGTGGCCAAGCGCCATCCGGGCGTGCTGCTGCGCTTCGGCGGCCATGCGATGGCGGCTGGCTGCACGGTCGCGCGCGAGCACTTCGAGACTTTCGAGAAAAGTTTCGCACAGGTGGCCGGCGAATGGCTGGCCGAGGCCGCGCTCACGCGGCAGATCGAGACCGACGGGCCGATCGAGCGCGAGTACATGCGCATCGACCTCGTCGACACGCTGCACCGCGAGGTGTGGGGCCAGGGCTTTGCGCCGCCCACTTTCAGCGAAGAAGTGGAAGTGGTGTCGCAGCGGCTGGTGGGCGAGAAGCACCTGTCGCTCAAGCTCAGGCACCAGGGTCAGCCTATCGACGCGATCTGGTTCAGCCACACCGAGCCGCTGCCGCCGAAGGTCAAGCTGGCGTTCCGGCTCGATGCCGATGAATGGCAGGGCGTGCGCAGGCTGCGCTTCCTGGTCGAAGGCGCTGAGTTTTAAGGGGCCTCGATGTTCGACGGCGTGAGCTACGGCCTGCTGGCTGGCCTGACGACCTGCGGCCTGGTGCTGCTGCTGGTGTTCGGCATGAAGGTCCACGGCTGGTACGCGTTGAGCTGCGCGTGCGCGCTGGCGGCCTTCGCCGGGTTGAACAGCCTCGCGCCTTCCGCGCAATTCGCGCAATGGCCCGCGGCGGCGCTGGTGTTGTGGACAGCATGCCGTCTGCAGTTCGTGCGGCAATTGCTGCGGCTGGAAGATTTCGCGCCTCGACTCGACCGGGTCGCGCAGGCAACGCTGGTCATCTTCGCGATCGCCACGCTCTATGCCGCGCTCGAAACGCAGCGCCTGTGGACACTGCACATGGTGCAGGCGCTGGCTGTGGCTTCCACCTTGATCCTCGCGGCGGGCGCTGTGAAGGTGCTGCGCCGCCAGCCGTGGCCGGCAGCGCTGTTCCTGGCCGGCGCGGCACTGCTGCTCGGCGGCCTCTCGGCCACGCGGATGTCGGCCTGGATCGGGCCGGCGTGGGCGCCGCCCCAGCCGAACCTGGTGCAGGCCGCGGTGATCGCCGAACTGGTGGTCTTCATCTTCGCGCTCGGCATGCGCCTGCGGGGCGATAGCGCCGGCGAGGCACGCACGCAGCAGAAGGCGGGAGACTCGGGCACCGACGCGCTCACCGGCGCCGCCAGCCGCGCCGGCTTCGAGAAACGCGGCGAGGAATGGCTGCACGACGGCCGGCCTTTCTCGCTGATGCTGATCGACCTGAACGGCTTCGAGGCCGTGAACAAGCGGCATGGCCGCGCGGGCGGCGACGCGGTGCTGGCCGCCATCGCCCAGCGCCTGCGCGAGCAGGTGCGCGCCGACGACATGGTCGCCCGGCTCGGCAGCGACGAGTTCGCGATTCTTCTGGTCGGCAGCCCGCCGCGGCAGAAGCTCGCGGAGATGGCCATCCGCATCGAGACCGCAGGCGCCAGGCCGGTGGCCTACGAAGGCCGGTTGCTCGCGGGCGGCGAGCTCAGCATGGGCATTGCCTGCCACCCCGCCGACGGCAGCACGCTGGCCGGCCTGCTCGAATCGGCCGGCCGCGCGCTTCAGCATTGCAAGCGGCAGCGCATGGGGCCGGCCTACGTCTTCGCGGGGGAACATGCGGGCGGCGCGACGGCACGTGAATGATTTCTTCGTAAGCGTTGTCGCACGGAGCGAAATCTTCTTGCTGTGGAGGGGCCGAGCTTTCATGCAGGCCCTTTATCCTTTGCGGCGAACTCACAGGAGGATGTTTTTTCCATGCGCCGCTTTGAACTCATCGAGGGAACCGCCAGCAAATTCTGGGAAATCGAGCAGGCAGACACCGAGCTCAACATTCGCTGGGGCCGCATCGGCACAGCGGGCCAGAGCCAGACCAAGTCGTTCGACGACGCCACCAAGGCAGGCACCGCGCTGACCAAGCTGGTGACCGAGAAGACCGGCAAGGGTTACTCCGAAGTAGGCGTGGCCGCCAGCGCGGCCATCGGCAAGACCGAGGCGAAGCCGAAGGTGGAGAAGCCAGAGCCAGCGGAAAAGCCCCCTACGCCGACGGCCGTCGCCGCCAGCACCACGGCCGCGGATGCGGCACCCACCGAAGGCATCGACAGCCAGGCTGACCGCGTCTTCGAAACCGTGCGCGCGCAGATCGAAGCCGGCACGCTGACCTCCAGCGACACGCTATCGGCCGGCACTCTCAAGCGCCAGCACGGCGTGAGCGAGCAAGGCGCGGCGCTCGCCTTCAAGCGGCTCAAGAATGAGGGCCTGCTGTCAGGCTGGGGCACCAGCTGCACGCCGGCCAAGGACGCCCAGGCCATCGCGAAAGCACTGGGCGCCGCAGCGCCGAGCGCATCGCACGCAGCCCCCCTCGCGACCGGCGCCGAAATGCCCGCGAGCGCCGACACCCCGCCCTGGCTCGCCGCCGGCACGCCCATACGGCTCTCGCCCGACATGCAGCGCGAAGCCTTCCCGTCGCGCCGTTTCCCGCCGAAGCCCTTCGAAGAAGTGGTGAGCGTGGCCGCAGCCTGGCTGCCGGTGCGCCGCAAGCTCGAACTCAACGTCAACATGACCGGCACCGATGCGGCCCTGCAGGCGGCCACGCAGCGCATGATCGACCGCAGCACGCAGCCCAACCCCACGGCCGATGTTGAGGCCGACACCGTGCTGCTGGCGCTCGCGCTGGGCACCGGCGGCCACTACAACGTGAACGAGACGGGCACCGTGCTGGTGAACTACCTCGTCAAGCAATACGGGCTGCCGGACACCATCGACATGGCGCTGGCCGCGCAGCAGATCGAAGTGCAGACCGCCTACGACCGCGCGACGAAGAAGCACCAGAGCAGTTTCAGCGCCACCGTCACCCGCCAGACAGGCAGCAGCTACTACGGCCCGCTGGGCGAAGGCGAGCAGGCGCTGCGCGCGCACCTGGCGCTGGCCGCCCCCGAGGTCTGGCAGGACTGCCGTGACCGCATCGAAGCCGGCCTGCCCAGGGTGCACCTCAGCCGCCAGCCCGCGCTGGCAATGCTGCTGCCCGATGCGCCCGAGATCTCGAACACGCTCGTGCACACGCTCGCGGCCGACAAGAACACGCCCGAGACGATGCACTGGCTGCAACTGACAGCCACCGACCCCGACGCCATCGCGCTGGCCGCGAAGGTCCGCCTGAGCTATTCGACCGGCTTCTGGGGCAGCGGCCCCATGACGAGCACGCTGGTGCAGGAGCGTGGCCTGGACGCGGTTGCGGTACTGGAGCGCGGCGCCGCCACCGACGATGCGGGCGATGCGCTGGCGTGCATCGGCACGCCCGAAGCCGTGCAGGCGCTGGCCCGCGTGGCGAGCAATTCGAAGGGTGCGCTGGCGCGGCTGGCGCTGGCCGTCGACCGCTGGCCGATGGCGGCCATTCCCGCGCTGTCGCGGCTGGTCGCGGCGGGCGGGAAAGACGCCAACCTCGTCACGCCCAGCCTCACGCGCCTGCTGCGCGCGCATGGCTCGGCCCTGCCGGCCTTGCGGCCCTGGCTCGATGCCGGCGCTCAGGCGGTGATCGACCGGCAACTGGCCCTGCTGGCCGGCCCCACCGAGGTGGCCGACGCGAGCGAGCTGCCCGGCGTGCTGGCCGCGCCGCCATGGCTCGCCAAGGTGCAGAAGAAGGCCGCAGGCGCGCTCGTGCTGGAGCCGCTGGCGCTGGCACCGGTGGAGCAATGGGGCGAAGGCGAGCGCGAGAAAGCGCTGCGCCTGAACTCGTGGCAGACCGGCCGCCATGACGCCGCACGCAAGAACACCGAGGCGCTGCTCAACGAGCTGGGTTTCGACGAGAAAAAGGGGGAGGCCATCGGTCCGCTGGGCAAAGCCGCGGCCGCCGCCATCAAGGCCGGCGATGCCGAGGGCCTGATCTCCAACTGGCGCGCCATGGTGGCCGAACGCAAGAAGGCGCGCTACTACTGGTTCACCTTCTATCCGAGCTTCGCGACGCTGCTGCCAGCCGCCATCGGCGTGCCGTTCTGGAATGCGATCGCGGGCGAAACCGAGAGCGACAGCATCGGCATGATGCTGGCCACGCACGGCCTCGCCGTGCTGCCGGGGCTGGTGGCCATGGTGCGCTCCAAGCCCACCGACAACCTCTCGTACGCCCTGAACTACGGCGCAGCCGAGCTGGCCATGCCGGCCGCGCGCGCCTTTGCCAAGCTCAAGACGCTGCGCGCCGAAGGCCGCGAATGGCTGCTGAAGTACCCGCAGCACGCCGCCGCCGGCCTGATCGGGCCCGCGCTCGGCAAGCCCGGCGAGGCGCGCGACTGCGCGGGCTCGGCACTGCGCCTGCTGCAGGCCAACGGCCACGAAGCGCTGCTGCTCGACGTGGCCGGCCGCTACGGCAAGCCCGAGGTGGTGGAAGCGCTGCGCGCCGTGCTCGACGAAAGCCCGCTCGACCGCTTCCCCACCAAGCGCGCGAAGCTGCCCGAGTTCTGGCAGCCGCGCGGCTGGCGCCGGCCCACGCTGAAGAACGGCAAGGCCCTGCCCGACGACACGCTCGACAACCTCGGCCAGATGCTGACCTTTCCGACCAACGAGGAAATCTACGGCGGCATCGCCGTGGCCAAGGAGGCTTGCGACGCCGACTCGCTCGCCGAATTCGCGTGGGACGCCTTCACCGCCTGGCTCGAAGCCGGCGGCCCGAGCAAGGAAGGCTGGGCGCTCACCGCGCTCGGCTTCTTCGGCAACGACGACACCGCGCGCAAGCTCACGCCCTTCATCCGCGCCTGGCCGGGCGAGGCCGCGCATGCACGCGCCGTGACGGGGCTCGACGTGCTCGCCACCATCGGCAGCGACGTTGCGCTGATGCTGCTCAATGGCATTGCGCAGAAGGTCAAGTTCAAGGGCCTGCAGGACAAGGCGCGCGAGAAGATCGACGCCATCGCCGAGGCGCGCGGCCTCAGCACCGAGGAGCTCGAAGACCGGCTCGCACCTGACCTCGGCCTCGACGAGCAGGGCACGATGCGGCTCGACTTCGGCCCGCGCGCCTTCAAGGTCGGCTTCGACGAAACGCTCAAGCCCTACGTGCGCGAAGCCAGTGTTGACGGCGCCGACGGTGTCGACGGCGCGCGCCTGCCCGACCTGCCCAAGCCCAAGAAGACCGACGACGCCGAACTCAGCAAGGAAGCGGTCGAACGCTTCAAGCTGCTGAAGAAGGACGTGCGCACCATCGCCAGCCAGCAGCTGCTGCGCCTCGAAGTGGCAATGTGCGCGCGCCGCCGCTGGACGCCCGAGGTGTTCCGCATGTTCCTGGTCGAGCACCCGCTGGTGCGCCACATCGTGCAGCGGCTGATCTGGGGCGTGTACGCGGTGCAAGGCAGTGCCAGCTACGGCGGCACGCTGCAGGCCTGCTTCCGCGTGGCGGAAGACGGCAGCTACACCACGGCGGAAGATGATCCGTTCGAACTGCCCGAGGGCGAGAACATCCGCATCGGCGTGCCGCATGCGCTGGAGCTGCCAGCCGCCGACGCAGCGGCCTTCGGCCAGGTGTTCGCCGACTACGAACTGCTGCAGCCCTTCGCGCAGATCGGCCGCGACATCTACACGCTGACCGACGAAGAGAAGAAGAGCCTGAAGCTGGAGCGCTGGAAAGACGCCAAAGTGCCCACCGGTCGCGTGCTGGGGCTGGCCAACAAGGGCTGGCGCCGCGGCCAGGCGCAGGACGGCGGCTGCATCTGGTACTTCAGCAAGCCGCTGGGCACGGACCGCGTGATCGAGCTGAGCCTGGACCCCGGCATCATCGTCGGCATGGTGGACGAATACCCCGAGCAGACGCTGGGCCAGGTGCAGGTGGGCAAGCCCTCGGGCTGGGGCGACATGCGCGATGCCGAGGCGCTGCACCAGCTCGATCCGATTTCCGCCAGCGAACTCATCCGCGACATGGAAGGCCTCAGGGCATGAGGCTGCGCCCCTGGATGCTGGCCACGGGACTCGCTCTGGCTGTGGCTGCGGCCGCAGCCCAGGGCACGGCGCCCGAGGTGCCGGCACGGGTGCGTACGGTGGCGACCGGCGGTGAATGGCTCTCGCCGAAAGGCGGCGGCGTGCTCCGCGTCGTGATTGCCGACGAGGGCTTCGAGCATGTGCACTCGCGCCTCTGGATCGAATGGCTGGCCATCGACGAGCGCGGCGCGCCACGGCGAACGGCCCGGGTGCTCGTGAAGGAACTGTCGAACGGCATGGCCGTGCTCAGGCTGGACGACCGGGGCGAGGCTTTCCAGGGCGGCCGAATCCGGCTGCGGTCCACCCACACCTATTCTCAAGACACCACGGACATCACGATCGAGACCGGCAAGCCCGGTCACTACAGGATCCTCTAGCTTCACCCCCACCCATCATGGCCACTTCCAGCAAGTCCTCCCCAGACACCGGCGCATCGAACCTGCAGCGCCCGCCAGCCGAGATCCTGTACGCCGCACAGCTCGCGCGGCTGCAGGCGCAAGACAAAGACCCGCGCCCGCCCGGCTGGGTGCTCGGCCTGAAGGCCGCACGCTCGTTCATCCTCGGCGACGTGGCGCTCGACATCGCGCCCAAGATCGTCGCGCCCGTGGCCAGCATCGAGCGCATGCTCGTCACGCTGGCTACCGGCCGCGGGCTGATGCTGGTGGGCGAGCCGGGCACGGCGAAGTCGATGCTGTCGGAGCTGCTGGCCACGGCCATCTCGGGCATCTCGACGCTCACCATCCAGGGCGGCGCGTCGATCACCGAAGACCAGATCAAGTACGGGTGGAACTACGCGCTGCTCATCAACGAAGGCCCGAGTCCGCGCGCGATGGTGCCGGCGCCGCTGTACCTCGGCATGCAGCAGGGGCAGGTGGTGCGCTTCGAAGAAATCACGCGAGCGCCGCTGGAAGTGCAAGACTGCCTGCTCGGCATGCTGTCGGACCGCGTGATGGCGGTGCCCGAGCTGTCGGGCGAGCACGGCATGCTCTATGCGCGCGAGGGCTTCAACATCATCGCCACCGCCAACACGCGCGACCGCGGCGTGAACGAGATGAGCGCGGCGCTGAAGCGGCGCTTCGACTTCGAGACGGTGTTTCCCATCCTCGACTTCGACCGCGAACTGGCGCTGGTGCAGGAGTCGTCGACGCGGCTGCTCGCGCAGAGCGGCATTCCGAAAACCGTGCCAGCACCTGTGCTGGAGCTGCTGGTGTCGACCTTCCGCGACCTGCGTGGCGCGCCGACCAAGGGTGACAACGGCAACGCAGGCGATGCCGCGATGGACCGGCTCACCGCCGTGATGTCCACCGCCGAAGCCGTGAACGTGGCGCATGCGGTCGGCGTGCGCGCCTGGTTCCTAGAACAGCGCGAAGGCTCGCCCGCTGACCTTGTCGATTGCATCGCCGGCACGGTGGTGAAGGACAACGCGGACGACCGCGCGAAGCTGCGGCGCTACTTCGAGCAGAAGGCCGCCAAGCGAAACGGCGCCCACTGGCGCGCCTACTACGAAGCACGCCACCGTCTGCCCTGAACACGCGCCGATGCAGCAACCCCATATCGTTGGCGTGCGCCATCACAGCCCGGCCTGCGCGCGGCTGGTGGCCGAGCGCATTCGCACGCTGCGCCCGGCGTACGTGCTGATCGAAGGCCCGGCCGATTTCAACGAACGCCTCGACGAGCTGTACCTGCCGCACCAGTTGCCGGTGGCGATCTACAGCTATCTCTCGGGCGACCAGACGCACCGCGGTTCGTGGTCGCCCTTTGCCGAACATTCGCCCGAGTGGCAGGCGCTGCAGGTGGCGCGCGAGGTCGGCGCCACCGTGCGCTTCATCGACCTGCCGGCCTGGCACGACGCCTTCTCGCGCATGGAGAACCGCTACGCCGACGTGGCCGACCACGAGCACGAGGAGCGCGCCGAAGCCTACGAGCGCGCGCTGACCGAAAAGCTCTCGGTGCAGGGCCGCGATGCGCTGTGGGACCACCTGTTCGAGGACGGCTGCGATGCGGCTGAGCTGGCGCAGCGCCTCTTGACCTATTTCGACCACCTGCGCGGCGAGGACCGGGGCTCGCAAGGCAACCAGGCACGCGAGCAGATGATGGCGCGCTGGATCGCCTGGGCGATGGCGCAGCCGGGCGAACCGGGCCGGGCGCAGGCACTGGTGGTGTGCGGCGGCTATCACGCGCCCGCGTTGGCGCGGTTGTGGCAAAGCGTGCCGTCTGAACTGCCCGCCACGCCACAGCCCTCGCTCGAATCCTCCGACGATGAAGAAGCGCCGGGGACGCCCGACCCCGAGGCCACGCTGCGCTTCGGCTCCTACCTCGTGCCCTACACCTTCAAGCGCCTCGACGCCTTCGCGGGCTACGCATCGGGCATGCCCTCCCCGGCCTACTACCAGTGGGTCTGGGACCATGGCCCCGAAGGCGCCGCACACCGCGCGCTGCAACACGTGATGCAGCGCCTGCGCGAAAAGAAACTGCCCGCCTCCACCGCCGACCTGATGGCCGTGCACCTGCGCGCGCAAGGACTCGCGCGGCTGCGCGGGCACGAGAAGCCGCTGCGCTCCGACTGGCTCGACGCGCTGGCCGGCGCGCTGGTGAAAGACGCGCTCGATGCGCCCCTGCCCTGGACTTATCGCGGCGCGATTCGCCCCGGCACCGACCCCGTGCTGGTGCAGGCGATGGACGTGCTGGCCGGCGACACCGTCGGCCGCCTCGCGCCCGGCACGCCGCAGCCGCCGCTGGTGGCCGCCGTGCAGGCCGAGCTCGCGGCGCATGGCATCGTGCTGCGCGGCCAACTCAAGCTCGACCTGCTGCTCGAAACCGACCGCGCGAAGAGCCGCGTGTTGCACCGACTGTCGGTCCTGCGGCTGCCCGGCGTGCGCCGCACGCAGGGGCCGAAGCTCGCGATGTCGGGCGAACGCACCGAACTCTGGTCGCTGAGCGAGCCGCTGGAGCAGCAGGCCGCGTTGATCGAGGCCGGCGCCTGGGGCGCGAGCCTGCACGATGCGGCGCGCGCCCGGCTCGAAGACGATCTGCGCCAGGCCCACGGCCGCATCGGCCCGCTGGCCGACGGACTCAACCAGGCCGCGTGGGCAGGACTGTCGGCGCTCAGCGATGCGCTGCTGCGTGAGTTGCGCGGCGCAATTGCCAGCGAGCCGCGCTTCGAGGCGCTGGGCCCTGCGCTGTCGGTGCTGCACACGCTGCTGCGCCACGGCCAGATGCTGGGCATGGCCGATGCGCCGGTGCTGCGCGTGGTGATCGAATCGGGCTTCGACCGTGCGCTGTGGCTGCTGGAGCCGCCCGCCGCCATCACACCGGCAGACATGCAGGCGCACCTCGAAGGCCACCTCGCGCTGCGCCGGATCGTGGCCGATGTGCTGGCCCATGCACAGGACAACGCGCACGATGCGCATGCGCCGTCGCTGCTCGATGTGGAGCCGGCCCGCGCGCTCGCCGTGTGGCAGCGCAAGGCCGCCGACACCAGCGCCGCACCCGTGAGCCGCGGCGCGGCGCTGGGCGCAACGCTGAGCCTCGCTGGTCGGATTACCGATGCCCAAACGCACAGCGATCACGGCGTGAGCGAAGCCATGCAGCTGCTGCACTCGCTGCCCGCGCCGGTGCTCGGCGACGCGCTCACCGGGCTGCTGGCGCTGGCGCGCGAAACGCTGTCGTCCGAACCCGCTTTCGTCGCCGGCATGGACCGCACCGTACAGGCGCTGGACAACGCCGACTTCGTGCGCGCCATGCCCAGCCTGCGCGCCGCCTTCGCCTGGCTGCCGCCGCAGGAGCGCGGGCTGCTGGCCGACCAGGTGCTGGCGCTGCACGATGCCACGCACCTGTCGCGCCGCGCGCTCACGGCCCATCGCACGGGCGAGGCTGCGCCTGAGCAGCTGGCCGAAGCACGCAGCGTGGAAGACGCCGTGCTCGCGCGCCTCGCAGCCTGGGGCGTGACACTGGAAGACGCGCAAGGAAGGCCCCACCCATGAGCCTCGACATTCCCGATCCGCTTCAGCGCTGGCGCCTGTTGCTGGGCGACCCGGCCGAATCGGCCTGCGGCAGCCTGAGCGCCGAGGCGCAGGCCGCCGATGCCGCGCTCGACTGGCTCTACGGCCGCGACGGCGACCGCGCGACCCGTGGCGAACGCAGCGCGGGCCTGGGCCCGTCGGCGCTGACCACGCCGGACTGGATCAACGCCATCCACACGCTCTTTCCGAAAGAAGTGATCGAGCGGCTGGAGCAGGACGCGGTCGAGCGCTACGGCATCGACGAGGTTGTGACGAACCTCGAAGTGCTGGAGCGCATCGAGCCTTCGGAATCGCTGCTGCGCGCGGTGCTGCACACCAAGCACCTGATGAACCCGCAGGTGCTGGCGGCCGCGCGCAAGCTGGTGGCCGAGGTGGTGCGGCGCATCATGGAAAAGCTCGCCACCGAAGTGCGCCAGGCCTTCAGCGGCAGCCGCGACCGGCGCCGCCGCTCGCGCATGAAGGTGGCGCGCAACTTCGACTTCAAGCAGACGCTGGCGGCCAACCTTCACCGCTACGACCCGCAGCGCCGCAAGCTCTACGTGGAACGGCCGGTGTTCATCAGCCGCACCAAGCGGCATGCCGAGCCTTGGGACATCATCTTGCTGATCGACCAGAGCGGCTCGATGGTCGACTCGGTGATCCACAGCGCGGTGATGGCCGCCTGCCTGTGGCAGCTGCCCGGCATGCGCACGCGGCTCGTGGCCTTCGACACCGCGGTGGTCGACCTGACCGCCGACGTGTCGGACCCGGTCGAGTTGCTGATGAAGGTGCAGCTGGGCGGGGGCACCGACATCGCCAAAGCAGTGGCCTATGCGCAGTCGCTCGTCGCCAATCCGCGCAAGAGCATCGTGGTGCTGGTGAGCGATTTCTACGAAGGCGGCAGCGAGCATGAACTGGTGCGCCGCGTGAAGGCGCTGGTCGAGTCCGGCGCGAAGGTGCTGGGGCTGGCTGCGCTCGACTCGAAGGCCGAGCCCAACTACGACCGCGAGATGGCGGCGCGGCTGGTGCGCGAAGGTGCGCAGATCGGCGCGATGACGCCGGGCCAGCTCGCCGGCTGGCTGGCCGAGAAGGTGCAGGGATGAGCGGCTCCACGACAACATGGCGCACCGACCTGCTCGAGCTGACGCCCGAAGCGCTGACGGCGCTGGCCAACGCGGGCTTCGTCAAGCGCGCGCAGAAAGACGTAGCCGCCGGCCTGCTGCCGAAGTTGGAGACCAACGCCGACGGCGTGGTGCAGGCGCAGTTCGACGACGGCGTGCGCACCAGCCTGCCGCCGGGGCGCACGCTGCGCGATGCGCAGTGCAGTTGTCCGGCCAGCGGCATGTGCCGGCATCGGGTGATGCTGGTGCTGGCTTACCAGGCACAAGCTGCGTCGGAAAAAGCCGATGCGCCGGCAGCGGCCGACGAGGTTTCAGCGGAGCCGGACGGTGCATGGAGCCCCGCGCAGTTCGACGATGCCGCGCTGGCCGCGAGCCTCGCGCCCTCGGTGCTCGAGCAGGCGAACAAGCTCGCCGCCGCACGCCCGGTGGTCGGCGTGCAGGCCTGGCGCAGCGCCAGCGCGCCGCCCGTGGCGCGGCTGCCGATGTGCAGCGTGCGCTTCTTCTCGCGCAGCTCGCTGGTTCATGCGCGCTGCGATTGCAAGCAGGGCAGCGGCTGCGCGCACGTGGTGATCGCGGTGTGGGCCTTCCGGCAGGCCGGCTCGCTGGCGCCCGGTTCGGCGGAGGTGATGGTCGAGGTGCAGCCGTCCGCATCGGCGGGCATGGATGCTGCGGAACCCGCGCCGCTGCCCTCAGCCATGCAGGGCGAAGCCGCGCTGACCCTGCGCACGCAGATCGACGCCCTGCTGCTGTCGCTCTGGCTCGACGGTTCCAGCCAGCCGCTGATGGCGCTGGCGGCCCGCTTCGAGGCCGTGCGCAGCCAGACGCGCGCGCTGGGCTGGAATTGGATCGACGACGCGCTCGACGAGCTCTGGCAGCTGCTACAAGCCCAACAGGCGCGCAGCAGCCGATTCGAGCCACTGCGGCTGGTGCGCGTGCTGACCGAGCTGTGGGCGCGGCTGCAGGCGGCGGCGCATGCCGGGCGGCCGCAGGATGGCTCCGCACGGCCAGCGCTGCCGGCCAGCCAGATCCTAGGCATCGGTGTGAAGGGCGAGGTCGCACTCGACCATCTGCGGCTGGTGTCGCTCGGCGCGGAGCTCTGGTCCGACGAGACGGCCGAAGGCGCGAACATTCTCTTTGCCGACCCCGACACGCAGAACGTGACCGTACTGGAACGCCAGTGGTCGCGCGAGGCCGACGCCGCAGCCGGCGGCGCGGCACCCAACCTGCTGAACCGGCGTGTCGCGGGCTTTCCGCTGCGGCAGCTGGCAAGCGGACAGGTCATCACCAAGACCGCGACGCGGCGCGCCAACGGGCTGGTCGACATCACGGCAGGCGCGCGGCAGACCGGCGTACTGCCGCTGTCGCCGAAGTCGTGGGACGACCTGGTCGCGCCGCTGCGGCAGGACAGCGTGGCGGGGCTGGTGGCGCATCTGAAAGAAGCGCAGCCCGATTTCGTCCGGCCGCGGCAGGCGGCGAGTGGCGCATCGGCTGGTGCCTCAGGGCAGCTGCATGTGGTGGCGTTCGAACGCATGGATGTGGCGTCTTGTCACTGGGATGCGGCGGCGCAGGTGCTGCATGCGCGGCTTGGACAGGCGGTGGCGGACGAGGCGAGCGAAGCCAAGGCCGAAGACGCGCAGCTGCATCTGGCGTTGCCGCATCGCGCGGCCACACCTGGCGCCGTCGATGCGCTGGCCCGCACGCTTGCCGGCGAATACGGCGCGCTGCGCGCCGTGGCGGGCACGGTGCATCTGCAGGGCAGCCAGGCGGTCATGCAGCCTCTGAGCCTGCTGACGGCACAACGCGCAGTGGTGCTGCAGGTCGAAGCGGTCGCACCGAAGCCGCTGGATCTGGAAAGCGACGCCGAAGAAGTACCCGCACTGAACGCGCTGGCCGGCGATACGCTGGAACTGCTGGCGCTGTGGCTGCGACAAGGCCTGCGCCATCAGGGCGGTGGCGCAATGTCGAAGGCGCAAGCGCAGGTGCTGCGGTTGAAGCAGGCCGGGCTGGGGCGAGGCGCAACGCTGCTGGAGGCCGTGCTCGAAAATTTGCGCTCGGCGCAACGGCCGGCGCTGGTGGCACAGCTGGCAATGCTGGGCTTGCTGATGCAGGGCGTGGCGCAATCGGCCTCGGCATGAAAAAACCCCTGAGCCGGTTCAGGACTCAGGGGTTCTTTGCTTGGTGCCGCTTGTCGGAATCGAACTGACGACCTTCCGCTTACAAGGCGGGTGCTCTACCAATTGAGCTAAAGCGGCGAAATTCCAGTGCGTGATTCTAGTAGCGCCAGCCGGCATGGCCGGCTGCTCGCTCCTGCCGCTACTTGACGCGCTTGAGCGAGGGCCTGGTGCCGCCACCGGCCGGCGGGCGCGGCGGCTCGTCGACCGGATCAGCGGGCGAGCCCGCATCGACCGTTTCGTCGCCGTCCTCGCCCGTCACCAGGTGAACGATCTTGCCGGCATCGCCTTCGGTGCCGCGCGAGGCGTCACGCAAGGGCATGCGGGCCGGACCCTGGGGCGAAGGCGTGGAAACCGGGCCATCGCTGCCATCGTGCTCCGAGGGAACCGACGGTGCCGGCGCGGGAAACGCCATGCCCTGTCCGTTTTCGCGTGCGTAGATGGCAATCACGCGCCCAACCGGCACGCTGATTTCACGCGCCGTACCCGCAAAACGGGCCTTGAACTCGATGAAGTCGTTGCCGAGCTTGAGCGAGCTGGTCGCGTCGAAGCTGATGTTGAGCACGATCTCGCCGTTCTTCACGTACTCGCGCGGCACCTGCACGGTGTCGTCGACCTGCACCGCGACATAGGGCGTGAACCCGTTGTCGGTGCACCATTCGTACAGCGCCCGGATGAGGTACGGGCGGGTGGAGGACGACTCGAGCGCGTTGATCATGAAAAACTGCGGGAAGCGATGGAAGCAGGCACGAAGCTTACTTACTTTCGCATGACCTTTTCAGAAGGCGTGAGTGCTTCGATGTAGGCCGGGCGCGAGAAGATACGCTCGGCGTACTTCAGGAGCGGTGCCGCGTTCTTGCTGAGGTCGATGCCGTAGTAGTCGAGGCGCCACAGCAGCGGCGCGATGGCCACGTCGAGCATCGAGAAGTTGTCGCCCAGCATGTACTTGTTCTTGAGGAACACGGGTGCCAGCTGCGTGAGACGGTCGCGGATGTGCGAGCGGGCCTTTTCCAGCGCCTTCTCGTTGCCCTTGGTGGTGCGGTTCTCGAGCGTCGAGACATGCACGAAGAGTTCCTTCTCGAAGTTGAGCAGGAACAGGCGCACGCGGGCGCGGTCGACCGGGTCGCCGGGCATCAGCTGGGGATGCGGGAAGCGCTCGTCGATGTACTCGTTGATGATGTTCGACTCGTACAGGATCAGGTCGCGCTCGACCAGGATCGGCACCTGGCCGTACGGGTTCATCACGCTGATGTCTTCGGGCTTGTTGTAGAGATCGACGTCGCGGATCTCGAAGTCCATGCCCTTTTCGAACAACACGAAGCGGCAGCGGTGGGAAAAGGGGCAGGTCGTTCCTGAATACAAGACCATCATGGCGAGAGACTCCTAAAAATCAAAAAGAGTGGGTCGCGTTGGCAACCCACTCTGTGGGACCGGATGCCCGAGGGTATCCGGTCGGCGTGGACGGAACTACTTGACGTCTTTCCAGTACGAGGCGTTCAGTCGCCACACGAATACCACCGACATGGTCAGGAACAGCAGCACCCACACGCCGATGCGGATGCGGGTGTTCTGTGCCGGTTCGGCCATCCATTGCAGGTAACTCACCAGGTCGCCGACCGCATTGTCGTACTGCACGGGCGTCAGGGTGCCGGGAGTGACTTGCTCCCAGCCCTTGAACACTTCGGTTTCGTGGCCGTGCTGTTCGACCTTGGTGTAGACCGGGCGGCGTTCGCCTTGCAGTTCCCACAGGGGGTTCGGCATGGCGACGCTCGGGAACACGAGGTTGTTCCAGCCGGTGGCCTTGGTGTCGTCGCGGTAGTAGGTGCGAAGGTACGTGTAGAGGTAGTCGGCGCCGGTGCCGCCGTGGCCGGCGCGCGAGCGGGCGACCAGCGTCAGGTCGGGCGGCGTGGTGCCGAACCATTCCTTGGCCTGGCGCGCATCGATGTTGGCCTTCATGGTTTCGCCGACCTTGTCGGTCGCGAACAGAAGGTTGTCCTTGATCTGCTGCTCGGTGATGCCGATGTCCTGCAGGCGGTTGTAGCGCATGAAGGCCGCCGAGTGGCAGTTCAGGCAGTAGTTGACGAACAACTTCGCGCCGTTCTGCAAGGCAGCCACGTCGGTCGTCTTGTTGGGCGCCTTGTCCCACGCGATGCCTTCGGACTCGGCCGATGCCGCCGCGGAAAAGGTCAGGCCCAGTGCGAGACCCAGGACCGCGAGCCAGCCGGAAATGCTTTTCTTCATCGTGTTTCTCTCAGCTCTCTTGCGCTTCTGGTTCTCAATGAGCGGCGAAGACCACGCGCTCGGGCACGGTCTTGAACTCGCCCTTGCGGCTCCACCACGGCATCAGCAGGAAGAAGCCGAAGTAGAAGAGCGTGCCGATCTGCGAAATGGTCTGCGCGATGTCGAGGGCGAAAGAGCCGATGACCAGGTTGCCCCAGACGCCAGGCGCCTGGATGCCCAGGTAGCCCAGGATCAGGAAGAAGAACACGAACACGCCGTACACATACTTGTGCCAGCCCGGACGGTAGCGGATCGACTTGACTTCGCTGTGGTCGAGCCACGGCAGGAAGAACAGGATGATGACCGAGCCGCCCATGATGACCACGCCCCAGAACTTGGCGTCGAAGTTCTTGAGCAGGAAGATCACGACAGCCGCCACGACCACGCCGGCGATCTTCAGGCCCATGCCCGACTTGCCCTTGACGAGGTTCCAGATGGCGGCCGCGGCGACGATGAGCGCGAACACGTTGACCATGTCGTCGGTGGTCGCGCGCAGCATCGAATAGAACGGCGTGAAGTACCAGACCGGCGCGATGTGGTTCGGCGTCTTCAGCGAATCGGCCGGAATGAAGTTGTTGTATTCGAGGAAGTACCCGCCGGCTTCAGGGGCGAAGAAGATCACCGCCGAGAAGATCGTGAGGAACACCACTACGCCGAAGATGTCGTGCACCGTGTAGTACGGATGCGACGGAATGCCGTCCAGCGGATGGCCGTCGGGGCCGCGCTTGGCCTTGATCTCGATGCCGTCGGGGTTGTTCGAACCCACTTCGTGCAGCGCGATCAGGTGGGCCACCACCAGGCCGAGCAGCACCAGCGGCACGGCGATCACGTGGAAGCTGAAGAAGCGGTTCAGCGTGGCGTCGCTCACCACGTAGTCGCCGCGGATCAGCAGGGCCAGGTCAGGGCCGACGAAGGGAATGGCGGCAAACAGGTTCACGATCACCTGGGCGCCCCAGTAGGACATCTGGCCCCAGGGCAGCAGGTAGCCCATGAAGGCTTCGGCCATCAGGCACAGGAAGATCGCGCAGCCGAACACCCAGATCAGCTCGCGCGGCTTGCGGTAGCTGCCGTACATGAGGCCGCGGAACATGTGCAGGTACACCACGATGAAGAACGCCGAGGCGCCCGTCGAGTGGATGTAGCGGATGAGCCAGCCCCACGGCACGTCGCGCATGATGTACTCGACCGATGCGAACGCCTGGTTCGCGTCGGGCTTGTAGTGCATGACGAGGAAGATGCCGGTGACGATCTGGATCACCAGGACCAGCATGGCCAGCGAGCCGAAGATGTACCAGAAGTTGAAGTTCTTCGGCGCGTAGTACTTGCCCCACTGGTCGTTCCAGAGCTTGCTGAGCGGGAAGCGGTTGTCGACCCAGTTCAGCAGCTTCTCGCTGGCAGGAGCGTTGGGGGAAATCTCGTGGAATTCAGCCATGTTCTTCTTCCGCCTCAGGCCTTCTTGGAGTCTTCACCGATCAGGAGCTTGGTGTCCGACAGGTACATGTGCGGCGGCACCGGCAGGTTGTCGGGCGCGGGCTTGTTCTTGAAGACTCGGCCGGCCAGGTCGAAAGTGGAACCGTGGCAGGGGCAGAGGAAGCCGCCTTCCCAGTCGTTCGGCAGCGAAGGCTGCGGACCGGCCTGGAAGCGGTCGGTCGGCGAGCAGCCCAGGTGGGTGCAGATGCCGACCACGACCAGCACGTCGGGCTTGATCGAGCGGTGCTCGTTCTGCGCGTACTTGGGGGTGAATTCGTCGGGGTGACGCTTGGAGAGGGGGTCGGCCAACTGGCCGTCCAGCTTGGGAAGTTCGGCGATCTGCGCGGGGGTGCGCTTGAGGATCCAGACCGGCTTGCCGCGCCATTCGACGGTGATTTTCTCGCCGACCTTGAGGCCCGAAATATCGACCTCGACCGCGGCGCCCGCGGCCTTGGCCTTCTCGGAAGGCTGGAAAGTGCTCACAAAGGGAACGGCGGTTGCCACGCCGCCCACCACGCCGGCGCAACTGGATGCAATCAACCACGTCCGCTTGCTGGTGTCGATCCGGGGCGAGCCGGAGGTCATGTCACTCATGGGGATCCTCTTGTCTTCTTCGCTGGAGCAGGAGTCAACCCGCGATTGTAGCGGGGCGCTCAAGGGATATTCAATGGCCGCCATGCGCGTGGCCGGCGAACGACGGCAAGGCGCGCCGCATTCGCGGGGCGCCCGCCGGGGGCGACAAGGGCTGTCGCCGCGGGGACTTCAGTTCAGAAGGCCGTGCTGCATCGCCTCGTGGACCGCCTGGGTCCGCGACTTGACGGAAAGTTTGCGATAGATGCTCTTCGCATGAAACTCGATGGTGTTGACCGACAGATAGACCGCATCCGCGATCTGCCGGTTGCTCCAGCCCTGTGCGATGAGGCGCAGCACCTTGAGTTCCCGTGGCGACAGCAGGCCCTGCGGCAGCCTGGCGGAAGAAGCCTGCTCCGACGACGACGACGGCACCGGGGCCTGGACGCGGATGGGCTCGATGGTGCGCGCCTTCGCGTAGGCGGCAATCGAGCCGAGGATGCGCCGCGCGATGCGCGAATCCATCGGCGAGCCGCCGCGCTCGATGGAGCGCAGCAGATATGCGAGTTCGGCGTCGTCGGCTTCAGTCAGCAGGTAGCCGATGGCGCCGGCAGCGATTGCTGCGTTCACGAGTTCCTGGTCGTCGGTTGCCGACATGCCGATGCTCTCGATGCGCGGATAGGCCTGGCGCACATGATGAAGCAGCGCGGCGCCGTCGTTGCCCGGCAGCCGCATGTCGACCAGCACGAGGTCATAGGGCAATGCCGCCAGCAGGTTGAGCGCCTCGGCCCGGCCTGACGCGATCACCACGCGGCGATGCGGTGCGAGTTCGGCGAGGATACGCCGCATGCGGTCGGCGGCGATGGAATCGTCCGCGACGATCAACGCTGCGTGAAAAACGCCGCCATACAACTGCGCGGCCGATGGCACATGCCGCGCGACGGCGGCGTATTGCATGTTCATTTCCATGACCGTTCTCCTGCCGGCATGCAACGGACTTCGCCCGCGCTGCATGTGTTTTCAATGCCCAAGAAAAAATTGATCACGCGACGTCCTCTGGCTCTGTAGCTACCCGCAGGTAGTGACGAAATGTTGACTTTCGTTTCAGATACCGCAGGAACGATGCCCACGCGAAGGAACACCGGGGCGCATGGCGCGCCAGCGCGTGTAGTACTTTGATTTCATTGAAGAAATTGCCTCGAACGACCTGAAAAACGAGGGCTTGAGGAGGCCTTGAAAAGACCGTTTTTCCGCCGTTGTTACGTGCGGGTTACTGCGTGTGTTACGTAGCACCGCGCCACACGAAACGCGCTCCGGAACGCGTATCGGAACGTCACCACGCGATTTGCGCGATGTCTGCGAAGCCGCATGGGCGTTGGCTTTGCGGACACAGCAGCGGCAAGGCCGGCCCCTATACTGGGTTATCGGCCTTTTTCACTTGCATGAAGGCCGGCGTTTCCTCCAGCGGCCGACCTCCTGATCCGTCCATCACACGGCTTCATGAACTCACCTTCTCTCGCCCCCGCACCCTCCACATCGGCAGCAGATGCCGGCAGCCTTCTGGAACAGGGACTGGTGCTGCACCGGGTGGGCCGTTTCGCCGAAGCCATCCAGGTCTACGAAGCCCTGCTGTCGCGCTTTCCGGAGCATGCCGACGCGCTGCACCTGACGGGCGAAGCGCTGTACCGGCAAGGACGCCCGAAGCTGGCGCTGAACTACGTGAACCGCGCAATCGCGCGGTCGCCGCACCACTTTTACTTCAACACCCGCGCGACGATCTTCATGCACATGGGCCTGCCGGCCGAAGCGCAGCAAGACCTTCGCCGCGCGATCAAGGCGCTGCCGAACTATCCCGAGGCCTACGTGAACCTGTCGGCGGTGTACCGCCAGCAGAAGAAGTTCCGCCAGGCCCGCGAGGCCGCGGCCGAAGCCACGCGGCTCGCACCGCAGGCGCCCGCGGCATGGAACAACGCCGGCGCAATCGACATGGAGCAGAACCGCTTCGACGAAGCGATCGCGCAGTTCCGCCAGGCGCTCGCGCTCGACCCGGGCTATGCAGCCGCGCACAAGAACATCGGCAAGATCCGCGCGCACCAGAAAGACTGGGCCGCCGCGCTCGACTCGTACGAGCGGGCCGCGGCCGACCCGCAGGATTGCGAGGCCGCCTTCATGCTCTCAAGGGCGCTGCAGAGTTGCGGCCGCACCGAGGAGGCAATCGCGCCCATGCAGCGCGCCATGCGCAACTGGCCGCCCGAGGAGCGCCACAAGGCACTGTCCGACCCCGAAGGCGTGGCCGCGCTGTACGGCGTGTGCGGCGCGCTCGAGGGCGTGTCGATGCGTTTTGCAGAATCGGCTGAGCTCTACAAGCTAGCGCTGGAAAGCCTGCCCGAGCACGAGCTGCTGCTGAACAACCTGGGCACGGTGAACTTCCGGCTCGGCCATTTCGACACTGCCATCGAAGTGCTCAAGAAGGCACTCGAAGTGCATCCGCGCCAGGTGCTCGCACGCTGCAACCTGGGCGTGACCTATGTGATGGCCGGCCAGTCGGAGGCGGCCATCGCGGAGTTCGAGCAGTGCCTGCGCGACGACCCCGACTTCATGCCGGCCATGGTGTGGATGCTGGGCGAAAAGGCGCACATCGCCGACTGGAACGGCGTGCCCGAGCTGCGCGCCAGGATCGCGGCGCTGCTGGACAACCCGAACAACGACCAGACCGTGTCGTCGTTCATCCTGATGTCGAACTACGACGATGCGCGCCGGCTGATGAACTGGACCCAGCGCTCCGCCACGCTGGCCGACCGGAACACGGGCATCAGGCCTTTCGCCGATGCCGGCGCGCGCCGCACGGCGCCGCGCATTCGCGTGGGCTACTACTCGTTCGACTTCCGCAACCACCCGGTCGCGCACCTGACGGCCGAGCTGTACGGCCAGCATGACCGGAAAGATTTCGAAATCTTCGTCTACTCCTACGGTCCGGACGACGGGCACCCGGCGCGGGCGCGCATCGCCGCGTCGGCCGAGCACTTCGTCGACATGCACGGCCAGTCGATCCAGCAGATGGCCGAGCGCATCCGCGAGGACGAGATCGACATCCTGATCGACCTCTCGGGCGACACGCGCGGCGCCAAGCCGCAGGTCATGGCCTACCACGCGGCGCCGGCGCAGCTCATGTGGCTGGGCTACATGGGCACCAGCGGCACGCCGAACTACGACTACCTGGTGTCCGACAACTTCCTCTCGCCGCCGGGCACGGAAGACTGCTACACCGAGAAGCTGCTGCGCCTGCCCGAGACCTTCCAGGTGATCGACACGAAGCGGTCCGTCAATCCGCACAAGGCCACGCGCGCCGAGCGCGGCCTGCCCGAAGACGCCTTCGTGCTTTGCAACTTCTCGCAGTCGTTCAAGATCCAGCCCGAGACCTTCGAGGCGTGGGTGCGCATCGTGCAGGGCATTCCGAACTCGGTGCTGTGGCTGGCACAGGGCCCGCACGGCTTCGAGCGCAACCTGCGCGCGCAATGGGACAAGGCGGGCCTGCCGGCCGAGCGCCTGATCGTGTCGCCGCGCATGCCGGTCGACCAGCATCTGGCGCGCATCGGCCTGGCCGACCTGTTCATCGACACCTTCCCCTACAGCAGCGGTGCCACAGCGAACGACGTGTTGTGGTCGGGCGTGCCGCTGCTGGCGCTCACGGGCACGACGATGGTGTCGCGCATGGCGGGCAGTCTGCTCGGCGCCATCGGGCTGCCGGAGCTGGTGGCCACGAACCACGACGAGTACGTGCAGAACGCCACCCACTACGCCACGCATCCGGAGGAGCTGGCGGCGCTGCGCGCACGGCTCGCGGCGGCCAAGGACGCGCGCCGCGGCTACTTCGACACGCCGCGCTTCGTGCGCCATCTCGAGGACGGCTTCAGGCAAATTGCCGCGCGCAGTCGTGAAGGGTTGCCGGCCGCGCATGTCGATGTTGCGCCACGCTCGCTGGAGAAGTGAGCAATCGCGGGCATACTCGACTTTCCTTCAACAGCAGAGCTCCAGCAGCCTTTTGAATCATGAGCATCCTCAGTGAATTCAAGGAATTTGCCGTCAAGGGCAATGTCATCGACCTCGCGGTCGGCGTGATCATCGGTGCAGCGTTCGGCAAGATCGTCGACTCGCTCGTGGCCGACATCATCATGCCGCTGGTCGGCGTGGTGTTCGGCAAGCTCGACTTCTCCAACCTCTATGTGGTGCTGGGCACAGCGCCCGCCGGTGTGGCGAACACGCTGGCAGACCTGAAGAAAGCCGGCGTTCCGGTGCTGGCGTATGGCAACTTCATCACCATCGCTGTCAACTTCGTGATCCTGGCCTTCATCATCTTCATCATGGTCAAGCAGATCAACCGCCTGAAGCGCAACGAAGAGCCGGCACCGGCCGCGGCCCCCGAGACACCCGAAGACGTGGTGCTGCTGCGCGAGATCCGCGACAGCCTCAAGCGCCCCTGATCAAGCGCCCCAAATCAAGCTCCCTTGAGCACCCGGGCCATGCGCAGCGCCTCGACGAGGCTCGACGCATCGGCCAGCCCCGTTCCCGCGATGTCGAACGCGGTGCCGTGATCGGGGCTGGTGCGCACCAGCGGCAAGCCCAGCGTCACGTTCACGCCCTTCTCCACACCCAGGTACTTGACCGGGATCAGGCCCTGGTCGTGGTACATCGCAACCACCACGTCGAACTCGCCGCTGGAGGGCACGCCGTGCTTGGCGCGTGCGCGCATGAAGACCGTGTCGGGCGCATAGGGCCCGCTGGCGTCGATGCCTTCGGCGCGCGCAGCCTCGATGGCCGGCGCGATGATCTCGCGCTCTTCCGAACCGAACAGACCGCCCTCGCCCGCATGCGGGTTGAGGCCCGCCACGCCGATGCGCGGCGCGCGGCCCAGCGCATGCGTCAGCGCGCGGTGCGTGATGCGCAGGGTTTCGAGCACGCCCTCGAAACGCACCGCCTCGATGGCGTGGCGCAGCGACATGTGGATGCTGACGAGCACGGTGCGCAGCTCGTCGTTGGCCAGCATCATGCGCACCGGCACGTGGGCCACGGTGCGGCCCAGGTGCGCGGCCGCCTCTGCCTGGAGCAGCTCGGTGTGGCCGGGGTACGGGAAGCCGGCGGCCGACAGCGCTTCCTTGTGCAGCGGCGCGGTCACGATGGCACCGATCTCGCCGCGCAGTGCGGCCCGTGCGGCCCAGATCACGCACTCGCCCGCAACACGGCCGGCTTCGGCGCTGATGCGGCCCGTCTCGATGTGCGAAGGTGGCGCGATCACTTGCAGCACAGGAATGCAGCCCGGCGGCACGGTCGCGGCTTCGGCGACGGATTCGATCTCGAGCACCGGCCAGGCCAGCTGTCCCGGTCCGGCCAGAGCCTGCGAGGCCTGGCGCATCGTGCTCACGTCGCCAGCGACGAAGGCACCGCGCGTGGCGTCAGACGCATCGCGAAACGCCTTGGCGATGATCTCGGGGCCGATGCCCGCGGGATCCCCCAAGGTGATGGCAATGGCACCGCTCATGCCGGGTTGTCGATGTCGATGAACTCGTGCTTCAGCCCGAGCTGCGCCGCCACATGCCCGGCCACCGCCGGCGCGCCGTAGCGTTCGGTGGCGTGGTGCCCGCAGGCCAGGAAGGCCACGCCCATCTCGCGTGCGTAGTGGGCCTGGGGCTCCGAGATTTCGCCGGTGATGAAGGCATCGGCGCCGGCCGCGATGGCAGCCTCGAAGTAGCCCTGCGCACCGCCCGTGCACCAAGCTACGTTTTTGATAGCGCGATGCGCCGTGTCGACGAGCGTGACCGGCCTTTTCAGAACGCTTTCGACATGCGTGGCAAGCGCCTTGGCATTGGCGAAGCTCTCGCCGTTTTCCGGCGTGCCGAGAAAGCCCAGTTCCTGCTCGCCGAAGCGCCCGGTCGAGCCGGCATGGGCCACGAGCCCCAGCTTCAGGCCGAGCTGCGCGTTGTTGCCGAGCTCGGGGTGCGCGTCGAGCGGCAGGTGATAGGCGAACAGATTGACGTCGTCGCCCAGCAGCAGGCTCAGGCGCTGCTTCATCCAGCCGGTGACGCAGCCGTCCTGGCCACGCCAGAAGAGGCCGTGGTGAACGAAGATGGCGTCGGCCTCGGCGTGGATCGCGGCCTCGATCAGGGCGCGGCTGGCAGTTACGCCCGAGACGATCTTGCGGACCACGGTGCGCCCTTCGACCTGCAGGCCGTTGGGTCCGTAGTCCTTGAAGCGCCCGGGGGCCAGCAGCAGGTCGAATGCGTGGAGCAGTTCGTGGCGGGTGGTGCTCATCGCACCATTGTCGCGCCGCCCGCGGGGGCCGCGCCATCGCGCATCGCATGGCCGCGCGCGGCCAGGGGCAGAAACGCCAGCAGGAAGCCCAGAGCGGCCAGCACCGCGACGTAGTGCGCCGGCGCCATCGTGTCGCGCTGCAGCCAGAGCGTGAGGATCACCGGCGTGAGCCCGCCGAAGACCGCGTAAGACATGTTGTAGGCGAACGAAAGCCCGGTGAAGCGCACCGGTGCCGGGAAGGCGCGCACGCCTGCGATCGGCACGGTGGCGATGGTGCCCACGAACAGCCCCACCAGCCCGTAGTGCCAGAACAGCGTGGCCGGCGTGCCGGGCAGCCCGCTGTAGAACAGATAGGCCGTAACGAACAGGCCGCCCCAGCCGACAAGCATCACGGTGCGCGTGCCGATGCGGTCGCTGGCCCAGCCGGTCAGCATGCAGCCCAGCGTCAGCGTGAGCGTGGCGAGCGCGTTGGCCTCGAGCGCCAGTGCGGCGGGAATGTGGTGCACCTTCTGCAGGTAGGTGGGCGTGTACAGCACCACGACCACGATGGCAGCCGACAGCACCCAGGTCAGCAGCGCCACGTACACGCAGGCCACGCGGTGCTCGCGCAGCACGGTGCGCAGCGGCATCTCGCGCGCCACGCTGCGGCGGCCGGCCAGCTCCTTGAACACCGGCGTCTCGTGCAGGAAGCGGCGCAGGTACACCGACACCAGCCCGAACACGCCGCCCAGGATGAAGGGAATGCGCCAGGCGAAGTCGCTCACCTGCTCGGGCGAATAGTGGCGGTTGATGGCCACCGCAATCAGCGAGCCCAGCAGGATGCCGCCGGTGATGCCCGAAGTCAGCATGCCGATGCCGAAGCCATAGCGCTTGGCTGGCACGTGCTCGCCCACGAACACCCAGGCGCCGGGCATCTCGCCGCCGATGGCCGCGCCCTGCAGCACGCGCATCGCCAGCAGCAGCAGGGGTGCCGCGACGCCGATGCTCGCGTAGGTCGGCAGCAGGCCGATTACCAGCGTGGGCGCCGCCATCAGGAAGATCGACAGCGTGAACATGCGCTTGCGGCCAAAGATGTCGCCGAAATGCGCGATGACGATGCCGCCCACCGGGCGCGCGAGGTAGCCGGCCGCAAAGATGCCGAAGGTCTGCAGCTGCCGCAGCCAGTCGGGCATGTCGACCGGGAAGAACAGCGCCCCCAGCACGGTGGCGAAGAACACGTAGATGACGAAGTCGTAGAACTCCAGCGTGCCGCCGAGGGCGGACAGGCCGAGGGTCTTGTAGTCGCTCGAGTCGAGCGTGCGTGCCGGCGCCGGCTGCGCGCCGTCCGGGAAGGTTGCTTCTGAAGTCATGGCTGGCAGGGAGATCGTGATCGCGCGCCAGCCCGCGGGACCGGGTGAGAAAACGGAAAAATGGCGCGCTGGCGAAATGCCTGGCCGCTTCCACCGGGTGGGCAGCGCGGGAGGCCTGAAAAACACGGGCCGGATGGGACCGACCTGCGATGCTAGGTGTTAACCCGGCTTTACGTACACAGGAAGTCTTAATCTCGACCTCTGCGAGCGGTTTCTGCACCAGGCGGTTGAGGGACAATTGACAACATTGCTGCGTTGCACTGCGGCCTTCCAACGTCTTTTTCACCAATCTTTCATGAAACGCACCTGGCTGCTCTTCGCCCAAGCCGTGACCGTCCTGCTCGCGGCCTACTTCGTCGTCGCGACGCTCAAGCCCGAGTGGATCAACAAGCGCGCGACCTCGCTGGGCGGCGTGGTGTCGATCGTCGAGGCGCCGGCCGGCAACCCGGGCGTGACAACGCCCGGCAGCCTGAGCGTGCCGGCCAAGAAGGCCTCCCCGGCGGTGGTGAGCATCAACACCAGCAAGGCCGCGCAGCGCCATCCGCGCAGCAACGACCCGTGGTTCCGCTTCTTCTTCGGCGACCAGGACGACCAGCCCCAGGTGGGCCTGGGCAGCGGCGTGATCGTGAGCCCCGACGGCTACATCCTCACCAACAACCACGTGGTCGAGGGCGCCGACGAGATCGAAGTGACGCTGAACGACAGCCGCCATGCGCGCGGCAAGGTGATCGGCACCGACCCCGACACCGACCTGGCCGTGCTGAAGATCGAGCTCGACAAGCTGCCGGTGATCGTGCTGGGCGATTCCGACGCGCTGCAGGTGGGCGACCAGGTGCTGGCCATCGGCAACCCCTTCGGCGTGGGCCAGACCGTGACCAGCGGCATCGTCTCGGCGCTGGGCCGCAACCAGCTCGGCATCAACAACTTCGAGAACTTCATCCAGACCGACGCAGCCATCAACCCCGGCAACTCGGGTGGCGCGCTGATCGACGTCAACGGCAACCTGCAGGGCATCAACACCGCGATCTACTCGCGCTCGGGCGGCAGCATGGGCATCGGCTTCGCCATTCCGGTGTCGATGGCCAAGATCGTGCTCGAAGGGATCGTGAAGGAAGGCCAGGTTCGCCGCGGCTGGATCGGCGTGGAGCCGAGCGACCTGT
Source organism: Variovorax paradoxus (assembly GCF_024734665.1). Classification (NCBI taxonomy): domain Bacteria; kingdom Pseudomonadati; phylum Pseudomonadota; class Betaproteobacteria; order Burkholderiales; family Comamonadaceae; genus Variovorax; species Variovorax paradoxus. The sequence continues at coordinate 5,358,729 of NZ_CP102931.1, forward strand.
CGCCCGAACTCGCCGAAACCTTCGGCGTGAAGGCGGACGCGGGCGTGATCATCACCGGCGTGCTGCAGAACGGCCCGGCCGCCAAGGCCGGCATCCGCCCGGGTGACGTGATCACCTCGGTAGGCGAGAAGAAGACGGACAACGTGCAGGCGCTGCTGACCGCGGTGGCCGGCCTGAAGCCCGGCAGCACCTCGCGGTTCGCGCTGCAGCGCGGCAGCGACAAGATGGAGCTGGATGTGACGCCGGGCCTGCGCCCGAAGAGCCCGGTCCGGCAGGTACCGCCGAGTCAGCCCGAATAACGAGCTGTCGGGTTGGTCGATCAGGATTGCGCTGAATCAGCGCTTTCCTCTTCCTCGGACTTCTTGCCGGAACTGGCGAAGTACCTGGCACCGATGATGCCCACCTCGTACAGGAGGCACATCGGCACCGCCAGCGCCAGCTGCGACACCACGTCGGGCGGCGTGAGCACCGCGGCAACGACGAATGCGACCACGATGAAGTAGCCACGGAAGGACTTCAGCTTCTCGATGGTCACCATCTCGAAGCGCACCAGCAGCATCACGACGATGGGCACCTGGAAGGCCACGCCGAAGGCGATGTAGAGCGACAGGATCGCCTCGACGTACGAGGAAATGTCGGGCGTTGCCTGCACCGCGGACGGTGCAAAGCGCTGGATGAAGCTGAACATCTTGTCCAGCACGAAGAGCTGCACGAACGCGATGCCCGCATAGGCCAGCAGGCTGCCGAAGAAGATCAGCGGCAGCGCAAATTTCTTTTCATGGCTGTAGAGCCCCGGCGCGATGAACATCCACGCCTGGTACATGAGCCAGGGCAGCGCCAGCAGCACGGCCGCCATCATCAGCACCTTGAGCGGCACGAAGAACGGCGAGAACACGCCGATGGCGATCAGCTTCGCGTCGTGCGGCATGTGCGCCTTGATCGGCATCGCGATCAGGTCGATCAGCCCGCCCGGGCCAGGCCAGATGGCCAACAGGATGCCCGCGACCACGAGGCCGTAGACGCAGTAGAGCAGGCGGTCGCGAAGCTCGACCAGGTGCGCCACGAACGGCTGTTCGGTGCCCGCCAGCTCGTCTTCTTTGTCTTTGTTCTTGTTGTCGGAATCGGCCATTGGAAAAGAAGATAGCGTGACGTCGGCCGGCGTGCGGCGCCCGAGGAACGCGGTGGTGGGGGTCCGCTAGTTGCTCTTGTGCGGACGGAAGCGGGCGACGCGCGCGGCACCCGACAGCGCCTTGGTGCGCACGCCGTTGCGCGCCTTGTACCACTGCGGCGTGGCGCCCTGTTTCAGGCGCCAGTTCTTGCGGGGGTGCTTGTATTCGGGCGGCGATGGCTCGGGTTCGGCCAGCGCCGAGAGGGTTTCGCCCGAACCGCTGAACTGCTTCTCGAATTCGCTCGCGCCCGTGTGGATGCTGTGCTCGACGTCGCGCGCCGCATCCTCGACGGTAGTCTTCATCTTGCGGAGCTCGTCGAGCTCCATCGAGCGGTTGACTTCGGCCTTGACGTCGTTCACGTAGCGCTGCGCCTTGCCAAGCAGGGTGCCAACGGTGCGGGCCACGCGCGGCAGCTTTTCCGGGCCGATGACGATCAGCGCCACGACGCCGATCAGCGCCAGCTTCTCAATGCCGAGGTCGAGCACGTGCGGTCCGCGCTCAGGACTTCTGACGCGCTTCGACGTCGATCGTCGGCTTGTCGCTGTTGGCCGGCTGGCCGGTCACTTGCTGGGCGGGGGCCGACGAAGCGGCGGCAGCGTCGGACGAGCCGCCGTCCTTCATGCCGTCCTTGAAGCCCTTGACGGCGCCGCCAAGATCCGAACCCATGTTCCGCAGCTTCTTGGTGCCGAAGATCATGACCACTACGAGCAGCACGATCAGCCAGTGCCAGATGGAAAAAGAACCCATGGAGAACTCCTAAGAATGTGTCCGATTTTAGTCGGGCGGAATGTGACAGTTTGGCTTAATGCCGCTCAGCCGCGAAGCCACGGCCGGGGACCACCCATGACATGGACATGGAGATGGTGAACCTCCTGCCCACCCTCGGTGCCGGTATTGACCACGACCCGGTAGCCGCCGTCCGGATAGGGCCTGCAGCCCTGCTCCAACGCCAGCTTGGGTGCCAGGATCATGATCTTGCCCATCAGCGCCTCGTCGTCGGGCGTCAGCTGGGCCATCGAGGCGATGTGCTTCTTGGGCACCAGCATGAAATGCACCGGCGCCCAGGGCGCGATGTCGTGGAAGCCGAACAGGTCTTCGTCTTCGTAGACCTTGCGCGAGGGAATCTTGCCCTCGATGATTTTGCAGAAGATGCAGTTGGGATCGTGTGACATGGAGGTTGTTCGTTAGACAGCCATGGGCTTGCGTTCGCTCCAGTTCAGCCAGCCCTTGACCAGCCGGTAGATCATCCACACGGCAGTGACGAAGAGGATGGGGAAGCCGATCAGGATCCAGATGGTGATGAACCCCAGGATGGACCAGACCAGGCCCCACCAGAAGGTGCGGATCTGCCAGGTGAAGTGGCTTTGATAGAGCGTGCCCTCCGTATCCTCGCGCTTGAGGTAGTTGAGCACGATGCCCACGATTCCCGTGAGGCCGCCCGTGAACCACGAAAGCGCATAGAGGATGTACACCGCCAGCGTGATCTGGCGCAGGCTTTCCAGCTGCTCGGGCGTCTTGCCGGAGATGTCGTCGATCGCGGTGATTTCGTTCATTCGGAGGCCTGGCCTTTCTGCTGCTCTTCGATGCCGCGTTGCTGCACCTTGCGCAGCGCCTTTTCCTCGATGCCGCTGGTGCCCTCCCGGCGCTCGAGTTCCGCGGTAACGTCGGAGGGGGAAAAACCGTAGTGCGCCAGCGCCACCATGGTGTGGAACCACAGGTCTGCCACTTCGTTCACTATTTTCGAGCGGTCGCCGCCGTGGTCGGCGTCCTTGGCGGCCATCACGACCTCGGTGGCTTCCTCGCCGATTTTCTTGAGGAAGGCGTCCGGGCCCTTGTGCAGCAGGCGCGCGACGTAGCTCTTCTCAGGATCGCCGCCGCGCGCGGGCAGGCGGCTTTCGATGACCGCGGCCAGGCGTGCGAGGGCGTCGGAGGTGCTGTTGCTGTTCACTGTGGCCGTCATTTGTAGATCGACTCCGGGTCTTTCAAGACGGGTTCGACCACCGTCCACTGGCCCTTTTCGTACTTGCTGAAGAAGCAGCTGTGGCGCCCTGTGTGGCAGGCGATGCCGGGCTCGTGGCCGAGCTGGGTGACCTTGAGCAGCACCACATCGTTGTCGCAGTCGAGGCGGATCTCGTGCACGGTCTGCACGTGGCCCGATTCCTCGCCCTTGAACCAGAGCTTGTTGCGCGAGCGGCTGAAATACACCGCGCGGCCCAGCTCGGCGGTCTTTTCGAGCGCCTCGCGGTTCATCCAGGCGAACATCAGCACGTCGTTGCTGCCCTGTTCCTGCGCGATGACCGGCACCAGGCCGTTCGCGTCCCACTTCACTTCATCGAGCCAATTCATGGAAGTATTGTCGGGGATAGGAAAAGACCCTTTGGACGCGGTTCAAGCGTCGATTCGCACCGGGATGCCCCGCGCGGCCATGCGGGCCTTGGCCTCGCCCACCGTGTGCTCGCCGTAGTGGAAGATGCTGGCCGCCAGCACCGCGTCGGCACCGCCGGTCTGGATGCCGTCGGCCAGGTCGTCGAGGCTGCCCACGCCGCCCGAGGCGATCACCGGCACGCTGACGGCGTTGCTCACCGCGCGGGTCAGTTCCAGGTCGAAGCCGCTCTTGGTGCCATCGCGGTCCATGCTGGTCAGCAGGATCTCGCCGGCGCCGCGGCGCGCCATCTCGGTCGCCCATTCGACGGCGTCCAGGCCGGTGTTCTTGCGCCCGCCATGGCTGTACACGTCCCAGCCCGCGCCGCGGCTGGCGGCTTCTTCGGGGCTGCGGCGCTTGGCGTCGATGGCGACCACGATGCATTGCGAGCCGTACTTCTGCGCCGCGTCGCTGATCACCTGCGGATCGGCGATGGCGGCCGAGTTGAAGCTGGTCTTGTCGGCTCCGGCGTTGAGCAGCCGGCGCACATCGGCCACCGTGCGCACGCCACCGCCCACGGTCAGCGGAATGAAGATCTGAGAAGCCACCGCCTCGATGATCGGCAGGATCAGGTCGCGACCGTCGCTGGTGGCGGTGATGTCGAGAAAGGTCAGTTCGTCGGCGCCCTGCGCGTTGTAACGCGCGGCGATCTCGACCGGGTCGCCGGCATCGCGCAGTTCAAGGAAGTTGACGCCCTTGACGACACGGCCGCCGGTGACGTCGAGACAGGGAATGATGCGTTTGGCAAGCATGGGATGTTGAACAACCGGTAGGAAATCAGAGAACGCGGAGCTGTTGCCAGCCCTGCCATTGGGCGCCGGGCATCAGCAGCACGGGCTCGTCGATGCGAGCGGCCTCCACGCAGAGCATGTGGCGAAAGCCGTCGGCAGGCATGTCGGCGAGTTTCGCACCGAGCACGGCGCCGGGGTTCCAGACCACGGTTTCGCTGCAGCTCGCGCTTTGGGAGATCTCGAGCTTGCCGCCCGGCTGAACCAGCCGCAGCGGCTGGGCGGGCGCGGCATAGACGCTGTCGAACTCTGCATCGAAATGCAACGCTGCCGCGGTTTCCACCCAGCGGTCGTCGCGCAGCGAATCCCATCGGTTGGCGCCCTGCAGGCCCTCTAGCCGCACGTTGGCGATGTCGTCGACGCGCAGGTAGGTGTGCAGCGCGGCGGCAAAGGTCCAGGGCGCGCGGTCGATGTTGAGCAGCGTGAGCGTCGTGCACAGCTGGCCGCCGGACAAAGTGGCTTCAAGCCGCGCCTCAAAAGCGTGCGGCCAGAGCTTTCTGGTGGCTTCGGAGTCGCGAAGCGTCAGCCTCAGCGTTTCGGGCGTGTCCGAAACCTCGTGCGCCCAAGGCAAATTGCGCATGAATCCATGCTTGGGCAACATGCCGCGCTGGTTGAATTGGGGGCAGCAAATGGGCACGCCGCCGCGGATGGCCGTGTGCCCGTCGAACACCGCCGAAGGGCTCAGGTAGAGCCTTTCCACCCCGTCAGCCGCGGTCCACGAGAGCACTTGCGCCCCATGCAAGGCCACCGTGAGGGTGCTCCCATCGATGCCGTTGGCACGCAAGGCAGGCTGGCCGCGAAACTCGATCGGGGTGATTTCCATGGCGAGAATTGTAGGCAGCACCCGCACCGTGGCACGGAATTGGCATCAAGGGCCATTGCGTGCCTGGGGCCTTCTTGGATACCCTGTGATCGCTTGCATCGAGGGACAACGTGCAAGTCGGTCCCGTGCACTCGGAAAAACTACTCTCACACGACAAGGGGATACGCATGAAGAAGCTGCCGATGGCCGCCTGGATCCTGATCGCGATGGTGCTCGGCATCATCGTGGGCTACATGATCTTCTCCAGCTTTCCGGACAAGAAAGCCGCGAAAGAAATCGCAGACTACGTCTCCATCATCTCGGACGTGTTCCTGCGCCTGATCAAGATGCTGATCGGCCCGCTGGTGTTCTCCACGCTGGTGGTGGGCATCGCGCACATGGGCGACGCCAAGTCGGTCGGCCGCGTGTTCGGCAAGGCCATCGGCTGGTTTCTCACCGCTTCGCTGATCTCGCTGGTCATCGGCCTGGTCATGGCCAACCTGCTCAAGCCCGGCGAAAACCTCGGCCTGCCGCTGCCCGACATCGGCGCCTCGGCCAACCTGGCCACCTCCAAATTCACGCTGAAAGACTTCGTGAGCCACACGGTGCCGAAGTCCTTCGTCGAGGCCATGGCCAACAACGAGATCCTGCAGATCGTGGTGTTCTCGATGTTCTTCGGCGTGGCGCTCGCCTCGCTGGGCGACAAGGCCAAGACGCTGGTCGCCGCCATCGAGGAGCTGTCGCACGCCATGCTCAAGATCACCGGCTACGTCATGAAGATTGCGCCGCTCGCTGTGCTGGCCGCCATGGCCGCCACGGTGGCCGTCAACGGCCTGGGCATCCTGCTGAAGTTCGCGGTGTTCATGGGCGACTTCTACCTGGGCCTGTTCGTGCTGTGGAGCGTGCTGGTGCTGGCGGGCTTCCTGTTCCTCGGCCCGCGCGTGTTCAAGCTGCTGGTGCTCATCAAGGAAGCCTTCCTGCTGTCGTTTGCCACTGCCAGTTCGGAAGCGGCCTACCCGAAGATCCTGCAGGCGCTCGACCGTTTCGGCGTGAAGCGCAAGATCTCCAGCTTCGTGATGCCGATGGGCTATTCGTTCAACCTCGACGGCTCGATGATGTACTGCACCTTCGCCGTGCTCTTCATCGCGCAGGCCTACAACATCCACATGCCGATCAGCACGCAGATCACCATGCTGCTGATCCTGATGCTCACCTCCAAGGGCATGGCCGGCGTGCCGCGCGCCTCGCTGGTGGTGATTGCCGCCACGCTGAACCACTTCGACATTCCCGAGGCCGGCCTGCTGCTGATCCTGGGCGTGGACACCTTCCTCGACATGGGCCGCTCGGCCACCAACGCAGTGGGCAACTCCATCGCGACCGCCGTGGTTGCCAAGTGGGAGGGCGAGCTGATGTCCGAGAGCGATGCCGAGGTCAACGCCAAGGCGCTCGACGAGGAAGCCAGCGCCACCCTCGCCCACCCCGCCCACGCGTGAGGCGCGCCATGAAGCCCAAGGCCACGCTGTCGGTTTTCCTCGCAGGACTGCTGGCCGCCGCCGCATTCGTGCTGGCGGGGCCGGCACAGGCGCAGGAACAGGCACCCACCGCGCTGACCGGCACCCTCGCCAAGGCCCGCGAAACCGGCGCCATCACCATCGGCTACCGCGAGTCGTCGGTGCCGTTCTCGTACCTCAATGCGCGCAAGGAGCCGATCGGCTATTCGATCGAGCTCTGCCGCGCGCTGGTAACGGCCATCGAGGACGCGGTGAACAGGAGCCTCACGATCAAGTGGGTGCCCGTCACGTCCGACTCGCGCATCGACGCTGTCGCCAGCGGCAAGGTCGACCTGGAATGCGGCTCGACCACCAACAACCTCGAACGCCAGAAACGCGTGAGCTTTTCGCCCACGATGTTCGTCTCGGGCACCAAGGTGCTGGTGAAGAAGGGCTCGCCGATCAAGTCGTTCCGCGACCTCGCCGGCAGGAAGGTGGCCGTCACGGCCGGCACCACCAACGAGAAGACGCTGCGCGACCTGTCGGAGAAGTTCAAGCTGAACATCAACCTGCAGGTGACGCGCGACCATGCCGAGTCGTTCGGGCTGGTGAAGAGCGGCCAGGCCGACGCCTTCGCGACTGACGACGTGCTCCTCTACGGCCTGATCGCGCAGGACGCCGCCAAGGCCGACTACGAGGTGGTCGGCGACTTCCTCTCCTACGACCCCTACGGGATCATGTACCGCAAGGGCGACCCGCAGCTGAACAAGGTGGTCGTCGACACCTTCCAGGTGCTGGCTGAAGACGGCGAGATCGAGCGGCAATACAAGCGCTGGTTCCTGCGCAAGCTGCCGTCGGGAGAAAGCATCAACCTGCCGATGAGTGCGCAGCTGGAAACGATCATCCAGACGATGTCGGTGAAGGCCGAATAAGCCCTCATTCAACTGCTACCGCGCTGGCCACTCCCAGCGCGGTATTTCGCTCATGTCGAGGTTGGCGATGCGCGTTTCGCCGAACTGCTTTTCGAGCACCACCGGCTGCAGGCCTTCGCTGTCGTCCAGCGCGGCGATCAGCCGGGCGGCGTGCGACACCACGATCACCTGCGACTGCCGCGCGGCCTGCGCAATCAACCGCCCCAGGGCCGGCAGCAAGTCGGGGTGCAGGCTGGTCTCCGGCTCGTTGAGCACCAGCAGCGCCGGCGGACGGGGCGTGAGCAGCGCCGCGATCCACAACAGGTAGCGCAGGGTGCCATCGGACAGTTCGGCGGCCGTAAGGGGCCTCAGCAGGCCGTGCTGGTGCATCAGCGTCTCGAAGCGGTCGCCCGTCACCTGGACTTCGATGCTTGCGCCGGGGAAGGCGTCGTCCACCGCGCGGTCGAGCGCTTCGCCGTCGCCGATCTCGCGGATGGTCTGCAATGCCGCGGCCAGGTCGGCGCCGTCGTTGGCCAGCACCGGCGTGTAGGTGCCCAGTTGCGGCTGGCGCGCAGGCGCATCGGCGTCCGAGCGGAAGTGGTCGTAGAAGCGCCAGGAGCGCATTTGCTCGCGCAGGGTGAGCATCTCGGGTGCGTCGCGCGGATCGGCATGCTCCGTCATCATGCTGGCGAAGGCGGGAATCGGCCGGCCGACAGCCTGCCAGCCCTTGCCCTCACGCAGGCGCAGCGCCCTTGCGGTCGACGAGGTGCGTCGAGGGCCGCAGCAGCGGGCCGCTCCAGATGGCCTCGTGCTTGATCTGTGGGTCGCTCGAAAAAGCCGTCGACGGAATGGGCGGTGGCAGGCCGATGTCGATGGCGTAGCCGAAATCTTCCGCCTCGGCACCAGCGAACCCCAGCCTCAGAGCAACCGGCTCGCTGCGCGTGGTGCCCTGCACCGGCACGTCGCCCCGCAACATGGCCGCCGAGAAGCGCTCGGGCCCTGCCCACAAAGTCGATGAAAGCCCGCCTTCGCGCACCAGCGAGCGGATCACGCCGCCATTGGCAATGTCGGCCAACAGCCGCATCGCCCGGTACACGCTCGACTTGCCGCTGCCGTTGGCCCCGGTCACGACCGTGAGCCGGCCCAGCGGCACGGTCAGCTGCCGCAGCGAGCGGTAATTGGCGATGGCGAGCGCGGAGAGCACGCGCTGCGCGGTAAAGGCGTCAGGCGCCGGCCAGTTCGTCCGCGCGAGCCTGCGCGGCGGCGAAATCGAGGTCGCCCGAATAGATGGCGCGGCCGCAGATCACACCCTCGACGCCGTCGGATTCGACTGCGCAGAGCTTGTCGATATCGGCCATGTTCGACAGGCCGCCCGAGGCGATCACCGGAATGGTCAGCGCCTGTGCGAGCTTGACGGTGGCTTCGATGTTGATACCCGAGAGCATGCCGTCGCGGCCAATGTCGGTGTAGATGATCGACTCGACGCCGTAGTCCTCGAACTTCTTGCCCAGGTCGGCCACCTCGTGGCCCGTGAGCTTGCTCCAGCCGTCGGTGGCGACCTTGCCGTCCTTGGCGTCCAGGCCCACGATGATGTGGCCGCCGAAGGCGCTGCAGGCGTCTTTCAGGAAGCCGGGGTTCTTGACCGCGGCGGTGCCGATGATCACGTAGCGCAGGCCGTCGTCGATGTAGCGCTCGATGGTGTCGAGGTCGCGGATGCCGCCGCCGAGCTGCACCGGAATGTCGTCGCCCACCTCTTTCAGGATCGCCTTGATGGCCGCGTGGTTCTGCGGCTTGCCGGCGAAGGCGCCATTCAGATCGACCAGGTGCAGCCGGCGCGCGCCGGCCTGGACCCACTTGCGGGCCATGGCAGCGGGGTCTTCGCTGAAGATGGTGGACTGGTCCATGTCGCCCTGCTTGAGGCGAACGCAGTGGCCGTCTTTGAGATCAATGGCGGGAATGAGGAGCATGGAAGTGACGCGAGTGTGCGGAATCCGGGCTGTGAGAGGTTCGGCCCGGTCGGGAAAATAGGTTCAGGGATTCCAGTGGAGGAAGTTGCGATAGAGCTGCAGCCCGTGGTCCGCACTCTTCTCCGGGTGGAACTGGGTTGCAAAAATGTTATCGCGTGCGATGGCTGCGGTAAAGCTTGCGCCGTATTCCGCCTCGCCCACACTGTGTTTGGGGTCAGCCGGGCAGGCATAGAAGCTGTGCACGAAGTAGAAGTAGCTCTGGTCGGGCACCCCCGCCCACACGGCGTGCGGCTGGGCCTGGCGCACCTGGTTCCAGCCCATCTGAGGCACCTTGAAGCGGCTGCCGTCGGGCTGCAGGCGGCCAGCCAGGTCGAACTTGATGACCTCGCCAGGAATGAGGCCCAGGCCGTCGGTCGGGCCCTCGTCGCTGCGCGACAGCATCATCTGCATGCCCACGCACACGCCGAACAGCGGCTTGCTCGCCGCGGCTTCGAGCACCGACTCCTGCAGGCCGGAGTCGCGCAGCTCGCGCATGCAGTCGGGCATGGCGCCCTGCCCCGGCAGCACCACGCGGGTCGCCTTGCGAACCACGTCGGGGTCGGAGGTGACGAACACCTCCACGCCGACCTGGTCGGCCGCATGGCGCACGGCCTGCGACACGGAGTGCAGGTTGCCCATGCCGTAGTCGACCACGGCAACGGTATTTGCTACAGATTTCATAGCTGATGGACGAACGCGTTCAGAGCGAGCCCTTCGTCGAGGGAATGACGCCGACGGAACGCGGGTCGAGTTCGAGCGCGCCGCGCATGGCGCGCGCGAAGGCCTTGAACACCGTCTCGCACTGGTGGTGCGCATTGACACCCTTGAGGTTGTCGATGTGCAGCGTGACGAAGGCGTGGTTCACGAAGCCCTGGAAGAACTCGTAGGTGAGCTGGCTGTCGAAGGTGCCGATCATGCCGCTGGTGAACGGCACGTGCATCACGAGGCCGGGACGGCCCGAGAAGTCGATGACCACACGGCTCAGCGCCTCGTCGAGCGGCACGTATGCGTGGCCGTAGCGGCGGATGCCCTTCTTGTCGCCGATGGCCTTGGCCACGGCCTGGCCCAGCGTGATGCCGACGTCTTCCACCGTGTGATGACCGTCGATGTGCAGGTCGCCCTGGCAGTCGATGTCGAGGTCGATCAGCCCGTGGCGGGCGATCTGGTCGAGCATGTGGTCGAAGAAGCCGATACCGGTAGCAAGCTTGGCCTTGCCGGTGCCGTCGAGGTTGACGCTGACGGTGATCTTCGTCTCGGCGGTGTTGCGGGTGACCGTCGCAGTGCGATCGGCGCTGCCCGGGTTGGTGGGGGTGGTCATAGTGAGGCTTCGAGTGCCGCGAGCATCCGCGCATTCTCGTCGGCCGTTCCGACGGTGAGGCGCAGGCAGTTTGCGAGCAGTTCGTGCATTTTAGAAACGTTCTTGATCAGAACCCCGTGTGCCTTCATACCCTCGAAGGTCTTGGCGGCATCGGGCACGCGCAAAAGAATCATGTTGGCGTCGCTGGGCCAGGTCTTCACGCCGGGCAGGCGGCCGAGCCCCATCATCAGGCGCTCGCGCTCCTCGCGGATCTGCCGGGCCTGCGCCTCGAACACCTCGGCGTGCTCCAGCGCGAACAGCGCGCACTCGCAGTTGAGCACGCTGATGTTGTAGGGCGGGCGCACCTTGTCGATCTCGGCGACCAGCGCGGCCGGCCCCATCATGTAACCCAGGCGGATGCCGGCCAGGCCGAACTTGCTGAGCGTGCGCATCAGCAGCACGTGGCCGTGCTTCGCCAGGCGGTCGATGTAGCTGCGGGCAGCGAAGGGCTGGTAGGCCTCGTCGATCACCACCAGGCCGCCCTGCGCGCCCTGGGCTTCGACGATCTTCTCGACGACGGCGTCGTTCCAGAGGTTGGCGGTCGGGTTGTTCGGATACGCGAGGTAGACGATGGCGGGCTTCTCGCTCGCGATGGCAGCCAGCATGGCGGCTTCGTCGAGTTCGAAGTCGGCCGTGAGCGGCACGCCGACGAACTTCAGGCCCTGCAGCTTCGCGCTCATGGCGTACATGACGAAGCCGGGCACGGGCGCCAGCACGGTGGCGCCGGGCAGGTCGCAGGCAATGGCCAGCAGCGAGATCAGTTCGTCCGAGCCGTTGCCCATCATCAGCCTGAAGCCTTCGGGCATCTGCGCGTGCGCGGCCAGCGCGCGCTGCAGGTCGGCGCCGCGCTCGCCCGGGTAGCGGTTGAGCGCCAGCGCACCGAGGCGCGCGCCGAGTTCGACCTGCAGCGCGGGCGGCAGGCCGAAGGGGTTTTCCATGGCGTCGAGCTTGACGAAGCCGCGCGCGTCCTGCACCGCGTAGGCATGCATGGACCGCACGTCGTTGCGGATGCGGTCGAGCGGCGGGCGGATGGATTCGGGAGCAGCGGTCATCGGGTGCAGCGGTAGCTGTTTCGGAGGGCGCCGGCCATGACCAGTTGCACTGGCATGTCGGCTTCGTAACTGTCGGCGTTGCGGGTCAGCTCGGTCTGGTAGAGCGAACGCGCCATGGAGGGTTCGAGGCGGCGGCCCTCGACGCAGAACACGGGCTTCTGCCCGTTGCGCTGCGACGATTCGACGCCTTCGCGCAGGCCTTCGAGCACGCCGACCAAGTAGTAGCTGGCGTAGGCCTTGCCGTCCTTCTCGCTGGCTTCGAGCGTGCGCAGTTCGCGGATGCTCATGGCCTGCGCGCCGGTGGCGGCCGCCAGCGCGAGCAGCAGGAAGGCGGCGGCACGCTTCATCGGCATCACTTGCGGTAGCGCGGCGGCGGCGCATAGGCGCCGTCGGCCGGGAAGGCGCTGGGCTGCGACGGGGTGGCGTCGCGGCGCTGGCGGCGCGGTGCGTCGCGCTCTTCGAGTTCGAACAGCGCGGCGCCGATCACGCCGATGTTGCGCACGTCGCCCGCTTCGGTGTTCGCTGCGTAGGCACGGCCGGGCGCTGAAAAGCGGAAGGCCGCAACCTCGTTCTCGCTCTTGCGGAAGCCTTCGATGGTGAGCGCCTGCAGCGGACGCAACACGTAGCCGCCATTGCGCAGGCTCCCGGGCTTGCCGTTGAGCACGTCGAGGCCGTCGACCGTGGCGATCACCTCGTAGTTGCGCTCGCTGAGATTGCGAAAGCGCAGCGTGTAGCGCGAGCCCTGCACGCCGGCGAGGCGGAACATGTCTTCGCCGCCACTGCCTCGACGGGCGCGCTGCAGCGGCAGCGGGCGGCTGTCTTCGCCGAGCACCGACCATTCGACGTCGCCGTCGGCCAGCATCAGGCTCAGGCGGCTCTCAGGATTGCTGCCCACGGAGCGGCGAACGGCAGAGGCCTCGTTGTAGCCCAGCAAGGCCACGTCGTCCGGCTGGTCGGACAGGCGCTTGGTGATGACCGTGCGGGTCTTCGATTCGAGGCCCTCGCCCCACTGCGTGCCGAGTTGCGGGGCAGGCGCTGCCGGCGCGGCGCTGGGCGTGGCACTCAGGGCAGCCGACGTGCGCGGCGCCTGCGGCATCTGGCTGCAGGCGGCCAGCAGTGCGGCGCCCGCAACGAGGCCCGTGGCGAATCGAAAAAGACGCGAATAACGGAGACGATCGATCATCTTGCTTGCTCCTCCCGGAGACGGGTTTTGTTGGAGCTCAGATCTTACGCAGCCGCATGCGGGCAGCTTCGGCGTGCGCCTGCAGGCCCTCGCCTTCGGCCAGCGTGACGGCGATCGGGCCCAGCACCTGGGCGCCGGCCTCGCTGACCTCGATCAGGCTGGAGCGCTTCTGGAAGTCGTACACGCCCAGCGGGCTGGAAAAGCGCGCCGTGCCGCTGGTGGGCAGCACGTGGTTCGGCCCGGCGCAGTAGTCGCCCAGGCTTTCGCTGGTGAAGGCGCCCAGGAAGATCGCGCCAGCGTGGCGCAGCAGCGGCTCCCAACGATTCGGTTCGCTGCTGCTGACTTCCAGATGCTCAGGGGCGATGCGGTTGCTGATCTCGCAGGCCTCTTCCATGCTCTTCGTGTGGATCAGCGCGCCGCGGCCGTTGAGCGAGGCGGCGATGATTTCCGCGCGCGGCATGGCCGGCAGCAGGCGGTCGATCTCGGCCTGCACGCGGTCGATGTAGGCGGCGTCGGGGCACAGCAGGATGCTCTGGGCCAGCTCGTCGTGCTCGGCCTGGCTGAACAGGTCCATGGCCACCCACTCGGGCGGCGTGGTGCCGTCGGCCAGCACCAAAATTTCGCTCGGGCCCGCGATCATGTCGATGCCCACGGTGCCGAACACGCGGCGCTTGGCGGCTGCCACGTAGGCGTTGCCGGGGCCGGTGATCTTGTCGACGGCGGGGATGGTGGCGGTGCCGTAGGCCAGCGCCGCCACGGCCTGCGCGCCGCCGATGGTGAAGCCGCGCGTTACGCCGGCCACATAGGCGGCGGCGAGCACGAGCTGGTTCTTTTCGCCCTTCGGCGTCGGCACCACCATGATGATTTCGCCCACGCCCGCAACGTGCGCCGGAATGGCGTTCATCAGCACGCTCGACGGGTACGCGGCCTTGCCGCCCGGCACATAGATGCCGACGCGGTCGAGCGGCGTGACTTTCTGGCCGAGCAGCGTGCCATCGGCATCGCGGTAGCTCCAGCTTTCGCCGCTGGCCTTCTTCTGGGCCTCGTGATAGCTGCGCACACGGCGCGCGGCGGCTTCGAGCGCGTCGCGCTGAGCGGCCGGCAGCGCCTCGAAGGCGGCCTTGAGTTCGGCTTGCGTCAGCTCCAGCTCCGGCAGCGTCTTTGCATCGAGCTTGTCGAAGCGGTTGGTGTACTCCAGTACCGCATCGTCGCCGCGCTTCTGCACGTCGGCGAGGATGTCGGCCACCACCTTCTCGATGGCCGCGTCGTCGTCCGCGGACCAATGCAGCCGCGCCTTGAATTCAGCGTCGAAGCTGGCTGAAGTCGTGGACAGACGGGCGGGGGCTGCTTTCAGTTTCATCGTGTGTGTCGAGAAAAAATCTAACGGGACGGCTGCTATTCAAGATCGTTCGCAAGACGCGACGGCTTGTTGGCCAAGGGGCCTCGTATTTTGACGGTCGCTTCCAGAGCGCGGGCTGAAGCCCAGACGGCAAATACCGCGATCAGGGCACCCGCACCGCTGATGCGGCCGCCGATGGCCATGCCATAACCGGCAAAGGCCAGAGTTCCCAGCGCAAGCGCCAGGGCGAGACCCGCCGCAATACGGCTGCGGAAACGGGCAATGCCGAAAGCGCAGACGGCGTTCAAGGCGGCGTCGAACAGCCCGGCCTTGTCGCCGATCAGCGCAGAAACGGCCTGCAGCGCCGCGATGATCCACAGGGCCTTGGAGGCGTCCCGGATCATCTCGACGGCCGCATAGTGGCTATCGAGTCTCGAAAAAAAACTCTTCTTGTTCTCTTCGGACACGGCGCGCCTCAAGCCCCTGGAATGGCGGACGCAAACGCGTCGACGATGCGGCGGATCGGCTCGCGCTTGAGCTTGAGCGCGGCCTGGTTCACTACGAGGCGCGCGCTGATGTCCATGATGCGTTCGACCTCGACGAGATGGTTGGCCTTGAGCGTGTTGCCGGTCGAAACCAGGTCGACGATTGCGTCGGCCAGGCCCGTGAGCGGCGCCAGCTCCATGCTGCCGTAGAGCTTGATCAGGTCGACGTGCACGCCCTTGCTGGCGAAGAAGTCGCGCGACAGGCCCACGTACTTGGTCGCCACGCGCAGGCGCGAGCCCTGCTTCACGGCCGAGGCGTAGTCGTAGTCGGCGCGCACAGCCACGCTGAGGCGGCAGGCCGCGATGCGCAAATCGAGCGGCTGGTACATGCCCTGGTTGCCATGCTCGAGCAGCACGTCGAGGCCGGTCACGCCAAGGTCGGCGCCGCCGTACTGCACGTAGGTGGGCACGTCGGATGCACGCACCAGCACCACGCGCACGTCGGGGCGGGTTGTTTCGAGAATCAGCTTGCGCGACTTCTCGGGGTCTTCGGTGACCTCGATGCCGGCGGCCGCCAGCAGGGGCATCGTCTCTTCGAAGATGCGGCCTTTGGAAAGAGCCAAGGTGATCATGCGGCGGCAGCTCCGGTCAGTCGTTCGATGTCGGCGCCCAGGCCGCGCAGCTTGGACTCCATGCGGTCGTAGCCCCGGTCGAGGTGGTAGATGCGGTCGACCAGCGTCTCGCCCTCGGCCACGAGGCCGGCGATGACCAGGCTGGCCGAGGCGCGCAGGTCGGTGGCCATCACGGTGGCACCCGAGAGCTGCTGCACGCCCTCGACCATCGCCACCTTGCCCTCGACGTGGATGCGTGCGCCCAGGCGCACCATCTCGTTCACGTGCATGAAGCGGTTCTCGAAGATGGTCTCGGTGACCATCGAGGCGCCGCGCGCGATCACGTTCAGGGCCATGAACTGGGCCTGCATGTCGGTCGGAAAGCCCGGGTACTCGGTGGTGCTGAAGCTCTGCGCCTTCAGGTGTTCGTAGGCGGGGCCCTTGGAGCTGATGCGCACGCCGTCTTTTTCGAAGGCAACGGTGCAGCCCGCGTCGCGCAGCTTGTCGATCACGGCGTCGAGGTGGTCGCCGCGCGCGTGGCGCAGGAAGGCCTCGCCGCCCGTGGCCGCAACCGCGCACAGGAAGGTGCCGGCCTCGATGCGGTCAGCCACCACGGCGTGCTCGCAGCCGTGCAGCTTCTCGACGCCCTGGATGCGGATGTGGCTGGAGCCGTGGCCTTCGATCTTCGCGCCCATGCGGATCAGCATTTCCGCGAGGTCGACGATCTCGGGCTCCTGCGCGGCGTTTTCGAGCAGCGTTTCGCCCTCGGCCAGCGCGGCGGCCATGAGGAAGTTCTCGGTGCCGGTGACGGTGACCATGTCGGTCAGGATGCACGCGCCCTTCAGGCGGGTGCGGCCTTCGGGCAGGCGCGCGACCATGTAGCCGTGCTCGACCACGATCTCGGCGCCCATGGCCTGCAGGCCCTTGATGTGCTGGTCGACCGGCCGCGAGCCGATGGCGCAGCCGCCCGGCAGCGACACCTTGGCATGGCCGAAGCGCGCCAGCAGCGGGCCCAGGGCCAGCACGGAGGCGCGCATGGTCTTGACCAGCTCGTAGGGCGCCTCGGGGTTGCCGAGATCGCCGGCATTCAAGCGGACGGTGCCGTTGTCATCCCGCTCGGCCGTCACGCCCATGTTGCGCACCAGCTTGAGCATGGTCGACACGTCCTGCAGGCGCGGCACGTTGTGCAGCGTCACGGGCTGGTCGGTCAGCAGCGCCGCGCACAGCTCGGGCAGCGCGGCGTTCTTGGCGCCGGAAATGAGTACTTCGCCGCGGAGCTCTCGCCCGCCGCGAATCAGAAGTTTGTCCATCGAAGTTCCAGCGAAGTCAGGAGGCCACGAGGGGCCGGGAGTTATTTTTCCACTGCCGCCCATTCGGCCGGCGTGTAGGTCTTCATCGAAAGCGCGTGCACCTCGTCGGTGTGCATTTTCGCACCGAGGGTGGCGTAGACCCGCTGATGGCGCTGGATCGAGCGCTTGCCCTCGAATTCGGCCGAGACGATGATGGCGTACCAATGTCGGCCATCGCCCTCGAGCGTGATGTGCTCGCACGGGAGATGGGACTGGATCAGGGCCTGGAGTTGTTCGGCGGTCATGGGGTGTGGAAAGGCTTTTTCAGCCTCGAATTTTGTAGCCGATGCGAAGCAGGTGGACAGCGATGGCGCTCACCACCAGCCAGGCGGTGCCGACGATGCCCAGGCTGAGCCAGGGCGAGGCGTCGCTCACGCCGAAGAAGCCGTAGCGGAAGCCGTCGATCATGTAGAAGAACGGGTTCAGGTGGCTCACGCTCTGCCAGAACGGGGGCAGCGAACCGATCGAATAGAACACGCCCGACAGGAAGGTCATGGGCATGATCAGGAAGTTCTGGAACACCGCCATCTGGTCGAACTTCTCGGCCCAGAGACCGGCGATGAGGCCCAGCGTGCCCAACATGGCCGAGCCCAGCAGCGCGAACACGATGATCCAGACCGGCGCGACGAAACTCGGCTGCGCGAACAGCACCGTGACGACGAACACGCCCAGCCCCACGGCCAGCCCGCGGATGATCGACGAGCCCACATAGGCGAAGAACCAGCCCCAGTGCGACAGCGGCGTGAGCAGCACGAAGACCAGGTTGCCCATGATCTTGCTCTGGATGATCGACGACGAGCTGTTGGCAAAGGCGTTCTGCAGCACGCTCATCATCACGAGGCCGGGCACCAGGAAGGCCGTGTAGCCGACCGTGCCGTAGACCTTCACGTGGTCTTCGAGCACGTGGCCGAACACCATCAGGTACAGCAGCGCGGTGAGCACTGGCGCCCCCACGGTCTGGAAGCCGACCTTCCAGAAACGCAGCGTCTCCTTGTAGAGCAGCGCGCGCCAACCCGTGACGGCCATCATCGCGCGACCTCCAACGGGGTTTGCTCGCCTGCCATCAGGTCGATGAACACGTCTTCCAGGTCGGCCTTGCGCATTTCCACGTCTTCCACCGCGACGCCGGCTTCGCGGATGGCGGCCAGCAGTTGTTCGACTTCATGGGCGTTCTGCGCCGGCAGCTGCACGATGCGCCCGGTGATGCGCGCGTGCTGGGCAATGGCCCAGGGCAGCATGGCATCGGTCTTGAAGCGCAGCACGTTGCTCGCGGCCGATTTCAGCAGTTCGCTGGTGCGGTCGAGTGCGATCACGCGGCCCTGCTTGAGCATCGCGATGCGGCTGCACAGTGCCTCGGCCTCTTCGAGGTAATGGGTGGTGAGCAGCACGGTGCTGCCCTGCTTGTTGAGCCGGGCGACGAACTGCCAGAGCGTCTGGCGCAGTTCCACGTCGACACCGGCCGTGGGCTCGTCGAGCACGATCACCGGCGGCTTGTGCACCAGCGCCTGTGCCACCAGCACCCGGCGCTTCATGCCGCCCGAGAGCTGGCGCATATTGGCCGTGGCCTTGTCGGCGAGGCCCAGGCTTTGCAGCAGCTCGTCGATCCAGGCCTCGTTGTTCTTGATGCCGAAGTAGCCCGACTGGATGCGCAGCGATTCACGCACGTTGAAGAAGGGGTCGAACACCAGCTCCTGCGGCACGATGCCAAGCTGGCGGCGCGCCTGCGCAAAGTCGCGCTGCACGTCGAAGCCATGGACGCTGATGGCACCGGCCGTGGGCCGCGACAGGCCCGCGAGCATGCTGATCAGGGTGGTCTTGCCCGCGCCGTTCGGGCCGAGCAGGCCGAAGAATTCGCCCGGTTCGATCTGGAAGCTGACCTCGTCGACAGCCTTGAGCCCTGGCTTGCCCTGGGCTTTTTGTTGTCTGGAGGGGGGGTAGGTCTTGGAGACCGATTGAAATGAAATCGCGGGCATGGGAGCCCGCGATTTTAAGGGGCCGTTACTTTTTCAGGGCGCGGCGGGCAAAAGGCCCGCAATGCCATACAGCGCCGCGAGTTCGCGCAAGCGAGGCGACAGGCCTTTGACGGAGAAGCCGCGGCCCAGCGCGCTCGACTCGCGCCTGCATTCGAGCAGTACAGCCAGCGCCGATGAATCGAACTGGGCCAGCGCGGTCGCGTCGACCACAGTGGACGACGAGTCGGCCTGGCCTTTCAGCCCCTGCTGCAGCATGCGCATGCAGGCGGGGGCCTCGTCGTGAGTGAGTCGGGTGGGCAGGACCAGCATCGCGTGCGCCCGGTCAGCCCTTGCTGTTGCCCTTGTTGCGCGCGGCCAGCGCGGCGATCAGGCCGTCGATGCCGTTCTTGTTGATTTCCTGCGCGAACTGGGTGCGGTAGGTGTCGACCAGCCACACGCCCAGCACATTCAGGTTGTAGACCTTCCAGCCGGCGCCCTGGCCGGGGGTCTTTTCGAGGCGGTAGTCGAGCTGAACCGGATCGCCACGGCCCTGGACCTCGGTGCGCACCAGCACGTCCTTGTCGTCGGGCGAGCCGCGGAACGGGCGGATGGTGACGGTCTGGTCGGTCACCTGGTCGAGCGCGCCGGCATAAGTGCGCACCAGCAGGGCCTTGAACTCGTCCTGCAGGCGTTTTTGCTGCTCGGGCGTTGCAGTGCGCCAGGCCGGGCCGACTGCCGAGGCCGTCATGCGCTGGAAGTTGACGTTGGGCATGATCTTGCTGTCGACCAGCAGCATGATCTTGTTGACGTCGCCCGACTTGATGGACGAGTCGGCCTTGATCGTTTCGAGCACGTCGGTCGAGAGGCGCTTGACGAGCGCATCGGGCGCTTCGTCGGCGGCACGGGCGGGCTGGACGAAGGCGACAGCCGCACCGAACAGCAGGGCACCGGCCAGCACCAGGCGGCCAAGATCGCGACGTTGCAAGGTCTTGTTGTTCATGAAGAGTCCCTCATTCAAGTTTGAAAATCTGCAGGCACCCGGAAAAACCGGGTGCTGAGACAGGAACGGATTCGAGCCCCCTGGGGCCGACCGGGTTCCTGTCCGGGAGGTGAAGCCTTGCAACCGGATGCAAGCAGCCTCCCCTCCTCTTGCGGCTTACTTGTCGCCGCCACCACCGTCGCTGCCACCGCCGTCATCCGGCGGATTGCCGTCGTAGACCTGGCTGCGGCGGCGCTGCAGGAACGCATCGCGCGTGAACGAATACTTGTCGAGCGCCGCATCGCCGAGCAGGCGGCTCGCGCGCAGGTACTGCGAGCGCGTGTCGACGATGCGCAGCACCGTCAGCGAATTGCGCCAGGGGATGTCTTCCACATGGCCCAGCGGGTCGCCGTACATGTCGAGCGGCTTGGCTGCGGTGTCGCGCAGCGTCGAGGAGCCCAGCAGCGGCAGCACGACGTACGGGCCCGGGCCCACGCCCCAGTAGCCCAGCGTCTGGCCGAAGTCTTCCTCGTGACGGGGAATGCCGGCCTCGGTTGCCACGTCCAGCAGGCCGCCGAGCCCGAAGAAGGTGTTGACGTTCAGGCGCATGAATGTCTCGGCGCTGTTCTGCAGCTTGAGCTGGGCCACGTTGTTGGCCAGGCTCCAGACATCGCCGATGTTGCCGAAGAAGTTGTTCACGCCGGTGCGCACCATCGAAGGCAGCGCCTTCTGGTAGGCCGTGGCCACGGGAACGAGCACTGCATCGTCAACGGTGTCGTTGAAGCGCGAGACCCCGCGGTTGAACGGCTCGAGAGGGTCGGCCGGATTGGCGTTGGGTCCGGTGGCGCAACCGGCCATCAGTGCAAGAAAAGCTGCGGCGCCCACCCAACGGGCGCGAATTGCTACGTTATTCATAGCAGAAGACAAAAAAGATCGTGTTTTCATTTCTTGTTGGCTGTTCCAGGCGTCGAATTGCCTTCGGCCGCCTTGCTGTACAGGAACTGGCTGATCAGGTTTTCCAGCACCACGGCCGACTGGGTCGAGGTGATGGTGTCGCCGGCCTGCAAGTTCTTGTCTTCGGCGCCCGCCTCGATCCCGATGTACTGCTCACCGAGCAGGCCACTGGTCAGGATCTTGAGCGAGCTGTCCTTGGGAAAACTGTAGCGGTTTTGCAAAGCCAGCGTGACGTCGGCCTGAAAGGACTTGTCGTTGAAGGAGATGGATTCCACACGGCCGACCACAACCCCCGCGCTTTTCACAGCGGTTTGCGGCTTGAGCCCGCCGATGTTGTCGAAGCGCGCGGTCACCGAATAGGTCTTCTGGAAATTCAGGCTCAGCAGGTTGGCCGACTGCAGCGCGAGAAACAGCAGCGCCGCCGCGCCGATCAGCACGAACAGGCCGACCCAGATGTCGTTGTTGGAACGTTGCATGGTTTGACTCTCTGTCTAGAACGATGGAGGCCGAGCCTCTTTAGATACTGAACATCATGGCGGTCAGGAGGAAGTCCAGCCCCAGCACCGCCAGCGATGCCGTCACCACGGTCCGCGTGGTCGCGCGCGACACGCCTTCGGGCGTGGGCTGGGCTTCGTAGCCCTGCAGCAGCGCGATGAAGGTCACGGTAAAACCGAAGACGATGCTCTTGATGACGCCGTTGCCGACGTCGCGCCACACATCGACGCCGCCCTGCATCTGGCCCCAGAACGCGCCCGGGTCGACACCCAGCATCAGCACGCCCACCACGTAGCCGCCCATGATGCCGACCGCGCTGAACACAGCCGCCAGCAGCGGCATGGTGATGACGCCAGCCCAGAAACGCGGCGCGAGCACGCGCTGCACCGGATCGATCGCCATCATTTCCATGGCGCTCAGCTGCTCATCGGCCTTCATGAGACCGATCTCGGCAGTGAGCGATGTGCCCGCGCGCCCGGTGAACAGCAAGGCCGCCACCACGGGCCCGAGCTCGCGCACCAGGCTCAGCGTGACCAGCAGGCCGAGCGCTTCGGAAGAACCGTAGCGCTGCAGCGCGTAGTACATCTGCAGCCCGAGCACGAAGCCCACGAACAGCCCCGACACGCCGATGATCGCGAGCGAGTAGTTACCCAGGAAATGGATCTGGTCACGCACCAGCCCGAAGCGGCGCATGATCTGCGCGCCCGGGCCGACCAAGCGCATGAACAGCTTCGCGCCATAGCCCAGGTTGGCCAGATGGCGGCGCACGCCGAAGCCGACGTCTGCGGGCTTCCACCAGCTCATGAGCGCCCTCCTTCGACATTGCCGAAGTCGTCCTCGATGCTGACGCCGGGGTAGTGGAAACGCACCGGCCCGTCGGGCAGCGCATTGACGAACTGATGGACCAGCGGATCGGCGCTGTGGCGCACTTCGTCGGGCGTGCCCTGTGCGGCGATGCCGCCGTTGGCCAGGATGATCACATGGTCGGCGATGCGGAAGGTTTCTTCGAGATCGTGCGACACGATGATGCTTGTGAGCCCGAGCGTGTCGTTGAGCTGGCGGATCAAACGCGCGGCGGTGCCGAGCGAGATCGGGTCGAGCCCGGCGAAAGGTTCGTCGTACATCACGAGGTCGGGGTCGAGCGCGATGGCGCGCGCGAGCGCCACGCGCCGCGCCATGCCGCCCGACACCTCGCTGGGCATCAGGTCGCGCGCACCGCGCAGGCCGACGGCATCGAGCTTCATGAGCACCACGTCGCGCACCAGCGCTTCGGAGAGTTGTGTGTGCTCGCGCAGCGGAAACGCCACGTTGTCGAACACGGTCATGTCGGTGAACAGCGCGCCGAACTGGAACAGCATGCCCATGCGACGCCGCGCTGCATAGAGCGAGGTTGCATCGAACTTGCCGACATCGTGGCCGTCGAAGAGCACCTCGCCGCGCTGGGCCTTCTGCTGCCCGCCGATCAGGCGAAGCACGGTGGTCTTGCCACCGCCCGATGCCCCCATCAGAGCCGTTACCTTGCCTCGCGGCACGGAGAACGAAACGCCGTCGAGGATGGCGCGTGCGCCATAGCCGAACGTGACGTCGCGGAACTCTACGAAGGGATGTGGCAGTGGTGCGGCTGGGTCCATCTCAATAAAAAAGCCGGGCGCTTTTTCAAGCATCCCGGCATGCGGTTTGACGCGGATGATAACGGGGCCGTGGCCGGCCCCGCGAAATTGAAACAAAATTCAGCGCGGCAGGTCGCTGAACCCCATCAGGAACTCATCCACCGAGCGCGCGGCCTGTCGGCCTTCACGAATGGCCCACACCACCAGCGACTGTCCGCGGCGGATGTCGCCGGCGGCAAAAACCTTCGGAATGTTGGTGACATAGCCGCCGATGAAGTCGACCGTGGCCTTGGCGTTGCCGCGGGCATCCTTCTCCACGCCGAAGGCGTCGAGCACGGTGGCCACGGGGCTGATGAAGCCCATCGCGAGCAGCACCAGGTCGGCCTTGAGGATCTGCTCGCTGCCGGCCACTTCCTGCATCTTGCCGTCCTTCCATTCGACGCGAACGGTCTTCAGGCCGGTGACCTTGCCCTTTTCGCCGATGAATTCCTTGGTGGAGATCGCGAACTCGCGCTCGCAGCCCTCTTCATGGCTGGAGCTGGTGCGCAGCTTGATCGGCCAGTACGGCCAGGTCAGCGGGCGGTTTTCTTCCTCGGGCGGCTGGGGCATCAGCTCGAACTGCGTGACGCTGACCGCGCCATGGCGGTTGCTGGTGCCCACGCAGTCGGAGCCGGTGTCGCCACCGCCGATGACGATCACGTGCTTGCCGTCGGCGCGCAGCTGGCCCTTGACCTTGTCGCCCGCGTTGACACGGTTCTGCTGAGGCAAAAACTCCATCGCGAAGTGGATGCCGTCGAGGTCGCGGCCGGGCGCCGGCAGGTCGCGCGACTGCTCGGCACCGCCTGTGAGCAGCACGGCGTCGAACTCTTTCTGCAGTTGCTCGGGCGTGACGGTTTCCTTGGCCAGGTTCGTGACCTTGGAGCCCTTGCCCAGCGGGTCTTTCGCGGCACCGACCATCACGCCGGTGCGGAAGGTCACGCCTTCGGCCTTCATCTGCTCGACGCGGCGATCGATGTGCGACTTCTCCATCTTGAAGTCGGGAATGCCGTAGCGCAGCAGGCCGCCGATGCGGTCGTTCTTCTCGAACAGCGTCACGTCGTGGCCGGCGCGCGCGAGCTGCTGTGCGGCCGCCATGCCGGCCGGGCCCGAACCCACCACTGCCACCTTCTTGCCGGTCTTGTGCTTGGCGACGCGCGGCGCCACCCAGCCTTCGTCCCAGGCGCGGTCGATGATCGCGTGCTCCAGCGACTTGATGCCGACCGCGTCGTCGTTCACGTTGAGCACGCAGGCTGCCTCGCAGGGCGCGGGGCAGATGCGGCCGGTGAACTCGGGAAAGTTGTTGGTCGAGTCGAGCACCGCGAAGGCGTTTTGCCAGTCGTTGCGGTACACGAGGTCGTTGAAGTCCGGAATGATGTTGTTGACCGGGCAGCCGCTGTTGCAGAACGGCGTGCCGCAGTCCATGCAGCGCGCGCCCTGCACCTTGGCCTGCTCGGTATCCAGGCCGACGACGAATTCCTTGTAGTGCTTGACGCGCTCTTCGATGGGCTTGTAGCCCTCTTCGACACGCTCATGCTCCATGAAGCCGGTGATCTTTCCCATCGTGCTTTCCTTTGTTCTCTGTACTCGTGGGCGCTCAGACCGAAGCCGGGGCCGTTTGCGGTGCGGGAGCCAGCGCGTGCGGCTCGAGGCCGATGTGCGCGTTGTTGCCGCTGCTGGTGAGCTCGACCTTGCGGTCGTGCAGCTCGGCCAGCGCGCGCTTGTATTCGTTCGGGAACACCTTCACGAACTTCGTGCGCGACACGGCCCAGTTGTCGAGCAGCTCGCGTGCGCGCTTGCTGCCGGTCCAGCGGTGGTGCTCTTCGAGCAGCTTCTTCAGCTGCGCTTCGTCGGTGACGCCGCCGTGCCAGATCTTGCGATGCACGCTCGCGGTCTGCTCGGCCGAGGTCAGCACCTTGTCGAGCGAAACCATCGAGAGGTTGCAGCGCGTGGCGAACTGGCCGTCTTCGTCGTAGACGAAGGCAACGCCACCGCTCATGCCGGCCGCGAAGTTGCGGCCCGTCTTGCCGAGCACGGCCACCGTGCCGCCGGTCATGTATTCGCAGCCGTGGTCGCCGGTGCCTTCGATGACCGCCGTGGCACCCGACAGGCGCACCGCAAAACGCTCGCCGGCCACGCCGCACAGGTAGGCCTCGCCGGTGGTCGCGCCGTACAGCGCGGTGTTGCCGACGATGGTGTTGCGCACCGCTTCACCGCGGAAGTCGAGGCTGGGGCGCACCACCACGCGGCCGCCCGAAAGGCCCTTGCCGGTGTAGTCGTTGGCGTCGCCGATCAGGTACAGCGTGATGCCGCGTGCCAGGAAGGCGCCGAACGACTGGCCGCCCGTGCCTTCGAGCTGGATGCGGATCGAGTCGTCGGGCAAGCCCTGCGGGTGCACCTTGGTCAGCGCGCCGGAGAGCATTGCGCCCACCGAGCGGTTGACGTTGCGCGCCACCTCGATGAACTGCACCTTCTCGCCCTTGTCGATGGCGGGACGCGATTTTTCGATGAGCTTCACGTCCAGCGCCTTGTCGAGGCCGTGATCCTGGTTCTCGACATGGAAGCGCGGCACGTCGGCCGGCACGTTAGGCAGCGCGAACAGGCGGCTGAAGTCCAGGCCCGAAGCCTTCCAGTGCTCGATGCCCTTGCGCATGTCGAGCAGGTCGGCGCGGCCGATCAGGTCGTCGAACTTGCGGATGCCGAGCTGGGCCATGATCTGGCGCACTTCTTCGGCAACGAAGAAGAAGTAGTTGACGACATGCTCGGGCTTGCCCGAGAACTTCTTGCGCAGCACCGGGTCTTGCGTGGCCACGCCCACCGGGCAGGTGTTCAGGTGGCACTTGCGCATCATGATGCAGCCCTCGACCACCAGCGGGGCGGTGGCAAAGCCGAACTCATCGGCGCCCAGCAGCGCGCCGATGGCGACGTCGCGGCCGGTCTTCATCTGGCCGTCGGCCTGCACGCGGATGCGGCTGCGCAGGCGGTTGAGCACCAGCGTCTGCTGCGTTTCGGCCAGGCCGATTTCCCACGGACTGCCCGCATGCTTGATCGACGACCAGGGCGAGGCGCCCGTGCCGCCGTCATGGCCGGCGATCACGACGTGGTCGCTCTTGCACTTGGCCACGCCGGCCGCGATGGTGCCCACGCCGATTTCGCTCACCAGCTTCACGCTGATGCTGGCGTGCGGGGCGGTGTTCTTCAGGTCGTGAATGAGCTGCGCCAAGTCTTCGATCGAGTAGATGTCATGGTGCGGCGGCGGCGAAATGAGGCCCACGCCCGGCACGGCATAGCGCTGCTTGCCGATGTACTCGGTGACCTTGCCGCCCGGCAGCTGACCGCCCTCGCCCGGCTTGGCGCCCTGCGCCATCTTGATCTGGATCTGGTCGGCCGAATGCAGGTACTCGGCTGTGACGCCGAAGCGGCCCGACGCGACCTGCTTGATGCGCGAACGCAGCGAGTCGCCGTCCTTCAGCGGCAGGTCGACCTCGACGTTCTCGGCGCCGATCACGCTCTTGAGCGTGTCGCCCAGCTTGATCGGGATGCCCTTGAGCTCGTTGCGGTAGCGTGCGGGGTCTTCGCCGCCTTCGCCGGTGTTGCTCTTGCCGCCGATGCGGTTCATGGCAATGGCGAGCGTGGAGTGCGCCTCGGTGCTGATCGAGCCGAGCGACATCGCGCCGGTGGCAAAGCGCTTGACGATATCGGCGGCGGATTCGACTTCGTCCACCGGAATGGCCTTGGCCGGATCGATCTTGAACTCGAACAGGCCGCGCAGCGTGAGGTGACGGCGGTTCTGGTCGTTGATGAGCTGCGCGTATTCCTTGTACGTGTTCCAGTTGTTGGAGCGCGTGCTGTGCTGCAGCTTGGCGATGGCGTCGGGCGTCCACATGTGCTCTTCGCCGCGCGTGCGCCAGGCGTATTCGCCGCCTGCGTCGAGCATGTTGGAGAGCACCGGGTCGTCGCCGAAGGCGGCCTTGTGCATGCGGATGGCTTCCTCGGCGATCTCGAAGACGCCGATGCCTTCCACACGGCTGGCGGTGCCGGTGAAGTACTTGTTCACCGTCTCGCTGTTCAGGCCGATGGCTTCGAACAGCTGCGCGCCGCAGTAGCTCATGTAGGTGCTGACACCCATCTTCGACATGATCTTCGACAGGCCCTTGCCGATGGCCTTGACGTAGTTGTAGACCGCCTTGTCGGCGCTCAGGTCGCCCGGCAGGTCGGCGTGCATGGCCGCCAGCGTTTCCATGGCGAGGTAGGGGTGCACGGCTTCGGCGCCATAGCCCGCCAGCACGCCGAAGTGATGCACTTCGCGGGCCGAGCCAGTCTCGACCACCAAGCCGGCGGTGGTGCGCAGGCCTTCGCGCACGAGGTACTGGTGCACGGCCGACAGGGCCAGCACGGCGGGAATGGCCACTTGCGTCGGGCTCACGCCGCGGTCACTGATGATCAGGATGTTGTGGCCGCCCTTGATGGCGTCCACCGCTTCGGCGCACAGCGAGGCCAGCTTGGCTTCGACGCCTTCGTCGCCCCAGGCGAGCGGGTAGGTGATGTCGAGCGCATAGCTCTTGAACTTGCCCTGCGTGTACTTGCCGATGTCGCGCAGCTTCGCCATGTCGGCGAAGTCGAGGATCGGCTGGCTCACTTCGAGCCGCATCGGCGGGTTGACCTGGTTGATGTCCAGCAGGTTGGGCTTGGGGCCGATGAAGGACACCAGCGACATCACGATGGCTTCGCGGATCGGGTCGATCGGCGGGTTCGTCACCTGCGCGAACAACTGCTTGAAGTAGTTGTACAGCGGCTTGTTCTTGCTGGAGAGTACGGCCAGCGGGCTGTCGTTGCCCATGGAGCCGATGCCCTCTTCGCCGGCTTGCGCCATCGGGCTCATCAGGAACTTGATGTCTTCCTGGGTGTAGCCGAAGGCCTGCTGGCGGTCGAGCAGCGCGACCTGGCTCAGCGGCGCGGAGACCGGCTCGGCCTTGACGCTGTCGAGCTTGATGCGCAGGTTCTCGATCCACTGCTTGTAGGGCTTGCTGTTGGCGAGGTTGGACTTGACCTCCTCGTCGTCGATCAGGCGGCCCTGCTCCAGGTCGATGAGGAACATCTTGCCGGGCTGCAGGCGCCACTTGCGCACGATCTTCTGTTCGGGCACGGGCAGCACGCCCGATTCCGACGCCATGATGACCAGGTCGTCATCGGTCACGCAGTAGCGCGAGGGGCGCAGGCCGTTGCGGTCGAGCGTGGCGCCGATCTGGCGGCCGTCGGTGAACACGATGGAGGCCGGGCCGTCCCACGGCTCGAGCATGGCGGCGTGGTACTCATAGAACGCGCGGCGGCGCGGGTCCATGGTGGCGTGCTGTTCCCAGGGCTCGGGAATCATCATCATCACGGCCTGGCTGATGGGGTAGCCAGCCATCGTCAGCAGCTCGAGGCAGTTGTCGAAGGTGGCGGTGTCGGACTGGCCGGCGAAGCTGATGGGGTAGAGCTTCTGCAGGTCGGCGCCCAGAACCGGCGACGACATCACGCCTTCACGTGCCTTCATCCAGTTGTAGTTGCCCTTGACCGTGTTGATTTCGCCGTTGTGGGCGACGTAGCGGTACGGGTGGGCCAGCGGCCACTCGGGGAAGGTGTTGGTCGAGAAGCGCTGGTGCACCAGGCCCAGGGCCGAGACGCAGCGCTTGTCCTGCAGGTCGAGGTAGTAGGTACCGACCTGGTCGGCCAGCAGCAGGCCTTTGTAGACCACGGTGCGGCTCGACATGCTGGGAACGTAGTATTCCTTGCTGTGCTTGAGCTTCAGGCGCTGGATGTTGGCACTGGCGGTCTTGCGGATCACGTAGAGCTTGCGTTCCAGCGCGTCCTGCACGATCACGTCGTTGCCGCGGCCGATGAAGACCTGGCGCAGCAGCGGCTCTTTTTCGCGCACGGTGGGCGACATGGGCATGTCGCGGTTGACCGGCACGTCGCGCCAGCCGAGCAGCACCTGGCCTTCGGCCTTGATGGCGCGTTCCATCTCTTGTTCGCAGGCCTCGCGCGAGGCGTGTTCCTTCGGCAGGAAGATCATGCCGACGCCGTACTCGCCCGGCGGGGGCAGCGTGACGCCCTGCTTCGCCATTTCTTCGCGGTACAGGTGGTCGGGCAACTGGATCAGGATGCCAGCGCCGTCGCCCATCAGCTTGTCAGCGCCCACGGCGCCGCGATGGTCGAGGTTTTCGAGGATCTTCAAGCCCTGCAGCACGATGGCATGGCTTTTTTCGCCCTTGATGTGTGCAACGAAGCCGACGCCGCAGGCATCGTGCTCGTCGGCACCGGAATACAGACCGTGTTCTTGGAGATGTTGAATCTCGGCAGCCGTCGTCATGGGCGCGCTCCTTCAGTTTTCGCAGGGAAAGGGAGCATATTGCGATGCACAAAGAATGCCAAACACTTTAATAGGGGTCAGATTCTTATTAAATGTTGAGTTTTCTTATCGGAATTAAATTAGGGACATATCAAAAACAGGAGCACAAAGACCAATCGGTGCAATGAATTGGTGCCGCTTTTCAGCTCAGGATGAGCTGTTCGAAGGCGGCCGGCCGGCCTTGGCTTTGACCACCCGGCGGTCGGTGGACTTCTGCAGGCCGTCGAGAAAATCGTCGTCACCGGCAGCCCAGCCCCGCAAGGTGGCTTCGGTCAGCGCGCTTTGGTCAGCCGCGCGTACCCCGCCGCGCACCAACTCGACATACGCGGCCTCCCGCGCGAACGGCGTGTTGCCAAGCTCCCAGTACAGCGGATGCGGCGTCAGCAACCGGTCGTGCCGCAGCCCGGCGTAGTGGCCGTGGCTGGACCACGGAAAGTCGCGCGCATCGGCCACCATGCCCGCCCGCACCGGGTTGAGGTCGATGTAGGCCATGCAGGTCAGCAGGTAGCGGTCGGTCTGGATCAGCGTCGACCGGTAGCGGCCTTCCCACAGCGTGCCGCTGCGGCCGTGGCGGTCGTTGAAGTAGCGCACGTAGCTGCGACCCACCGACTGCATGAACTGGGGCAGGCCGGTGGTGCTGTTGGGCGTGGCCAGCAGATGAAAGTGGTTGTCCATCAACACATAGGCATGCAGCGCGATGCCGAAGCGCGTGGCGTTCTCGGCCAGCAGCGCGAGCAGCTTCTCGTGATCCGCCCGGTCCATGAAGATCGGCTGGCGGTTGTTGCCGCGCTGAATCACATGGTGCGGCATGTCGGCCAGCGTGAGGCGGGGAAGGCGGGCCATGGGGTATGCGGACGCGAGTTGCGCGCCAGCGTTCAGGCGAGACGGAAGCGCGTGTCGCCCAGCGTGTCGAGCCCGAACTGCGCCAGCAACTCGCGCAGCCGCGTCGCCGCACTCGCCTTGCGCTGGCCCGTGTAGCGCGCCAGGATCAGTTCGTTCTTCATGCTGTGCTCCCAGCCGACCAGTTCGGTCACCGTAACGCTGTAGCCGTTGGCTTCGAGATACAAGCAGCGCAGCACGTTGGTGAGCTGGCTGCCGATTTCGCGCGTGTGCAGCGGATGGCGCCACAGCTCGGCCAGCGGTGTACGCGAGAGTGCCAGCGCCTTGGTTTCGCGCAGGCAGGCGGCCACTTCGGCCTGGCAGCAGGGCACGAGCACCATGCAGCGCGCCTTCTTGGCCAGGCCAAAGGCGATGGCGTCGTCGGTGGCGGTGTCGCAGGCGTGCAGCGCGGTGACCACGTCGATCTGCTCCGGCAGTTCGCTTGCCTGCGCCGATTCGGCCACGGTGAGGTTCAGGAACGACATGCGGTCGAAGCCCAGCCGCTGCGCCAGCGCACGCGAGCGCTCGACCAGTTCGCCGCGCGTCTCGATGCCGTAGACATGGCCGCTGCTGCCCTGCCGCGCCCGAAAGAACAGGTCGTAGATGATGAAGCCGAGGTACGACTTGCCCGCGCCATGGTCGGCCAGCGTGGCGCCTGCGCCCTCTTCCGGCAACTCGCGCAGCAGCTGCTCGATGAACTGGAACAGGTGGTAGACCTGCTTGAGCTTGCGCCGCGAGTCCTGGTTGAGCCGCCCCTCGCGGGTGAGGATGTGCAGCTCCTTGAGCAACTCGACGGACTGGCCAGGGCGCAGGGCATCGGCCAGCTCGGCATCAGCCTTGACTGCCTTGTTCGTCTTCGTCACCGGTTTCGATGCGGCTTTGGTGTTCATGGCTTGGCACTCCCGGGGCCGACGTCGAGCGCCGCCCAGCCATCGGACCCCAGCGCTTCGAGCGTGTCGATGTTGCGCTCGAAGATGGCCTCCGCCTCGGGGAACGCCTCGACCGCGCGGCTCACGCTGTCCTCGCGCAGCAGGTGCAGCGTGGGGTATGGCGCGCGGTTGGTGGCGTTGCCGAGGTCGTCGGCTTCGGTGCCGGCGAACTGGAACTGCGGATGAAAGCTCGCCAGCTGGAACACGCCGTCGAAACCGGCGCGCGCAAGCCGGCGTTCGGCACGCGCCGCGAAATCGTTGAAGTCCAGGAAGTCGGCCAAGGTGTTCGGTGCAATCAGAAGTGTGGTGTCGCGCACGGCGGCGTCGAGCGCTGCGAGGTCTTTGGCTTCGGCCAGTAGCGCATCCATCAGGTCAGCCGCTTCGGTGGGCTCGTACACGGCGTAGTGAATCTGCGCCTTCACGTGCACGGCCTTTGCGAAGGGGCACAGGTTGAGGCCGATCACCGCGCGTTCGAGCCAGCGCCGCGTGTCCGCTTCGGCCTGGGCGGCTGCAATTGTCGTCGGATGGGTCATGCCATCTCCGCCGCAGGGCGAATCCGCCCCAGTCGCCGCGCGATCGCCATGCCGGCCAGCGAACAGGCCAGCGTGGCCGTCCAGGTCCAGTGCCAGCCGCCAACGCAGTGGGCCAGCCACGCCACCGCGGGCGGGGCCAGGAACTGGCCGAGCGAGGAAGCCTGCTGCATGAGGCCGACGGTCGTCGACACGGTGGTGGGCCCGGGTGCCAGCCGCACGCCCAGCAGGAACAGCGTGGCCGGCACCATGCCGCCGCCCAGCGAGAAGGCGCAGACGGCGATGTAGCGCAGCGCGGGCGGCAGGCCCAGGGCGTCGGCGCCCTGCCCTGTTTGCGCGAAGGCGGCCACGCCGCCCAGCGCCATCGTCAGGAAGCCGAGTTGCAGCAGGCGTTCGGGCGCCACACCGCGCTGCAGCCAGCGGCCGCCGGCAATGTTGCCGACGATGTTCATCGCGGCCGCGAGCGCGGTGAGCACCGCGTTCCAGGCGGCCGGCACGCCCGCACCCGCATAGATGGCGGGCAGGAAGCCGATGACGGCCATCCACTGCGACGAGTACACGGCGAACGTCAGCGCGATCAGCCAGGGTGCACGCGCACCGACAGTGGCGCGCAGGCGCGATGACCAGCCTTCGCTGGGCTGGCCTGCCGCTGCCTGGCGGGTGCGATCAGCAGGCACGACCGTCCACAGCCAGAGCGCAGCACCGGCCGAAACGAGCGACAGCGCCCACCACCAGCCCGTCCAGCCGCCCCAGGCGATCAGGGCGGGCCCGAGCAGCAGCGCCAAGGCCACGCCGAGCGGCATGTAGGCGCCCCAGAGGCCCAGCGCCGCTTTGTCCGCGCCCGGCGGGGTCAGGGCGCGGATCAGCCCTGGTCCCGGCATGACCGCCAGCAGGAAGCCGATGCCTTCGATGCCGCGCAGCAGAAGC
Organism: Variovorax paradoxus; assembly: GCF_024734665.1. NCBI lineage: Bacteria > Pseudomonadati > Pseudomonadota > Betaproteobacteria > Burkholderiales > Comamonadaceae > Variovorax > Variovorax paradoxus. The sequence continues at coordinate 5,391,375 of NZ_CP102931.1, forward strand.
AGCCATTGCACGGCGTGCGCGCCGCCATCTGCACTGGTGCCGACCAGGCCTCCCAGCAGGCTCGCGACCGTCAGCACGAACAGCCCTGTCAGCATGCTGCGGCGCAGGCCGATGGTGTCGGCCGCAAGCCCGACCAGCAACCCCAGGGTCATGCTTGCGACCTGCACGAGCGACAAAAGGAATCCCGCCTCGACCAGGCCGATGCCGAGCGATGCCTGCAGCGCCGGCACGGCAGGCGGCAGCTTGCCCAAGTGCAGGGCTCCGCTGACGCCGCCCAGCAGGACGGCAAAGGCGGCGACGGGAACTCGCGGACGTGCTGGGACGGAACTCACGCGATCCCCCGGCGGCCTGTGAGCCGCTCGTGTTCACGCATTGCGAAGCGGTCGGTCATGCCTGCGATGTAGTCGGCCACGGCGCGGTGCCTGTCGCCGCGCTCAGCGAAGGAAGTTGGCATTTCGGCACTGCGCTCGAGATAGGCCTCGAACAACTCCCGCACCACGTCGCGTGCTTGGTCGGTGGTCTGGGTGACCTGCGGATGCCGGTAAAGGTTGTGGAAGAGAAAGCGCTTCAGGTCTTCCGACTGGGCCTGCATGGTGCCGCTGAACGCGACAACGGGCGGAGCCTTGCGCACCGCGTCGGCATCGGCCGGAGCGAGGACTTCGAGCGCCGCACGCGTCGCGTCGATCACGTCGTAGACCTGCGCGCTCAGCATGCGCCGGATGGTTTCGTAGAGCACGCGCCGACCCTGCAGCTGCGGGTGTTCGGCAAGAGCCTCGCGGCGATGGCGCTCGAACAGCTCGATCTCGGACAGTTGCTCGACGCTGATGAGCCCCGAGCGCACGCCGTCGTCGATGTCGTGGGCGTTGTAGGCGATGGCATCGGCGAGGTTGCACAGCTGCGCCTCGAGGGCCGGCTGCGTGCGGTCCAGGAAGCGCCGGGCTACACCCCCGGGCTCAGCCGCCTCGATGCGCTCCGCATTCGCGCGGGAGCAGTGCTTGAGGATGCCCTCGCGGGTCTCGAAGCTGAGATTCAGCCCGTCGTACTGCGGATAGCGATGCTCCAGCGCATCGACCACACGCAGGCTCTGCAGGTTGTGCTCGAAGCCACCATGCCCGGCCATGCAGTCGTTGAGCGCGTCCTGGCCCGCATGGCCGAAGGGCGTGTGGCCCAGGTCATGGGCCAGCGCAATCGCTTCGACCAGGTCTTCGTTGATGCGCAGGGCCCGGGCGATCGAGCGGCCCAGCTGGGCAACTTCCAGCGAGTGCGTGAGCCGGGTGCGGAACAGATCGCCCTCGTGGTTCAGGAACACCTGCGTCTTGTAGACCAGTCGTCGAAAGGCCGTGGAATGCACGATGCGGTCACGGTCGCGCTGGAAGGCATCACGCGTAGGCGCGGGCGGCTCCGCATGCCGACGGCCGCGCGACCGCGCGGGCAGGCAGGCATAGGCCGCGAGACTCATCCCGCGCAGCACTGCGCGAGCACTTCGCGCACCAGCGCGTCAGGCGCGCTGCGGACCACGGCGGAGCCGGGTCGGTCGATCACCACGAAGCGGATCTCACCGGCTTCCGATTTCTTGTCGACGCGCATCAGCTCCAGATAGCGCTCGGCTCCCAGCGCGGGGCCGACGACCGGCAGGCCGGCGCGCTCGATCAGGCGCGTGAGCCGATCGACGAATGCAACATCGACGCCCCCGAGCCGCTGCGACAGGTGCACAGCCATGACCATGCCGCAGCCAACAGCCTCGCCGTGCAGCCATTCGCCATAGCCGAGGCCCGATTCGATCGCGTGGCCGAAGGTGTGGCCGAAATTGAGAATCGCGCGCAGGCCGGTCTCGCGCTCGTCCTGGCCGACCACCAGCGCCTTGATCTCGCAGCTGCGCTTGACGGCGCAGGCCAGCGCGGCGGGGTCTCTTGCGACGAGGGCGTCAATGTTCGCCTCGATCCAGTCGAAGAAGGCCATGTCGTGGATCGGGCCGTACTTGATGACTTCGGCCAGGCCGGCGCTCAGTTCGCGCGGGGGCAGCGTCTGCAGCGTGGACAGATCACAAACCACGAGCTGCGGCTGGTAGAACGCGCCGATCATGTTCTTGCCGAGCGGGTGATTGATGGCCGTCTTGCCGCCAACCGAGGAATCGACCTGCGCCAGCAGCGTGGTCGGCACCTGCACGAAAGGCACGCCGCGCATGTAGCTGGCGGCGGCGAAGCCGGTCATATCGCCCACCACGCCGCCGCCTAGGGCGAACAGCACGGTCTTGCGGTCGCTGCCATGGCCCAGCAGGTCGTCGAAGATCAGGTTCAGGGTCTGCAGGTTCTTGTAGACCTCGCCGTCGGGCAACTCGAGCAGGTGAACCGTGCGGAAGCGGTCCGCCAGGGCAGCCTGCAGCGCCTTGGCGTAAAGCGGCGCCACCGTGGTGTTGCTGACGATCAGGGCCGTGGCTGCGGCCGGCGTGACGGCAAAGCTCTGGGGGTCGTCCAGCAGGCCAGCGCCGATCAGGATCGGATAGCTGCGGTCGCCGAGCTGGATGTCGACGCGTTCTGGCGGGGCGGAAAGTACGGGCAGGGACATGGGCAGCGAGTTTAGGCGCTGCGGCCCGGACGGGCTCAGGCGGGGGGCTCTTCGGGGTGAGCACCTGGCTCGACGACGCCCGCCAGCTCCAGCTGCATCACGATGATGTTCACCAGCATGGCGATCGACGGGCGACCGGTATCGACCACGTCATGGGCTGTTTCCCGATAGAACGGGTCGCGCGCATCGTGCAGTTCGCGCAGCCGACCCAGCGGGTCGGCCACCTGCAGCAGGGGGCGCTTGACGTCGTGGCGCAGGCGCCGAAACAGGTCTTCGGGGGAGGAGCGCAGGTAGATCACGTGGAAGTGATCGCGCAACTGGGTGCGGTTGGCCTCCCGCAGCACCGCACCGCCTCCGGTCGCCAGAACGCCATGGGCGTTGGCAGCCAGGTCGGCGATCACGGTCTGCTCGATGTCTCGAAAGGCTACTTCGCCCTCTCGCTCGAAGTAATCGCGAATCGAGCAGCCTATGCGCTGCTCGATCACGTGATCGGTGTCGATGAACGGAAGGTCCAGCCGCATCCCCAGGCGCCGGCCCACTGCGGATTTTCCGGCGCCGGGCAAGCCGACGAGTGCGACCGCCACGCGGTGGCTGCTACGCCCGCGCGTCAGCGCGCGGCGTTGCGGTCGGTAATCATCTTCGGGGTGATAAAGACGAGCATTTCGGTCTTGTTGGCAACGCGTTCGCGCTTGCGGAACAGTGCCCCCAGGTAGGGCACTTCACCCAGCACCGGCACGCGCGATTCGTCATTGGTTTCGGTGAGCTCGAAGATACCACCGATGACGACCGTGCCGCCGTTCTCCACCAGCACCTCGGTCTGCACGTGCTTGGTGTTGATCGCCGGGCCCGCCGAGGTATTCACGCCGCGGGCGTCCTTGCTTACGTCCAGCGTCAGGATGATGTTGCCCTCCGGCGTGATCTGCGGCGTGACTTCGAGCTTCAGCACCGCCTTGCGGAACGAGATCGAGGTAGCGCCGCTGGACGTGGCCTGCTGGTACGGGATTTCTTCACCCTGCTCGATCAGCGCCTTGGTCTGGTCGGCTGTGATGACGCGTGGGCTGGACACCAGCTTGCCCTTGCCGTCGGCTTCGAGCGCCGAGATCTCGAGGTTCAGCATGCGCGAGAAGCTCGAATTGAAGAGCGAGATCGCGAAGGTGCCTGCTGCGTTGCCTGTGCCGCCCGCATCGCCTGCCGGGAGGTTGATGAAGTTGGAATTAGTCCAAGTGGTGGTGGCAGTGCTGGCGCCACCGTTGGTGCCCGCCGTGACGACGGGCATCACGCCAACGTTGCCATAGGCCCGATTCCCAGCGGACGATGCAAAACGCTCGCCCGAGATACCGCCGCCCAGCCGCACACCGAGCGACTTGCCGAAGGTATCGGACGCTTCGACGATCCGGGCTTCGATCAGCACTTGGCGAACTGGAATGTCCAGCTTCTGGATCAGCTCGGTCACCTGGGCCAGGCGCGACGGGATGTCCGACACGAAGAGCTGGTTGGTGCGCGACTCGGCGATGACGCTGCCGCGAGGGCTCAGGATGCGCGTCGTCGTACCACCGCCGCCACCGCCACCCGATGCAGCGCTCGTCCCAGTCAGCCCCTGAGCAATGGCAATCGCTTTGGTGTAGTTAAGCTGGAACGATTGGGTCCGCAGTGGCTCCAGATTCTCGATCGCGGCCTTGGCCTCGAATTCGAGCTTTTCCTTCGCGTTGATTTCATCCTTGGGCGCGATCCACAGCACGCTGCCGTTCTTGCGCATGCCCAGATTCTTCGCCTGCATGATGATGTCGAGCGCCTGGTCCCAGGGCACGTCCTTCAGTCGCAGAGTCAGCGCGCCGCTCACCGAATCCGAAGTCACGATGTTGAAGTTCGTGAAGTCGGCAATCACCTGCAGCAGCGAACGGATTTCGATGTTCTGGAAGTTGAGCGACAGCTTCTCGCCGTTGTAGCCGACGCCTTGCGTCAGCTTGGTCGGATCGACCTTGCGGGCGCGGACCTCGACCACAAACTGGTTCTCGCTCTGGTAGGCGCTGTGCTCCCAGTCACCCTTGGCTTCGATCGTCATGCGGACGCGGTCGCCCGATTGCTGTGAAGTGATCAGCTGGACCGGCGTTCCGAAGTCGGCCACGTCGAGGCGGCGGCGCAGCCCCTCTGGCAACGTCGACTTGGTGAACTCCACGACGAGGTTCTTGCCCTGCTGCTTGACGTCGACACCAACCTGGTTGTTCGGAAGATCGACGATGACGCGGCCCGTGCTGTCGGCGCCAAGGCGGAAATCGACGTCGCGCAACGGCAGCATGTCCCGGTTGCGGTTTTCCGCGAAAGTCGTGGCGGCAGACGTGACAAGCGCGGAGCCAGCCACCGGTTCGAGAATGACCAGCAGCGACTTGCCCTGGATCTCGGCCTTGTACGCAGTCGCCTGCTTCAGGTTCAACACCACCCGGCTGCGTTCACCAGCCTGAACCACGTTCACCGAGCGCAGGTTGCCCTGGTTCACCTCGATGGCGGAGCGGCCGATGGCGTTCGTGACACCCGGGAAATCGAGCGCAATGCGAGCCGGCGTTTGCACGGCAAACCCGGCGGGCACCGCGGTGAGCGGCTGCGCGAGGTCGATGCGGATCACTTCCGCGCCGGACTGGGTCGAGCTGGTCACGGCCTCGATGGCGTTTTGCGCATGGGCCACGGCCAATGCGCCGAAGGCCAGCAGACCCAGGCCGGCAGCGCGCAGCCACTGTGCCATCGTTGATTTGTTTTGGTTCATTTCGCACTCTCTTGCAGCTGCAGCGTCGCGACGCGTTCGATCCATTCACCGGCGGCGTCTTGCACGATTTCACGCAAGGCGACTTCGGTTTCGTTGATACGGGTAATGCGCCCGTAGTTGAGTCCCAGGTATTCGCCTACGCGCACCTTGTAGAGCAACTTGTCGACACGGACCAGCGCCACCGGCTGGCCGTTGCGGTTCATGCTGCCGACCATCGCCATCGAGTCGAGCGGGAAGGCTTCGAGCGCCTCCTTGCGGCGCGCCAGTTCGGGCGCGATCAGCTCCGACGTGCTCGGCTGGTTCGAATCGCGGCGCAGCGCCTGCGTCAGCTTCAGGATGTTGAAAGGCTCGAACGACGAGGCTTCGGTATAGGCCTGCGGCGTGAACTTCTTGGGCTCCGAAATGGGGGGCACCGAGGGCTTCACCTGGGCACGCTGTTCGGCCATCCAGCGTTGCAGGTCGTCCTGGCCCGAGTCGCAGGCGCTCAGCCCCAACGCGGCCATCGTCAGCCACAGTACTTTGGCGGCGATCTTCATTTCTTCGCCTTCGGCGCAGCGGCGCGCTTCTGCGCGGCCCGCTCGTCATCATCGAGGTAGCGGAAGGTGCGTGCGGTGGTGTCCATCGTCAGCACGTCCTTGTCCTTTTGCGGGGTGACGGTGATGTTGTTCAACGTCACGATGCGCGACAGGCCGGCAACGTCGGCTACAAAGGCGCCCATGTCGTGGTAGCGCCCCGTCACACGAACGGCAATCGGCAACTCGGCGTAGTAGTCCTTGACCGACACCGTGCCAGGACGAAACAACTCGAACTGAAGGCTGCGGCCAAGGCCTGCCTGGTTGATGTCCGACAGCAGGGCGTCCATTTCAGCCTTGCTGGGCAATTGCTTCTCGAGCAGGGTCACGTACTGCTGGACCTGTTCGCGCTGCTTCTTCAGCAGTTCGAGGTTGGCGGCCTGGGCAACCTTCTTCTGGTAGTCGGCCTTGAGCGCGACTTCCTTGGAACGTTCGCTTTCGAGTTCGTCGTTCGAATTGGTCAGCCAGACGAACCACAAGGCAACCAGTACCAGCGCGGTGACCGCCAGGCAGAGCGCGTACCGGGGCACCGGCGGCCACATCGACGGATCGTTCGGGTTGAGCCCGCGGAACTGTTCGCCGAAACGCTGCAACGCAGCGCCGACATCTATTTTTTGGGAGGGGCGATTGCTTGCCATGATCGGTTACCCCTTGGATTGCGCCGTTGCGGCCAAGGCCTTTTCGGCGGCGGCCTTTTGAGCATCGGTGGGGCGTTTCAGGCCAATGCGCATCGTGAAGTTCGCAACGCGGCGCTGGTCGCGCGGATTCAGGTTCACGTTTGCCGACGTGATTTCAACCAGCTCCGGCTTCACGAGCCAAGGGCTGTTGTTGCCAAGGTTGCGCAGCAGTTCCGAGACACGCTCGTTCGACTGCGCCATGCCCTGAAGCGTGACCGTCTGGTTGTCCTGCTTCATGCTGGTCAGGTAGACGCCGTCGGGCAGTTGCCGGACCAGTTCGTTGAGCAGGTGCACAGGCAGATTGCGGTCGCCCTGCAAGTCTTCGACGGCCTGCTGGCGCGCGCGCAGCGCCGCGATTTCTTCCTGCAATGTCGAGATTTCCTTGATCTCGACCTCGAGCTTCTTGATTTCGGCCGAGAGGAAGCTGTTCTTTGATCGCTGCCCTGCGATCTGGGCCTCAAACCAGAGGTAGCCCAGGCCGGCGATCAGGAGACCCAGCACCGCTGCGGCGCCCAAGGTGCCAAAGAAAGCCTCGCGCCGCCGCTTGCGTGCAGCTTCGCGGTGCGGAAGCAGATTGATGAGGATCACTGCAGGAACCTCCGCATGGCCAACCCGCAAGAGGTCAGATAGGACGGCGCCTCACGGCGAACCTTCTTCTCGCGAATGTTCGAGCTGAAGTCCATGCCGTCAAAGGGATTCAGGAGCGAGCAGGCAAACGAAGTCTGTCGCGTCACAGCGTTGGTCAGGCCCGGCAGCGATGCCGATCCACCCGCCAGCAGCACGTAGTCGACACGGTTGTGCGGCGTACTTGTAAAGAAGAACTGGAGCGCACGCGCGATTTCCTGCGCGATGCTTTCCACGAAAGGCTTGAGCACGCCGGAACCGTAGTCGTCGGGCAGGTCGCCGCTGCGCTTCTTGGCTTCGGCTTCTTCAGCGGAAAAACCGTACTGGCGCACGATCAGTTGCGTAAGCTGGGCGCCGCCGAATGCCTGGTCGCGGTCGTACAGCACTTCCTGATTGCGCAGCACCTGCATGCTGGTGGTGAAGGCACCCACTTCGAAGAGCGCCACGATCGAATCCACACCCTTGCCAGGCAGTTGCTCGATCAGGCGGGCGGTTGCCAGGCGCGACGCATAGGACTCGACGTCGAGGATCATCGCCTTCAGGCCGGCGGCTTCTGCCAGGCCTTCGCGATCCTGGACCTTTTCCTTGCGGGACGCGGCAATCAGCACTTCCACGTCGCCGGCGGACGTGGCACTCGGCCCCGTGACGCAGAAGTCGAGACTGACTTCGTCCAGCGAGAACGGGATGTACTGGTTGGCTTCGGACTCGACTTGAATCTCGAGCTCCTGCTCGCTCATGCCGCCCGGAAGAATGATCTTCTTGGTGATCACGGCCGACGGCGGCAGTGCAAGCGCCACATTGCGCGTGCGCGTGCCACTCTTGCGGACAACGCGCCGGACGGCTTCCGCCACCTCGTCGAACTTTTCGACGTTGCCGTCAGTGATCCAGCCACGTTCCAGGGGCTCGATGGCACAGCGTTCCAGAACCAGCTTGCCGCTGGCCTCACGGCCGAGCTCGACCAGCTTGACGCTGGACGAACTGACATCCAGCCCAAGCAGGGGAGCGTTCTGACGACGAAACAATGATCCAAGAGCAGCCAAGTTAGGTCCCTCTCCCCCTGTATTTGTAACCAATAGAAAAATGTGCGTTCGGTTGCATGCTAGCAGCAGGCGTAGCGGCAACCAAGCAGCGCCGGGGGGCAAAACCCTGAAGCGTTGTCAAAACCTGACGTCAAATCCGCATTTTGTAACTTTTGAATTATGGCGATGCAAGGGCAGCAAAGATCGGATCGTGAAAAGAGGACGGCTTTTTATAATGTCCGGTGACTCTCCGGCCCCTCATGCAAGAAACTTCAAGCCCCAAAGGGCCAGCCAAGACCCCTCCCCCCAAGCGCCCGACCTGGCTGAAATGGCTGTTGCGCTTTTTCTTCTGGGGCTTCGGCATTGCCGCGGCCGGTGTGCTGGCGGTGCTTTGCGTGGTGGCGGTGGCTCTTGCCGTCGCGTATCCGAACCTGCCGGACATCAGCGAGCTCTCCGACTACCGGCCCAAACTGCCGCTGCGGGTGTTCTCGGCTGAAGGCACCCTGATCGGCGAATTCGGCGAGGAACGCCGCAATCTCACCCCGATTTCCGCCATTCCCAAGGTCGTGAAAGACGCCGTGCTCGCGGCCGAAGATGCACGCTTCTACGACCACGGCGGCGTCGACTACAAGGGCATGGTGCGCGCGGGCCTGGCCAACATGAATCGCGTGAAAAGCCAAGGCGCATCGACCATCACGATGCAGGTGGCACGCAACGTCTACCTGAGCTCGGAGAAGACGCTCACCCGCAAGATCTACGAGGTGCTGCTGACCTTCAAGCTGGAGCACCTGCTCACCAAGGACCAGATCTTCGAGATCTACTTGAACCAGATCTACCTCGGCAACCGCGCCTACGGCTTCGCCGCCGCCTCCGAAGCGTATTTCGGCAAGCCGTTGCAAGAGCTCACGATCGCACAGGCCGCCATGCTGGCTGGCCTGCCGAAGGCGCCGGGTGCGAACAACCCGGTCAACAATCCGCAGCGTGCGCGCGGCCGCCAGTTCTATGTGATCGACCGCATGCAGGAAGCCGGCTTCATCAACGCCGAACAGGCCGCCGAAGCCAAGAAGGAAGAACTGCATCTGCGCGATGCCGCCGACCCGAACCGCCTGCACGCCGAATACGTCGCGGAAACCGTGCGCCAGCTGATGTACGCCCAGTACGGCGACAGCACCTATACGCGCGGCCTGAAGGTCTACACCTCGCTGGTCGCGGCCGACCAGGCTGCAGCCTACAAGGCACTGCGCAAGGGCATCATGGACTACGAGCGCCGCCAGATCTATCGCGGCCCCGAGAAGTTCGTCGATCTGCCGAACGACGCCAAGGAACTCGACGAGGCGGTGGACGACGCACTCAGCGACCACCCCGACAACGGCGACGTGATGGCAGCAGTCGTGCTCAAGGCCACGGCCAAGCAGATCGACGCCGTGCGCGGCAACGGCGACCCCGTGCAGATCACCGGCGACGGCCTCAAGCCCGCGCAGTCCGGCCTCTCCGACAAGGCTCCGCCCAACATCAAGATCCGTCGCGGCGCGGTCATCCGTGTGGTGAAGACGCTCAAGAACACCTGGGAAATCACGCAACTGCCCGAGGTGGAAGGCGCTTTCGTCGCCATGGATCCGCGCGACGGCGCCATCAAGGCGCTGGTCGGCGGCTTCGATTTCGGCAAGAACAAGTTCAACCACGTGACGCAGGCCTGGCGCCAGCCGGGTTCGAGCTTCAAGCCATTCATCTATTCCGCGGCGCTTGAAAAGGGATTCACCCCGGCCACCGTCATCAACGACGGCCCCCTCTTCTTCGACGCCGGCACCACCGGCGGCCAGCCCTGGGAGCCCAAGAACTACGGCGGCGGCTACGACGGTCCGATGTCGATGCGCACCGCGCTGATGAAGTCGAAGAACCTCGTGTCGATCCGCATCCTGCAGTCCATCGGCACGCGCTACGCGCAGGAGTGGATCACCAACTTCGGCTTCGACAAGGACAAGCACCCGGCCTATCTGCCGATGGCGCTCGGCGCGGGCTCGGTCACGCCGATGCAGATGGCAGTGGGCTATTCTGTGTTCGCCAACGGCGGCTACCGCGTCAATCCGTACCTCGTGACCCGCATCACCGACCACAAGGACAAGGTCCTGGTCGACAAACAACCGCCGCTGCTCAACGAGTCGCTGCGCGCCATTCCCCAGCGCAATGCCTTCATCATGGACACGCTGCTGAATTCCGTGGCCCGCGCCGGCACCGCTGCCAAGGCGCAAGCCATGCTCAAGCGCCCCGACCTGTACGGCAAGACCGGCACCACCAACGACTCGCTGGATGCCTGGTTCGCGGGCTTCCAGCCGACCATGACGGCCATCTCGTGGATCGGCTACGACACACCGCGCAACCTGGGCGACCGCGAAACCGGCGGTGGCCTGAGCCTGCCGATCTGGATCACCTACATGGAAACCGCCATCAAGGGCGTGCCGGTGACTGAGCTATCGGCCAATCCGCCTTCAGGCATCGTGAGCGTCGGCGGCGAGTGGTACTACGACGACTACGCGCCAGGACGCGGCGTGGCAAGCCTGGGTGTGGAGTCCACGCCTGCGGCGCCAGCGGAAGCCCTGACCGGCGCCCCAGTGAGCCCGCCGGCCCCGCCCGAGGAGCGCAACCGCATCCTCGATCTTTTCCGTAACTGACGGCGAAGACGAAGAATCAGGCGGCCGCGAATGCCAGCGGCTGACCTGCCTGCAGGGTCGCCTCGCGCGACAGGTTGCCGAAGAATTCCTCCCCGGTCTTGGTATCGACCCAGACTTGGCCGTCATGGCGATAGTGGTAGCCGCCGGAGCGCGCGGCAAGCCAGATTTCCTGCAGGGGCTTTTGCAGATTCACGATCAACTGGCTGCCGTTGGGGAACGAAATCGTGATCATCCCGCCCACCCTCTGGTTGTCTATGTCGGCGTCGGTTGCCTCGTTGATACGGTCGCAGCCTTGCTCGATGGCGGCGAGCGCGGCTTCGGCGCGGTCCATGTACTCGGTGTCGGTCATTACAATTTCGCTATGTTGAACGTTCGCCAAATTCTAGTGAGCACCCGCGCCCGCGCTGCGCTCATGGTCTGCCTCGTCGCAGGCGCTGCCGGTCTGGTTGCTTGCGGACAGCGCGGTGCGCTGTACCTGCCGACCGATCCTGCCGCCGCCGGACGAGCCACGTTGCCGCAGTTGATGACGCCCGAAAGCTTGCGGTCATCGTCCTCCAGCGAGGCGGCGCCCGCACCAGCGGCTGCCGCAAGTGCCCCGGCCGCCGCTGCCAGCGCACCGGCCAGCAGCAACAGCACGGAACCGCGCAAGTGAGCCCCGGTATCACATCCCCCGCCCTCCCCGGCCAGCCGCACATTGCCGAGCGCGACGGCGCGCTGCACGTCGAAGGCGTTGCGCTCGACGCACTGGCCCGCGAGCATGGCACCCCTCTTTTTGTCTACTCGAAGCAGTGGATGCTGGACGCCCTGGCGGCCTACCAGCGCGGCTTCGAAGGTCGCGATGCGCTGATTTGCTATGCGATGAAGGCCAATTCGTCGCTCGGCGTGCTGCGCGTTTTCGCGGAGGCCGGCTGCGGCTTCGACATCGTCTCGGGCGGTGAACTGGCTCGCGTGCTGGCCGTCGGCGCCGATCCGAAGAAGATCATCTTCTCGGGCGTCGGCAAGACGCGCGCGGAAATGCGCGAGGCCCTCGCCGCCGGCATCGCCTGCTTCAACGTCGAGAGCGAAGCCGAGCTCGACGTTCTCAACGAAGTGGCGGTGGCCGAAGGCAAGCGCGCGCCCATCAGCATTCGCATCAATCCGAACGTCGACCCGAAGACGCATCCGTACATCTCCACCGGCCTCAAAGGCAACAAGTTCGGTATCGCGCACGACCGCGCGGTCGAGGCCTACCGGCATGCCGCAAGGCTGCCGGGCCTGGAAGTGGTCGGCATCGACTGCCACATCGGCTCGCAGATCACCGAAGCCTCGCCCTACCTCGACGCCTGCGATCGCGTGCTCGACCTGGTCGAGGCAATCGAGACGGCCGGCGTGCCGATCCATCACCTGGACTTCGGCGGTGGCCTGGGCATCGACTACAACGGCGAAGTCCCGCCCAAGGCCGATGCGCTGTGGCAGCAGTTGCTCGCCAAGCTCGACGCGCGCGGCTTCGGCCAGCGCAAGCTGGTGATCGAGCCCGGCCGCTCGCTGGTCGGCAATGCTGGCGTGTGCGTGACCGAGGTGCTCTACACCAAGCCGGGCGAGGACAAGAACTTCTGCATCGTCGACGCGGCCATGAACGATCTGCCGCGCCCTGCGATGTACCAGGCCTTCCAGCGTATCGTGCCGGTGCGCACGCGCGCCGGCGACGCACCGACCTACGATGTGGTTGGCCCAGTCTGCGAAAGCGGCGACTGGATCGGCCGCGACCGCGCGCTCAACGTGGTGGCGGGCGACCTGCTGGCGGTGCTGTCGGCGGGCGCGTACTGCATGAGCATGTCCAGCAACTACAACACGCGCGGCCGTGCCGCCGAGGTGCTGGTGAGTGGCGCCAGCGCCAGGCTGATCCGCCGTCGCGAGACGATGGAAGACCAGCTGCGCAGCGAGATCGACGGCTGATTACTGCCGTCAGTTGGTGCGCAGCGGCTTCTCGCTGTTGCGCACCGCGCCTGCTGCCCCTGCTGCCGGCTTCGCCCTGCGCTTGCTCGCAAAATTCCACACGCGCCACGCGAGCAGCACCCCGATGATCGCAACGTAGATGAACACTTCGGCGAAGTTGTTCTTGCCCGCGCGCATCCAGAAGAAGTGCAGCAAGCCCAGGCCCGCGATCACGTAGACCAGCTTGTGCAGCATCTGCCAACGCCTGGCACCCATCGCCTTGATCGCGCGATTGAACGACGTGGCCGCCAGCGGCGTCAGCAGCACGAAGGCCGAGAAGCCCACCAGGATGAACGGCCGCTTCGCGATGTCCTTGGCGATGTCGCCCCACTCGAAGCCCATGTCGAACCAGCTGTAGCACAGCAGGTGCAGCACCACGTAGAAGTAGGCGAACAGGCCCAGCATGCGCCGATAGCGCGCAAGCGCGTTCCATTTGCTGATGACGCGCAGCGGCGTCACCGCCAGCACGATGCAGATGAAGCGCAGCGTCCAGTCGCCCGTGGCGCGGATCAGGAACTCGGCGGGGTTGGCGCCGAGTCCGTCCGTGAACGCGCCGTAGGCCAGCCGTGCGAACGGCAGCAGGCACAGCAAAAAGATGACCGGCTTGGTCGCCGGGTGCATGAGCAGCTTGTTCATGGAGCGATGGCCGGGTGCAGAAGCGGGCTCAGAAGTTTTTCTTCAGGTCCATGCCCGCATAGAGCTGGCCGACCTGGGCTTCATAGCCGTTGAACATCTCGGTCTTGCGCCGCTTGGCGAACAGGCCGCCGCCGTCGCCGATGCGGCGCTCGGTGGCCTGGCTCCAGCGCGGGTGATCGACGTTCGGGTTCACGTTCGAATAGAAGCCGTACTCGTTGGCCGCAGCCTTGTTCCAGGCAGTGCTCGGCTCCTTTTCGACGAAGCGGATCTTCACGATCGACTTGGCCGACTTGAAGCCGTACTTCCACGGCACCACCAGGCGCACCGGCGCGCCGTTCTGGTTGGGCAGCACCTCGCCGTACATGCCAAAGGCAAGCAGCGTGAGCGGGTGCATCGCCTCGTCCATGCGCAGGCCTTCGGTGTAGGGCCAGTCGAGCACGCGCGAGCCCACGAAGGGCATGGTCTTGGGGTCGGCCAGCGTGACGAACTCGACGAACTTGGCATTGCCCTGCGGCTCGACCTTCTTGATCAGCTCGGCCAGCGAATAGCCGACCCACGGAATGACCATCGACCAGCCTTCGACACAGCGCAGGCGGTAGATGCGCTCCTCCTGCGCGCTGAGCTTGAGCAGGTCTTCGATGCCGTACTTGCCCGGCTTCTTGACCAGCCCTTCGATCTCCACTGTCCACGGCCGCGTCTTCAGCGTTCCGGCGTTCTTGGCCGGATCGGCCTTGTCGGTGCCGAACTCGTAGTAGTTGTTGTAGGTCGACGCGTCCTTGTAGTCGGTGAGCTTTTCCATCGACATGGCGCCCGGCACCGTCGACTTGGCGCCCGGCAGCGGCGCGAGCTTGTTGGGGCGCTCGGCCTGTGCCCAGGCTTCGCGCGAGGCAAAACCGGCCAGCGCCGCCCCTGCCGCGCCACCAGCCATGAGCTTCAGCATGTCGCGCCGGCTTTCGTAGGCGGCGCGCGGCGTGATCTCGCTCGACAGCGGGTGGATGAAGCCGTTGTCGCCTTGGCTGCTGCTGTTGCGACGGATCGGGCGGGAATGGAACGACATGACAGGCCTTTCGCGTGAATCGTTGTGCTCAGGGTAGTTCGTGACCGACCCTGATTTGGTTACGCGCCGTCGCGGCGCGCGGTTTCAATTCTTCGCGAAAGACCGCAAGCTTGCGTCTACAGCGTGCCGTAGCTGTGCAACCCGCTCAGGAACATGTTCACGCCAAGGAAGGCGAAAGTGGTGACCGCCAGCCCGCCCAGCGCCCACCAGGCGGCCACGGTGCCGCGCAGGCCCTTCACGAGCCGCATGTGCAGCCAGGCCGCATAGTTGAGCCAGACGATCAGCGCCCAGGTTTCCTTCGGGTCCCAGCTCCAGTAGCCGCCCCAGGCGTCGGCAGCCCACAGGGCGCCCAGCACGGTGGCGATGGTGAAGAAGGCGAAGCCGACGGTGATCGACTTGTACATGACGTCGTCGAGCACATCGTTGGCCGGCAGGCGCGCCGCGATGCGCTTGCGCCCGAGCAGGATGCCCGCCGCAATCAGCGCCGAGATGCCCGCATAGACCACCCAGTAGCTGCCGCCGGCTTCCTGCACGCGCTGGCGGAATGCCACCGGCACGAAGCACAGCGCCACGCCCAGCAGCCAGATCGGCGTGAGCTTGTACCAGCGAGTCTCGTTGGCCTGCTCCTTGATGAGATAGGCGAAGGCGACCATGGCCGACAGCGCGAAGGTGCCGTAGCCGATGAAGTTGGCCGGCACGTGCAGCTTCATCCACCAACTCTGCAGCGCAGGCACCAGCGGCTGGATTTCATGTGCCTCGCGCACGATCGTGTACCAGAGCAGGAAGCCGACCGCCGCGCTCACCACCAGCATCACGAAGGCGCCGAGCGCACGCGTGTTGTAGCGCTCTTCGAAGTAGAGGTAGAACGCAGCCGTCAGCCAGCAGAACAGCACGAACACTTCGTACAGATTGCTGACCGGGATGTGGCCGATGTCCGGGCCGAGCAGGTGGCTTTCGTACCAGCGCACCATGGTGCCGATCAGCGCCATCGTGACGGCAGCCCAGGTCAGGCGCGAGCCGATCATGTCGAAGGTGTCCGACTGCTTGCCGCCGAAGAAGCCGAGCCAGTAGAACAGCGTGCCCATGAAGAACAGCATGCTCATCCAGAGGATGGCCGACTGGCTCGACAAAAAGTACTTGAGCCAGAACACCGTGTCGGCGCGCGCCAGGTCGCCCTGGTACGAGGCAATGGCCAGCAGCGACGCCGCGGCCACCACGATAGCCAGCACGCGCAGCGGCCGCCAGAACCAGCCGATGGAGATCATCGCGATCACCGCGGCAATGAGGATCGGCTTCTCGTAGTAGTCCATCGACCCCGCATAGCGCGCGAACGCGAACAGGCCGCCGGCCAGCACCAGCGCCGCGAACACCCAGTCGAACAGGTTGCGGCGCGAGAGCCAGCTTTCATTGAGCGTGAGGGTCGTGGTGTTCATGGTGTCTCGGGTTCTGTCTTGTTCAGGGCGAGCAACTTGCGTTTGAGGTGCTCGAATTCGCGGTCGCTGTCCATGGTCTTGCGATTGACCGAGAACGCCATCGTGGCGGCTGTCTCCAATTTGTCGCCGTCGGTCCCGTTGCCATCGGGCGTCAGCCACACCCAGAGGCGCCGCTCACGCACGTACAGCATGGCAAAAATCCCGACGATCAGCAACAGACAGCCCAGATAGACGACGTTCTTGCCAGGGGCGCGCGCCACCTGGAACACGCTGGCCTGCACCTGGGTGAAGTCGGTCATCATCATCGCGACAGGGGCCGGGTAGAAGTGCGCGTCGCTGATGGCCAGCACGGCCTGGGTCAGGTAGGCCTGCGACTTCTCGTCGTTCGGCAGCGCGGCCAGGCCGGCGCCTTCGCGGCTCAGGTTGAGCACTTCGAACAGCACATCGTTCAGGATGCGCACCAGCACGCCGCCTGCGCGCTCGCGCTCGGCCTCGGGCACGTTGACTTCCATGAACTCTGCAATCGCCTGCCAGCCGCCTACGGTGGTGGCGTCGGCCTTGGCACGCTCGCTGCCCGAGAACAGCGCCAGCGCGCGCGCGGCCGACACGCGCAGCTGCTCGGCCATTTCGGGGCGCTTGGGGTCGGTCGCCTTGGCGATGTAGCGCTCGATGGCGCGCGCGCGGGTGTCGGCGTCGCCGAGTGCGGCACGCATGCGCACGAAACCATCCATCGAGCCCTGCTCGTCGGCCGGCACGCGCAGGTAGCGGAACGGGTCTTCGGGCTTCTCGCGCATGCCGAGCAGGAACACCGGTTGGCCGTCGCCGGTGTCGACCGGCACCATGTAGTTTTGATATTCGCGCGCCTGGCCGGCGGCATCGCGCAGCTTGTAGCCGATGCTCGGGCCGATGTTGCGCAGCACCTTCGGCTTGTTGGTCTTGTTGGCGGCGCCCAGGCGCGATTCGATGTCGTGGCGCAGGTCGACCTTGCGCACGTCGGCGCCGCTGCCCATGACGCCGGCGTCGGCGAAGTTCTCGACGTTGATCACGCGCAGCGCGGCGTATTCGAGCGTGAGCTTGTCCTTGCCGTTGGTGATCTCGGTGCTCGGGCCGCCGATGATGCCTTCCACTTCGAAAGACTTGGCAGCGGCCGCCATCGGCACCGCCTTGAGCTTCACCTTGGAGCCGCCATCATCGAAGCTCGACTGGTAGATCTCCACGCCCTTGTAGCTGGCCGGGTGGTTGACCTCGATGCGCGCAGGCACCTGCTCGCCGGTCTCGCGGTCGTGCAGCACCACCTCGCTTGCAAAGAGTTTGGGCATACCGGTCGAGTAGTAGTCGACGATGAACTTCTTCAGCTCGATTGAGAACGGCAGCTCCTGCAGCAGCACGCCGTCGGATTGGTTCAGGATGGCCACGCTGCCCTGCCCGCCCTCGGGCACGAGGATGTTGCCGCGGAAGGTCGGGTTGCTGGCGGACAGGCGGTGCTCCGGCGCCACGTCAGCGATCATGCCGCCGCCGGTGAACACGCTCTTGCCGTTGAACCAGGTCTGCGCGCGCACCACGAGATCGCCGTCGAGCAGGCCGCCGATGCACACCAGCACGATCGCGCTGTGGGCCGCGATGTAACCGAGCTTGTGGGCGCCGCCGGCACGCGCCGCGACCATCCAGCCCGCGGAAGTCGGTCGGCTGCCGTCGACAGCCTCGCGCTGCTGCAGCTTGACCTTCCAGCCGCCGCTCACCAGCAGTTGCCCGATGCGGTTGGCCGCCGCTTCGGGCGTTTCACCGAGCCGGTTCTCCGCGCGTTGGCCGAAGGCCTTCAGGCTCTGCGCACGGATGTCTTCCTTGAAGGTCTTGAGGTCGACCAGGATGCGCGGCGTGTTGCGCGCAATGCACAGCGTGGTGCTGATCACGAGGAACAGCAGGATCAGCAGGAACCACCAGGCGCTGTAGATCGAGTCGAGCCGCGCCGCGCGGAACAGCTCGGCCCAGAACGGCCCGAACTGGTTGATGTAGTTGTTGATCGGCTCGTGCTGCTTGAGCACGGTGCCGATGATCGATGCGATGCAGATGATGGTGAGCAGCGCGATCGCGAAGCGCATCGACGAAAACAGCTCCACCGCAGCACGAAGCATCTGCGGGCCGCGATGAACGCGAAGGCCATGGGTGGAGACGGACATCGGGCGAAGGTAAGGGAAGAAGGGAAAAAAGCAAAAAGGCGGGCCATCCTGCTGGATCGGCCCGCCCTTTGTTTGGGGTTGTTGTCGGCGGTTAGTTCACGCTCTGGAGCGCATCGTCATCAGCGCAAGCCGGCAATGTAGTCCGCCACGGCGGCAATTTCGCGGTCGTTGAGCTTGGCAGCGACGCCGGTCATGGGGCCGCTGTTGGTGCGCACGGGAGTGCCGTCGCCGCGGAAGGCCTTGAGCTGGGCCACGGTGTAGTCGGCGTTCTGGCCGCCCAGGCGCGGGTATTGAGCGGGCAAGCCGGCGCCGTTGGGGCTGTGGCAGCCGGCGCAGGCGGGGATGGAGCGCTCACCGATACCGCCGCGGTAGATCTTCTCGCCCAAGGCCACGGTGTCCTTGCTCTTCGAGAAGCCGGTCTTGACCTTCTTCGAAGCCACGAACCATGCGATGTCGCGCATGTCCTGGTCGCTGAGGTTCGCAGCCATGGGACTCATGACGCTGTTCTTGCGCTTGCCGGACTTGAAGTCTTCCAGCTGCTTGAGGATGTATTCGGGATGCTGTTGTGCCAGCTTGGGATTGGCCGCGATGGTCGAGTTGCCGTCGGCGTTGTGGCATGACGCGCAGCTCTGCACCGTTGGAGTGCTCGCATTGAACAGCGTGTCCCCCTTGGCGGGGTCCGGCT
Organism: Variovorax paradoxus; assembly: GCF_024734665.1. NCBI lineage: Bacteria > Pseudomonadati > Pseudomonadota > Betaproteobacteria > Burkholderiales > Comamonadaceae > Variovorax > Variovorax paradoxus. Next base: position 5,410,221 of record NZ_CP102931.1, read on the forward strand.
TGGCCGGTTTTGCAGGCGCCGCGGCCGGAGCAGCCGCGTGTTCATCGGCTGCAAAACTCGCGCTGGATGCGATGCCCACGAGGGCTGCAAGCAGAATATTGGCAAACAACTTCATATCGGGGGCTTCGAATTTATGGCGCAAAACCTCACGATTCTACAATGTGGGTCTTGTTTCGAAAGTCCGTAGATGCCCTCCCCGCGCGCCAAGCCCGCTGCCTATCCTCCCCGCGCGGCCCCCGCCGCGGACCCCCAGGTCGCTGAACGCGAGCGCGTTGCGCTCGGCTGGCTGCACACCGCCCACTTCCTCACCAGCGCCCCCCAGCTGGAGCATCTGCCCCCCGTCGACCTGCCCGAGATCGCCTTCGTCGGCCGCTCCAACGCAGGCAAGTCGACCGCCATCAACACACTCACGCAGCAGACGCGCCTGGCCTTCGCCTCCAAGACACCGGGCCGCACGCAGCACATCAACCTGTTCGGCATCGGCAAGCAGAAGGTCGACGACGCGGTGCTGGCCGACCTGCCCGGCTACGGCTATGCGGCCGTGCCGCGCGAGGCCAAGCTGCGCTGGCAGCGCGTGATGGGCAACTACCTGATGACGCGCGAAAGCCTGCGCGGCGTGGTGCTGATGTGCGACCCGCGCCACGGCCTGACCGAGCTCGACGAGATCCTGCTCGACGTGATCCGCCCGCGCGTGGAGCAGGGCCTCAAGTTCCTTGTGCTGCTGACCAAGTCCGACAAGCTCACTCGCAGCGAAGCCGCCAAGGTGCTGTCCATTACGCGACTGAACGCCGGCGGCGGCGAGGTGAAACTGTTCTCGGCTTTGAAGAAGCAGGGCGTTGGCGAAGCAGCCGAACTGCTGTGGCGCTGGGTGCATCCGGATGGGGCTGCCGTACCGGCAACGCCACCGGAGCCACCGGCTGAGCCAGAAGAGGCCTGATCACAAAACAGGCTGTACCGACCGTCCCATCTGCGCAGTTCACTATCAAAACAATAGCGACAGTCAACCCAAGGAGACAAGAAGCATGATCGAGACCTTCCAACGCAGCCTGCCCAACGGCACCACCCTGAGCTGCCGCGCCGCCGGCAAGCCGGGCCAGCCGCTGATGGTGTTCCTCCACGGCTTCCCGGAGGCCGCGTTCATCTGGGACGAACTGCTCGAATACTTCGCAGACCCCGCCCACGGCGGCTACCGCTGCGTGGCGCCCAACCTGCGCGGCTTCGAAAAGTCGAGCGCGCCGACGGAAGTAGCGGCCTACAAGGCTCACCTGCTGATCCAGGACATCCAGCAGCTCGTCGCGACCGAAAGCGCCGACGGCACGATGGCCGCGCTGGTGGCCCACGACTGGGGCGGCGCCTTTGCCTGGGGCTATGCCAACGCATTCCCGCAGCAGGTCGGCAAGCTGGTCATCATCAATTCGCCGCACCCAGGCACCTTCACCCGCGAACTGCGCAACAGCCCGGAGCAGCAGCAAGCGAGCGCCTACATGAACTTCCTCGCGCGCCCCGACGCCGAGGGGCTGCTCGCGGCCGACGACTTCAAGCGCATGTGGCCCTTCTTCCTGCTGATGAAGGCCGGCCCCGACGGCTTCGGCTGGCTCACCGAAGAGGTGAAGCAGAAGTACCGCGAGGTCTGGGGCGCGGGCCTCACGGGCGCTTGCAACCTCTACCGCGTGACGCCGATGAAGCCGCCGCTGCCGGGCCAGACCATCGACGGCATTCCCGTGCTGCCACGCGAACGGCTCACGGTGGACGTGCCGACCTTCGTGTTCTGGGCGCTCGACGACGCGGCGCTGCTGCCCGGACTGCTCGAAGGGCTGGAAGACTACGTGCCGAAGCTCGAAGTGAAGAAGGTGCCGAACGCGACCCACTGGATCGTGCACGAGCAGCCGCAGCTGGTTGCCCGCGAGATCGAGGGCTTCCTGCAGCGCAATCAGTAAATCGGCGGCTCGCCCTCCGGGCGGGTCTTGAACCGGCGATGCACCCAGTAGTACTGGGCAGGCATCGTGTCGATGTAGCCCTGCAGCCGCGTGTTCATGAGCGTCGTGTCGGCCTCGACGTCGTCGGTCGGGAAGTTTTGCCAGGTCGGCAGGATCTCGATCTCGTAGCCCCCGGGCGTGAGCTTCGACACCACCGGCACAACCTTGGCCTTGCCCAGCCGCGCGAATCGCGACAGCGAGGGCACGGTGGCCGCCTGCACGCCGTAGAACGGCACAAAAATGGTCTGGTCACGCCCGAAGTCCATGTCGGGCAGCAGGTACAGCAGGCCGCCCTTGCGCAGGCCCTGCAGCACCGGCTTGATGCCGTCCACCCGGTTGAGCGCCGCCACGTCGCCGAAGCGGGTGCGGCCTTCGCGGATCCAGGCGTCGACCATCGGGTCACGCTGGGTCGTGTAGATGGTGGCCGAAGGGCGCGCCGTGTGCATGGTCAGCGCGGTGGCCGCGGCGTCGAGGCCATAGAAATGCGGTGCGAACAGGATCATTGGCTCATCGCCGTCGGCGATCTCGCGGATCTCCGAAGCGGCCCCGACCACCTTGAGCCGGCTCGACACCACCTTTTCGGGCGCATGCCATAGCCAGCTGCGGTCCAGCCAGGACTGCGCCACGTAGACGAAGGTCTGGCGCGCGATGGCGCGCCGCTCGGCCTCCGATTTCTCGGGGAAGCAGACCGCCAGGTTGGTGTCGACCACGCGCCGCCGCGGCACGGCGACGGTGTGGAGGATGCGGCCGAGGAACGCGCCGAAGCCGCGCACGAGCGGCAACGGCAGCGGCGCGATCACGCGCATGAAGCCGATGCCGAGTCGGGAACCGAGGCTCATGCGGCCTCCCCGGCAGCGGCGGCCACGCGCTCGGCGCGCGGCTCCTTGTAGCGGGCGTAGTCCCAGACGTACTGGCCCGGCAGGCTGTGGATCAGCCGGCCGATGGCGTCGTTCATGGCAGCCGACGCGTCCTCGATGGAAGCCGACGGGTCGGTCAGCGCCGTGCCGACGATGGGTTCGAAGCGGATCACGTAGCCCGCGCCATTCGGCAGGCGCTCGCACACGCTGAGGAAGCAGGCCGCGCCGGTCTGTTGCGCAAGGCGGGGAAGCAGGGTCATGGTGTAGGCCGGACGCCCCAGGAACGGCGCCCACACGCCCTGCCCCAATGGCGGCACCTGGTCGGGCAGGATGCCGGTGTAGCCCCCGCCGCGCAGCGTGCGGATCAGGCCGCGCACGCCGCTGTTGTTGGTGGGCAGCGTCTGCAGGCCGGGCCGATCGCGCGAACCGGCGGCGATCAGATCGGCCATCCATTTCTTGCGCGCGGGGCGAAACAGCGCCGTGATCGGGCCATAGGCGGAAAGAAAGCGCTCGCCGATGGCCTGGCCGCACATCTCCCAGCTGCCGAGGTGCGGCGCGACCAGGATCACGCCCTTTTTGGCCTGCATGGCCGCCTCGAAGGCCTCGACGCCTTCCCAGCGCACCACGCGGTGCAGCACGGTCTGGCCCTGTGGGCGCAGCCAGAGCCAGGGGAGCTCGGAAGCCATCTTGCCGGCGGCGGCAATGGCGGGACGGTACTGGTCGGGGACGAAGCCCGCGCTCTCGGCATTGGCCTTGAAGCGGCGGCGGTAGTCCGGCGCGCTCCACCAGACCAGCCAGCCCAGCATGGCGCCGAGTCGATGCATCAACGGCATCGGCACGCGGGCAAGCAGGCGGAACAGGGTGATCATTGAAAAACGGGGGGGTCAAAAAACGGACGCGCGCGCATGGTATTGCGCGGCTCGAATAGAATGCAAATTGTCGCCGAGTTACGGAACAACTTGCAGGGCGACAAACACAAGCGCGAAGCGATTGTGCCCCGGCCGATTCATCGGCATCTGCTAAAGCGTTCGCCATGGCTCCGCAGAGTTGGCAACGCGCCAACCACTTCAAGGAGTTTGAACAAATGGCGAACGATTTCCTCTTCACTTCCGAATCGGTTTCCGAAGGCCACCCCGACAAGGTAGCCGACCAGATCTCGGACGCAATCCTTGACGCGATCTTCGAGCAGGACCCCCGCAGCCGCGTGGCCGCCGAGACGCTGACCAACACCGGCCTGGTCGTGCTAGCCGGCGAAATCACGACCAACGCGCACGTCGACTACATCCAGGTGGCGCGCGACACCATCAAGCGCATCGGCTACGACAACACCGAGTACGGCATCGACTACAAGGGTTGCGCCGTGATGGTCTGCTACGACAAGCAGTCCAACGACATCGCCCAGGGCGTGGACCACGCGAGCGACGACCACCTGAACACCGGTGCCGGCGACCAGGGCCTGATGTTCGGCTACGCCTGCGACGAAACGCCCGAGCTGATGCCCGCGCCCATCTACTACGCGCACCGCCTCGTCGAGCGCCAGGCCCAGTTGCGCAAGGACGGCCGCCTGCCCTTCCTGCGCCCCGACGCCAAGAGCCAGGTGACGATGCGCTACGTGGACGGCAAGCCGCACAGCATCGACACCGTGGTGCTCTCCACCCAGCACAGCCCCGACCAGAGCGAAACCTCGACCAAGATGAAGGCCTCGTTCAACGAAGCCATCATCGAGGAGATCATCAAGCCCGTACTGCCCAAGGAGTGGCTCAAGGAAACGCGCTACCTGATCAACCCGACCGGCCGCTTCGTCATCGGCGGCCCGCAGGGCGACTGCGGCCTCACCGGCCGCAAGATCATCGTCGACACCTACGGCGGCGCCTGCCCGCACGGCGGCGGTGCGTTCTCCGGCAAGGACCCGTCGAAGGTCGACCGCTCGGCCGCCTACGCCGCGCGCTATGTGGCCAAGAACATCGTGGCCGCCGGCATCGCGCGCCAGTGCCAGATCCAGGTGGCATACGCCATCGGCGTGGCCGAGCCGATGAACATCACGGTCTACACCGAAGGCACCGGCGTGATCCCCGACGACAAGATCGCCGAACTCGTGCGCGAGCACTTCGACCTGCGTCCGAAGGGCATCATCCAGATGCTCGACCTGCTGCGCCCGATCTACCAGAAGACCGCCGCCTACGGCCACTTTGGCCGCGAAGAGCCCGAGTTCACCTGGGAAGCGACGACGCAGGCGCCCGCCCTGCGCGCGGCTGCCGGCCTCAAGTAAGAAGCGACAAGTGGCGGTGGGTCAGAAGCGGTAAGCGCCGCTCAAGCCCACCGTCCAGTTACGGCCCGGCGCAGGCTCGTAATAGCGCGCATTGCCCTCGTTGACGATGACCGAGCCCACGTAGCGCCGGTCGAACAGATTGTCGACACGCGCAAAGGCGTTGAACTCCCAACGCTCCCATTTCGTCAGGTAGCCCGCATACACCGCCGCGACGGCATAGCCCGGCCCGCTTGCGGTGTTGACGTCGTTGGCCTGCATGCGGCCCAGCGCACGCATCTCGACGCCGGCGCGCCAGCCCTCGGGCGGCACCCACCCCAGCGATGCAAACAGCGATTGCCGTGCAATACCCGGAATGCGATTGCCCGCCGCCACGGTGTTCGCAGTCGCACACGGAGACGGCGAACAGAAGGCATCGCGGTACGTCGCATCCAGCCACGTGTAGGCCAGTTGCGTGCGCCAGTGATTCGCGGTCTCGTGCTGCCAGCCCAGCTCGAAGCCGTTGCGCCTGGTGCGGCCCGCGTTCTGGAAAGTGGCGCGGCCGCCGACGTTGGTGTCCGTGACGATCTCGTCGCGCGTGCGGGTCTGGAACAGCGCCGCCGTCAGCAGGCCACCGGCAAGCCGCGCCTTGGCTCCGATCTCGATGCTGTCGTTCACCGAAGGCCGCAGCGCAAAGTTGAGCCCGCTCGCACCGTTCGCCCGATAAGAAAGCTCGTTCAGCGTCGGCGTCTCAAAGCCGCGTCCGATGGAGCCGTACAGCGCGAGGTCCGGCGTCGCCTGGTAGCGCAGCGAGGCCACCGGCAGCGTCTTGCTGTAGCGCGCGCTGCCGCTGTCGTCGCGGTTCGCCCCGACGATGTAGCGGTCCTGCGAGTTGAAATGCACGCTGCTGCGGCGCACGCCGGCTTCCAGCGTCCAACGGTCGGCGAAACGCCAGGTAGCTTGCGCGTAAGGATCGAGGTTCCAGGCCTCGTTGAGCTCGTTGCGCCTGAGCCGCCCCTGCACGCCGAGCACCGGCGCTGAAACTGGCCCGAGGTAGTTCTCGTAGCCGCGCCGCTTTTCGCGCAGGCTGTCGTAGGCCAGGCCCGCCACCACGTCGAGTGGTCGGTCGGCCAGCGTGAGCGCGGCGTTCCAGCGCAGGTCAACGCCGCCATACTGCCGCGACAGGTCGATCACGCCGCCCGCATGCAGCGGGTTCTGCTGCGCAGATGGCGGGATCGACTGGAACTGCGTGGTCTTGCGCTCGCCGCCGTAGACCATGAGGCGCAGCCCCTGCGTCGCGTCGATGCGGTGCTCATAGAGCAGGCCGGCCTGCGTCTGTTCGACGGTCTTGCGGGTGTTGTACTGCGTGGCCAGCGGGGCGTTGCGCGGCGCCAGCGCGTACTGGTCGGCCGTGAGGCCCAGCGGGTCCTGCGCGTCGATGCGCACGCTGTTGAAGATCAGCGTCAGCTTGTCGCCGTTGTCCAGCGCAATGCCGAGCTTGCCATTGGCGATGTCGCGCCGCGCCGCGCTGTGCTCGCGCCAGCCGTCGGTGTGAAAGCGGCTCGCGTCGAGCAGATAGTCCACCGCCCCCTGCGATCCGCTCAATTGCAGCGACTGCCGCCAGGTGCCAAAGCTGCCACCCGCGAGCGAGTACGCCAGCCGCGGTGCACCCTCGCCCGAAGCAGTGAAGGCCTGCACCACGCCGCCCGACGAATTGCCGTAGAGCGCCGAGAACGGCCCGCGCAGCACTTCGACCCGGTCCAGCGAGCCGATGTCGATGTTCGAAGTCTGCCCCTGGCCGTCAGGCAAGGTCGCGGGAATGCCATCGACATACAGCCGCACGCCACGCACGCCGAAGGTCGAGCGCGCACCGAAACCGCGAATGGAAAGTTGCAGGTCTTGCGCGTAGTTCAGCCGGTTCTGCACCTGCAGCCCCGGCACCGCGCCGAGGCTTTCCGAAAGATTGACCTGCAGGCGGCTGCCGCGCATCTCGTCGCCGTCGACGCGGTCGACCGAGCCTGGCACGTTGAAAGGCGCGACTTCGCCGCGTGGCGTGGAGACGGTGATCTCGCGCAGACGCGCGCCGCTGGTGTCAGGATCGCCCGAAGGCTCCTGCTGGGCCTGCGCGGCCAGCGGAACACCCAGCAAGAGAAGGCAGGCGGCGGCAACGGGCGCAGGTTTCATCGCGCCGATTCTGCTTCGGCACGCCAGCTACGCGTGTCGCGGTGGCGCGACTCTCAGGGAAAACTAGCGCTCCGGCGCCTTGCGCCAGCCATACCAGGCGCCCACCACGCACGGAATGCCCAGTGCGATCCAGGCCAGGATGTCGCCCAGCCCGCCATCGCTGAAAAGTGCCGAGATCAGTCCGAAGGTCGTCAGCAGGCCGAGCACGATCGGCCAGCCCCACATGCGCCAGAAGCTTTGATGATGTTGATGCGGCTTCATGCCTGAACCTTCATCGCCGGAGCCGGCTCGCCCTGCGGGGCGGCGGGCGGCACATGCTGCTCATGCGCCGCAGCCGTCTTCTTGCTGGACGCGGGCACCGGGTTGCCCCGCTTGAGCCACAGATACAGCCCGCTGCCCAGCACGATGATCGTCGCAATGTCGAGCAGCGCCCAGATGATCTGCATCGGCATGCCGCCGTAGTCGCCGAAGTGCAGCGGCTGCGACACCAGCAGCGCCCAGAGGTACCAGGGCAGCTTCGGCGACGCGGTCACCTCCGCCGTCTTGGCGTCGACCAGCACCGGCTGGAAGAGCTTCGAGGTGAAGGGCTCGTTGCCGCGCAGGAAGAAGGTGGTGTGATGCGGGCTCGAGAACGATGTGCCCGGGAACGCGATGAACGACAGCTTCGTGCCGGGCGCCTTCTGCATCGCGGCGTCCATCGAGCGCTGCACCGAGCCGCGTTCGTTCACCGCCACGATGGGCTCGTTCTTGTAGGGCGTCATGAGCGCGCTGAGCTGGTCGTACTGCCAGTACTTGATGAGCAGGTCGGCCCACGTGTTGATCATGCCGGTGGCGCCCACCACGAACACCCACACCAGCGTGACGATGCCCAGCAGGTTGTGCAGGTCGAGCCACTTCAGGCGCGGCCGCTTCTCGCGCCGCACCGTGCCGAAGTCGAGCTTGCGCATGAACGGCGAATACAGCACCACGCCCGAGACAACGGCCACCAGCAGCAGCAGGCCCATGAGGCCGAGGAACAGCTTGCCCGGCAGTCCCGCGAAGAGGTCGACGTGCAGCTTGAACATCACGTACATGAAGCCTTCGTCGAACTTCGGCTGCGCGAGCACCTCGCCCGTGCGCGCATCGACCGCGACCGACTTGAAGTCGTCCGTGGCTTCCGGCGTGGGCGTGAGCGTGACGAACCACAGGCCGTCGTCGTCCTCGGGCTGCGAGGCGAACTGCACCACGCGGTCGGGGTGCTTCGCCTTCGCGATGTCGAGCACGCGGTCGAGGCTGATGTGCGGCGTGCCCGCCGGCATCTTCGGCGCCTCTACCTCGGTGCCCAGCAGGTGGCCGATCTCGTGGTGGAAGATCAGCGGCAGCCCCGTGATGCACAGCAGCAGCATGAACACCGTGCACACGAGGCTGCTCCACTTGTGCACCCAGGCCCAGGTCTTGATCTTTCGGCTGTTCATGTCGTGGTGGCTCTGATGGAGAAAGGGATTCTAGAAACGGTAGGTGGCGCTTGCGACGATGTTGCGGCGCGAGCCGTACCAGCAGTCACCACGCGACAGGCAGGTACTGAAGTAGACCTTGTCCGTCAGATTGTTGATGTTGAGCGCATAGCGCCAGGCGGCGGTTTCGTAGGCGAACACGAGGTCGGCCAGCGCAACGCCCGGTATGCGCGGGCCCACGCCCGACTGCATGTCGCGGAACGAGCTCATCATGCGCAAGCCTGCGCCGGCCGAGAAGCCGTTCACGCCGCCAACCGAGAACTTGTACTTGGCCCAGACGCTCGCCTGGTGCTTGGGCAGGCCCTCGATCAGTGCGTCGGCGTCGGTGTAGTTGTAGTGGGCGATGAGGTCGAGGTTCGGGCCGATCGAGCCCTTGGCCTCCAGCTCCACGCCGCGGGTCTTGGTTTCGCCGAGCTGCGTGAACACCTTGAGCTGCGGCTCGCTGATCTGGTTCTTCTCGCGCAGGTCGTACACCGCGGCGCTGAAGGCCAGGGCGCGGTCCTTGGGCTCGTACTTCACGCCCACTTCCCACTGCTCGCCGCGCAGCGGCTTGAAGAGGCGGCCCTCGCGCGCGGCCTGGGGCGTGAACGACTCGCTGTAGCTCACATACGGCGACCAGCCCGAGGGCGAGGCATACATCAGGCCGAAGCGCTTGGTGGTGGCGCTGCTTTTCTCGTCGTCGCTGCCCGCAGCGCTGGACACCGCCCTGTCGTGGCGAAGGCCCGCCACGAAGATCCAGTTGTCGAGCTTCATCTGGTCTTGCAGATAGACGCCCGTCTGGCGCTGGCGGGTGCGCGGCCGCGCGTCGCGCACGGGCTCGTCGAGATGGCCGTAGACCGGCGCATAGATGTCGATGGTGTCGAAAGTCGTTCCGACCCAGACGTTCTCGCGCTGGCGTGCGAAGTCCGCGCCCACAAGCAGCGTGTGCTTCAAGGCGCCGGTCTGGAAGTGGCCCTCGACGTGGTTGTCGAGCGTCTGCGTGCGGTTGCGCGTGAGCGAGCTGTCGTAGTAGCGGCCCAGCACGCGCTTGAAGATCGGGTCGGTGGCATCCCAGCTTTCGGCCCCCGCGAACGCGCCGCCGTAGTGGTAGCGGTTGTCGTTTTCGTTGCGCGCGTAGCGGAAGTTCTGGCGCAGCGTCCAGCTGTCGTTGAACTTGTGCTCGAACTGCCAGCCGAAGGTCTTGCGCTCGCTGTCGTAGTAGTCACCCGGCTCGCCGATGAAGCGGCTGGTCGGCACGCGGCCGTTCGGGTTGGGCAGCAGCGTGCCCTGCCACGGCAGGAACTGCGAACTGCTGCCACTCTTGTCCTTCTGCCAGAGACCTTGCAACGTCAGCGAGGTCATGGCGTTGGGCCGCCAAGTGAGCGAAGGCGCGATCACGCTGCGGTCGTCGGGCACGTAGTCGACCTGCGTGTCGGACTTGCGCTGCAGCGCGATCAGGCGGTACGACAGGGTGCCATCAGCGTTGAGCGGACCGGTGAGATCGGCCTGAATCTGCTTGCGGCCGAAGCTGCCGAACTGCACGCCCACTTCGCGCTGGGCCTCCTGCAGCGGGCGCTTGCTGACCATGTTGACCACGCCGGCGGCCGTGCCCGCGCCGAACAGCATGCCCGAGGGACCGCGCAGCACCTCGAGCCGCTCCAGCGTGTAGGGCTCGGTGCGGGTGGTGCTGGTGTAGTAACCGTAGGCTTGGCGAAGGCCGTCGAGGTAGACGTCGGGGGTGGAGCCTCGCACCCGCACGGAGTCGGTTCGCGAATCGAGGCCGTAGGCGTCGGAGCGCACGCCGGCCGCGTAGTTGAGCGCGTCCTGCACGTTGATCGCGCCCTGGTCGACCATCTGGTCGCGCGTGATCACCGTCACGGACTGGGGCGTTTCCGACAGCGGCGTGTCGGTCTTGGTGGCGGTGACCGCGTTTTTCGCGCGGTAGCCGATCACCGGCGTGGTCGCCGTCTCGGCTTCGGCATTCGCGTCGACCCGCACTTCGGGCAGCGAGCCCGCATTTGTCGTCTGGGCCAGCACCTGGTGCTGTGTGGAAATCGCCAGGCACCCCATCAGCACCGATGCAGCCTTGCGCCGCGCCACCAACCTCTTCATTCCTGCTCCACTCCTCATAATTTGATTAATACGAACGATTCGCATTTTAGTCGTGACAAATTTCCGCTTCCTCCAATCACCGCCCTGAGTGAAGGGCGTTGCGTTGCGAAATTGCGTCTTCGGGTTAGGAGTGAACCGGCTACGATGCCGCCCGCACGCTTCCCGTGCGTTGGCAGCCCTCATGCTCAAGCTCATTGCCTTTCTGTTTCCCGCGCTGCGCGGTCCGGCTTTGCGGCTGATGGTCCTTGCGACTGCCATTGCGCTGACCGGCTGCGCCGGCCTCCCGCCGCGCACGCCCGAACCGCCAACGCTGGCCATTGCGGCCTCGCCCGCCACCGAGCTCGGCCGCGCGGCCGTCAGCCTCAACTCCCCGCCCGACGGCCTGACCAGCATGCGGCCGCTGATCGAAGCCTCCTTCGCGCTCGATGCACGGCTGGAGCTGATGCGGCGCGCCAAGTCGTCGCTCGACATCCAGACCTACCAGCTCGGCAACGACAAGACCGGTCGCCTGCTGCTGCGCGAAATGCGCAATGCCGCCCGGCGCGGCGTGCGCGTGCGGCTGCTGCTCGACGACTTCTACACGGCCGGCATGGACCGCCTGCTGCTGGGCCTGGCCGCCGAGCCCAATGCCGAGATCCGGCTGTTCAACCCCTTCGTGAATGCGCGCGACCATTCGTCGGGGCGCTGGCTGGAGTTCTTCTCCGACTTCCGTCGCCTCAACCACCGCATGCACAACAAGCTGTTCGTGGCCGACGGCGCCATGGCCATCGCGGGCGGCCGCAACCTGGCCGACGAATACTTCCTGCGCAGCGAGAGCGCGAACTTCATCGATTTCGAGGTGCTGCTGGCCGGCCCGGTTGTCCCCGAATCCGCCGCCATCTTCGACACCTACTGGAATAGCGACGTGGTCTACCCCCTGCAAAGGGTGGCCAGCACCAGCCGCACGCCGCAGCAGCTCAAAACCGACTTCGAGGAAGCGACCTCCCCCACCCACGCGCCGCCGCCCGACCCGCTGGCCGCCACCGACCTGCTCGGCGACCCGCCACTGGCCGCCCAGCTTGCCAACATCGACGAGGCCAAGTGGATGCGCGCCGAGGCCCATGCTTCCGCCGACAGCCCCAACAAGGCGCTGGGCGTCATGGCGCATCCCACGGAGTCGCTGGCGCAGCGCTTTCACGAAATGCTGGCCACGGCCCAGTCGAACGTGGTGGTGATCTCGCCCTACTTCATTCCAGGCGACGAGGGCATGGAGCGCATCCGCATGGGCCGCGACCACGGCGTGAACATCACCGTCATCACCAATTCGCTGGCCGACAGCGACGAGCCGCTGGTCAACATCAACTACAACCGCTACCGCGTCGACATGCTCAAGCTGGGCGTGAACCTGTACGAGGTCAGCACCCAGCAGTTGCGGCGCAGCGGCCAGTTCCGCGACCTGCTCAAGAAGGCGCGCGGCCGCCTGCACGCCAAGCTGGCGCTGGTCGACCGGCAGTGGGTGCTGCTCGGCTCGATGAACCTCGACCCACGCTCCGCCCGGCTGAACACCGAGTTCGGCGTGCGCGTGCGCAGCTTCGACCTGACGCAGGCACTGCTCTTCGCCTACCAGCTCGACGACATCGAGGGCGTCTATCGCGTCACGCTCAAGCCCGATGGCCAGAACGTGCAATGGGTCGGCACCGGCGACGTCGACAACGAGGTGCTCGACAGCGAGCCGGACTCGAGCATGCTGACGCGGCTGCAGCTGCTGCTGTTCTCGTGGTTCGTGCCCACGGACCAGCTGTAGGCAGCGCCCGGTTCAGAGCAAGCGCTGCAGCAGGCGGCAGCCCTCGGGCCAGTCGCCGAGGCCGCTGGCAGCGTTGATGTGCCCAAGCGCCCCCACCTCGACTAACTCACTGCCCCAGGCGCGTGCGCGCTCGCTCGCGTAAGCCGTGCTGCCATACGGATCGTCATTGCTGGCGACCACGATGCTCGGGAACGGCAGCCGGGCGGACGGCAGTGGCTCGAACCCCAGCGACGTTTCCGCCGGATAGGCAGCCGCCTGAGGGTCGGGGACTGCGACGAGCAATGCGCCTCGAATCCGGGGCGTGCACCGCATCGCCCAATGCACCACGGCCAGGCAGCCCAGGCTGTGCGCCACGACCACGAGATCGCTGCCCAACCCGCCAGCCTGCTGCTCCAGCGCCGAGACCCAGTCGTCGCAAACCGCCCGATCCCAGTCATCGACCTGCAACCGGAGCCATTCCGGTCGAGTCGACTGCCAGATGCTCTGCCAATGCGCAGGGCCTGAATTGCCGTGCCCAGGCACGACAAAGACTGGATTTTTCATTCGCGGTTCTCCCGTTGAGCGATGCGCTTCAGTCTATGAAGCGCGACACCTCAGCCGGAAGAGCAAGGCATTCGAAGGCGCAGCCGAAAACCTTCAAGTCATCGGCAATGCGGTCTGCTACACGACCACCACCAGCTTGCCGGCCGCACTGTTGCTCTCCATCTTCGTGTGGGCTTCGACGATCTCGTCGAAGCCGTACACATGGTCGATGGGCACGCTGAGCTTGCCCGCGCTCACGCCGTCAAGAAAGTCCTGAAGCACCGAGGCAGGCAGGTCGGAGGCATCGCCGGAGTACGCGCAAAGCCGCACGAGGTTCTTCAGGTAGCCGATCGGATAGAAGTCCTTGACCAGCCACTCGTTCGACAGCATTCCGGTGAAACAGACGACGCCCCTGGGCCGAACCGCCCGCAAGGTGTCGGGCAACGCAGGCGTGCCGACCAACTCCAGTGCGAGATCCACGCCACCCGGCAGGATCTTCCGGACCTGCGGAGCCACGTCGCCGTCATCGACGATCACGTGGTCGACCCCGGCAGCCGTGAGCACATCCCGCTTTGCAGCGTTGCGCGTTGTCGAGAAGACCACGAGGCCGCGCTGCCTGGCCAGAATGGCAGTCGCCAGGCCAACCGACGAAGTTCCACCCCGCACCAGGATCGATTGGCCAGGTTGCGCATCGAGCGCGCTGACCAGCGAGCCATAGGCCGTCTGCAGCATCTCGGGCACGGCGCCGAGTGTGCTCCAGGGAAGCGTGCTCCTGAACGGAATCACCTGGCTGGCCGGCACGCAGGTGTACTCGGCATAGCCGCCGTCGTAGGTGCGTCCCATGTTCCCCATCACCGCAACCACTTGCTGGTCGACCGCGAACTCGCCCCCGGGGCATTCGGCGACCTGCCCGCAGGCTTCGATGCCGAGCACCCGGGGAAATGTCACGCCTTCCGCCAGCCCCAGCCGCGTATGAAGCTCTGATCGATTGAGCCCGAACGCGCGGACCTTGATGAGCACCTGCCCCTTGAGCGGCGTCGGTATGGGCAGCTCGCGATAGTGCAGCGCTTCGGGCGGCCCGGGCGCATCCAGCACGATGGCTCGCATGGTTCTACTCGCAACTTCGTTCATGGCCTTCTCGCACATCTTAAAAAGTCATTAATGATCCTGGCGCATCATCCGGGCTGTTTCGTTCGGCCACAAGAAATTCCGCTCTCATGCACCTGCTCCTCGTAGAAGACGACGACATGCTGGGTGAAGCCGTGTGCGATGGCGCGCGCCAGAGCGGCTGGTCCATCGACCGTGTCGGCAATGCATCAGCCGCCCGGATCGCCCTGATCGACCATGCCTATGCAGCCGTGCTGCTGGACCTGGGCCTGCCAGGCGGAGAGTCGGGCCTGACGGTGCTGCGGTCGATGCGAAGCCGCTACGACCCGACACCGGTCCTGATTCTCACGGCGCGCGATCAGTTGAGCGAGCGCATCCACGGCCTCGACGCGGGCGCCGACGACTACCTCGTCAAGCCCTTCCAGTTCGACGAACTGTGGGCACGTGTGCGTTCGGTCATTCGCCGCAGTCAGGGTCGAGTGATACCCGTTTTTTCCCGTGGCGACGTCACGGTCGACCGCAGTCGCCGCGTGGTCACCAAGGCCGGCGTCGATGTGCCGTTGAGCGCGCACGAGTACCGCACCCTGCTCGCCCTGCTGGAACGTCCCGGCCACGTCGTCACGCGCGATCAACTGCAGGATGTGGTCTACGGAACGGCCAGTGTCGTCGAGAGCAACACCATTGCCGTATTCATCCACCAGCTGCGCCGCAAGCTTGGCGACGACCTGATCCGCACCGTCCATGGACACGGCTACGTCGTCGGCCAGCCTCCGCCGTGAAGACCAAGTCGCTGTACGCACGGATGATCCTGATGCTCGGGGCGACCATCGTCCTGGGCTGGATCGTGGCGTTCGCGGTACTTTTCGCGTATCTCGCGCACAACAAAGCCAGCATCTGGGACGACAAGCTCAAGGTCATTGCCACTCGCATCCTGCTGACAATTCCGGCCGACAAGGACATGGTTGTGACGGGGCCAGGGCTGCAACTGCGGGACCCCGCGCTGGCAGAGAGCGAGCAACTCGTCTTCCAAGTCTGGATCGATCGCAAGCGGTTGTCCGTGCGTACGCCCGGAGCCCCCGAATCGCCGCTGCGGCCAGGCTTCGAGGATGGCATCACCACCACGGTGATCGAGGGAAGACGATGGCGTGTCTATTCGGTCTCGGATTCCAAAGGCCGGATCTATGTACAGGTCGGCAACCTCCACAGCGTGGTGGACGCCGAAATGCAGCACCAGGCCCTGACCGGGCTGGTACTCAGCACCATCCTGCTGCTGATCGTGGGCGCGCTGATGTGGCTGGTGGTACGCAGCTCGCTCAAGCCAGTGGTGACGCTGGAAGCTGCCATGCGAAGCCGGCGCAGGTTCGACCTCACGCCGCTATCCTCGGCCGCGTTGCCGCGCGAGCTGCATCCGCTGGTCGCGTCGTTCAATCGTCTGCTGGAGCAGCTTTCCGAATCGATCGAGGGCGAGCGTCGCTTCATCGGCGATGCCGCCCACGAGCTGCGCACGCCCCTGGCTGCGCTGCAGGCGCAGGCCCAGATCGCGCTACGCGCGAACACCGCCGCCGACAAGGACGTGGCACTGACCAAGCTGCTTCGGGTCGCACAGAGCAGCTCGCGGTTGTCCGAACAGTTGCTCGACCTGGCACGACTGAATGCGAGTGCCAATGCTCCGCAGCACATGCGGGCAGACCTGAGCGATCTCATCCTGCACGTGACCCGCGATTTCGATACCCATGCCCTGCAGCAGGAGCGCTCGATCCTGCTCGATATTCACAAGTGCACCATCCACTGCAACATCGACGAGATGGGCATCCTGCTGCGCAACCTGATCGACAACGCGTTGCGCTACACCCCGAAAGGCGGGCGCGTCCGGATCAGTTGCGGCCATGAGCTGCCGGCCGGACGGGAAGAAACACACCACAAGGTCTACCTCGAAGTAGCGGACGATGGGCCCGGGGTGCCGCTGTCGGAACGAAAGGCGATCTTCGAGCGCTTCCACAGGGCCGCCGGCACCTCCACACGTGGAAGCGGCATCGGCCTGTCGCTGGTGGCTGGAATCGCCCAGCTGCATCATGCGACCATTGAAACCGGGGATGGACTGGAGGGGCGCGGCTTTGCCATCCGGGTGATGTTCCCGGCGGCGGCAGCGCCGCCCCCGTCGACCTCTTCTCAGAACCTGTAGACGTACCCGAGGCGCACGCCGGTCTGGTTCGACCGGCTGACCAAAGGGCTGTTCTTGATGCCGCTGCCGAAGCTGGTCGCGCTCACGTCCAGGAAAACTGTCTGCTTCGGCGCCACGGCGTAGTCCACGCGCAGGCCCACTTCGATGTTGGCGGTAGCCTTGCCGGTATATTCGGGCCGGTCGGATCGGGCCTCGGCCGCCGTCACGCCGTAGTAGTAGTCGACGTACTTGCGGTCGACCCAATGCGCGGCCAGGCGCGGCGTGAAGCCGAAGGCACCCGAAGAAAAGCGCCGGTCGATCTGCACCTTGAACCGCGTTCCCTTGCTGTTGCCCGACCCGTCGGCCAGCAGTTCGGCCGACAGGTTGGCAATGTCGTTGCGCCAGATGGCTGCCCCGCCCAGCCACAGGCTGCCCTTGCGCTTTTCCATGCCGCCGAAATAGGGCGAATCGTCGGCCTCATAGCCATCGCCTGCGTAGCGCGCACGCAACCGCAAAGAGACGGGCCCCACGGACGTCAGCTTCAAATCGGCACCAGGGAACGCAACGCTGACCCACTTGTTCTCGTAGGTGAGCATGGGGATGGCCAGGCCCTTGTTGTCGAAGTCGCGGTAGGGCTTGCGCTCCATGCCTGCAGCAATGCCAATGCCCCATTGCGCGCCCCCTTCGGAGAGCTGGTCTTGTGCAACTTGCGCCCACGCCGACGAAACGCATGCCGCAGAGGCGATGCCCGCGGCGATGGTTCTGAAAGGTATGCGCGCGCGGCTGTTCTTTTCTCGGCTCGAAAGACAGTTTGACTTCAGGTGGTTCAGCATGGAGGCTCCAGTACGAATGGTCGGCAACAGACACCATGTCGTCGCCTTCTGGAGCGGATGCTGAAGGGA
The DNA here is from genome assembly GCF_024734665.1 of Variovorax paradoxus. NCBI lineage: Bacteria > Pseudomonadati > Pseudomonadota > Betaproteobacteria > Burkholderiales > Comamonadaceae > Variovorax > Variovorax paradoxus. The sequence continues at coordinate 5,427,542 of NZ_CP102931.1, forward strand.
TGGCTTTAATAAGTTTTTAGCTGTTTTAAGATTTGATTAACCGGTTCGCGATGTCATCGACTGGCGGCCTCCGGCGTTCTCTCAACGACGCCTGGGCATCAACGTCGGCACACCGCAGGCCAGCAGTTCGCCGCGCCCCCGGTGCGAATGAAAGCTGCTGCCATCCCACACCACCTCGCCGCGGCTCAGCGTCACACCCGGCCAAGCTTTGAGCCGCATGCCTTCATACGGCGTGTAGTCGACCTCGTGGTGAAGCTGCTCGTTCTTCAACACGAAGTCGCATTCGTCCCAGATCACGATGTCTGCATCGGAACCCACCGCGATTGTTCCCTTGCGCGGATGCAGGCCGTAGGCCTTGGCCGGGCCTGTGGCCGTGAGTTCGACAAAACGGTTGGCCGTCATCCGGCCCGAGAGCACGCCTTCGGACCACAGCAGCGGCATGCGTGTCTCGATGCCCGGAATACCGTTGGGAATGTGGCGGAACGCGACCTCCTCGCCATCAGGCTTCTTGCCTTCCGGTGCGTCGTATTTGAACGGTGCATGGTCCGACGAGAACACGGTGAAGAGCCCGTCGTTGAGTCCGTCCCAGATCACCTGCTGGTTGGCCTTGTCTCGCGGTGGCGGGCTGCACACGCACTTCGCGCCCTTGTAGCTGTCGTCGATGCCCAGGTCTTCGGCGGTGAGGAACAGGTACTGCGGGCAGGTCTCGGCGAACACGTTAAGACCGTGTGCACGCGCCCAGCGAATCTGCTCGACGGCCTCGCGGCCCGACACATGCACGATGAGGATCGGCACATCGACCAGTTCGGCCAGCGCGATGGCGCGGTGCGTCGCCTCGCGCTCCACCAGCATCGGCCGCGCATGCGCGTGGAAGCGCGGCGCGGTGCGGCCTGCGGCCTCGAGCCGCTTGGTCAGCCACTCGATGCAGTCCGAGTTCTCGGCATGCAGCATCGCCATTGCGCCGTGTTCGCGCGCCACCGCCAGCACATCGAGGATCTGGCCGTCGTCGAGCTTCATGTCGTCGTAGGTCATGTAGATCTTGAAGGACGTGAAGCCTTCCTTGATCAGTGCCGGCAGCTCTTCCTTCAGCACCGTGGGCGTCGGGTCGCTCACGATCAGGTGGAAGGCGTAGTCGACGTGCGCCTTGCCGGCAGCGCGTGCGCGGTAGTCCTCGACCGCGGCGCGCAGCGACTGGCCCTTCTGCTGCGCGGCGAACGGAATCACAGTGGTGGTGCCTCCGCAGGCGGCCGAACGCGTGCCGGTGTCGAAGTCGTCTGCATTACGCGTGGGCGGTGGCATCGGCTGGTCGAGATGGCAGTGGGCGTCCACACCGCCCGGCGTTACGGTGCGGCCGGCAGCGTCAATCTCGCGCGCGGCAGCACCAAGCTTCGCCCCGAGCTGCACGATGCGCCCATCGCTGATGCCGATGTCGCAATCGAAGGTGTCGGAAGCCGTGACAACGCGCGCATTGCGCACCACAAGGTCGAAGTCAGAGGTTGAAGTGGACATGGTTCAGATGAATCCGGTTCAGGCCGCGCCACGCGCCGCCGCGTAGCCCCTGCCGTAGTGGCGCTCCAGCCGCACCTGCACGCGGTCCCAGAGTGTGGTCAGCACAAGGTAGAAGCAGGCCGCGACGCAATAGAGTTCCAGCACTTCGAATTTCTCCTGCATGAGCACCTGGGCGCGGCGCATCAGCTCTTCCATCGAGATCACCGAAGCCAGAGAGGTTGCCTTGAGCAGCCCGTTCACCGAATTGCCCAGCGGCGGAATGATCACGCGCAAAACTTGCGGCAGCGTCACCAGCCGCAAGGTCGCGAAGCGCGAAAGGCTCAGCGCCTTGGCCGCTTCGATCTGCCCCTTCGCAATGGCGGAGAACCCGCCGCGAATGGTCTCCGACAGGTACGCCGCTTCGTTCAGGCTCAGCGCCAGCACCGCGGAAGTCAGCACGTCGAAGCGAAGGCCCAGTTGCGGCAGCCCGGTGTAGATGATGACGATCTGCACCAGCAGCGGCGTACCGCGAAACACCCAGATGTAGAAGCGCGCCGGCGCCGACAGAAATCGATGCGAAGACATGCTGCCCAGCGCCAGCGGCAGCGCCAGGGCAAGGCCGATCACGATGGTCGCGATGGTCAGTCCGATCGTGATGCCCACGCCCCCCAGGAGGAACGGGTTGACGAAGTAGGACAGGAAGGCATCGAAATTGAACACGGCCAGACCCTCTTGCTCGACCCGCTTACTTCGGCGCCGGGCCGGGGCCGCGGATCGCGAACTTCGTGGTGTCCTTCAGGCGCGTCATGCGGAACTTGTCGAACAGCTTGTCGTAGGTGCCGTCGGCCTTCAGGTCGGTCAGGGCCTGCGCCACGGCTTCGGCAACCGCGCGGTCACGGAACGACAGCGTGATGTCGGTGCCGTAGAGGCCGCTCGCGCGGATCTTGACGATGCCGCGCTCTTCAAAGGCAATGGCCGTCTCGTCGATGTTGATGCCCGCTTCGAGCTGGCCGGCGCGCAGCGCGGCCGTGGTTTCAGAAGCCGTTGCAAAGGTGCGGAAGTCGATCGGTGCCATGCCCTTGGCGACCATGGCCGCATTCGATTCACGCGACTTGCGCTCGGCGTAGGTGCCGGTCTCGATGCCGACGACATGCCCCGAGAGGTCTTCGAACTTGGTCAGCGCCAGCTTGCTGTTGGGCACGGTGTAGATGCTCATCGACTGCTGGCCGTACGGCACCTGGAACATGAGCTTGGAGCGCTCTTCGGTCCAGAACAGTCCGGTGTTGATCACATCGAAACGGCCGGCCTGCAGCGCGGGCACCATCGGCGGCATGTCCATGCGCACGAAGACGGGTTCGAGGCACAGCTGCTTTGCAACGGCGCGGCCAAGCTCGATGTTCAGCCCCTGCAACTCGCCCTTGCTGTCGACGAACTGCTGCGGCGGCAGCGTCGGGTTGGTGGACATCTGGAGCTTGCCGGGCGCGGTCAGGTGTTCGGCAGAGACCTTGGGCGTACAGGTCTGGGCAAGGGCCGAGCCGCTCAGCACGAGGCCGACGATGAAACCCAGGGATAGTTTGATCATGTGCATGAGATGCTTTCGTTGAAGACAGGGAGGAAAGAAAGAGAAGAACTCGGGCAATCGAAGTCAGGCCGCCTGGGTCGCTTGTCGACATGCAACCAGCGCCACGTGCACGGCTTCGATCACTGGCTCCGCGCGCTGGTTGACGAGCTGCAAGCTCTCGGTCACCACACCGCGGCCACCGCGCGACGAAAGACGTTTGTCGGTGAAGCGAAACACAACATGCACCGCATCGCCTGCAACAACAGGTCGCAAGAACCGGACCTGATCCCATCCGAGCGAGGCGATGGAACTGTTCTCGTAGATCTTCAATGCGGTCTTCAGTCCCTCCATCAGCGAGAGACCGAACAGCCCGTGCGCAATGACGCCCGGAAAGCCGCGCGACTGCGCGTAGTCCGCATCGGTATGCAACGGATGGTGGTCGTGCGTGAGGTCGCAGAAGCGGCCGATGTCTTCGGTACTCACGACATGGCTTTCGCTGCGCAGTTCTGCGCCGATCACCACGTCTTCGAAATACACGTCACTCATGCCCGCGCTCCTTGCGCCGCGTTGCCTGCGTGGCGCGGTGCCTTCGCAATGAACTCGTCGTGCACGCCCATGGGGCCGTTGCGGAAGATGCGTGCGTCCATGGTGCGCAACTGCTCGCTGACGCGCACCTCGAAGCCGATCTTTTCGAGCACGTCTTCCTTCAGCCGCACGCCTGGTGCGATCTCCGTGAGCACGAGCCCGTCTGCTTCGAGCTCGAACACGGCGCGGTCGGTCACGAAGCTCACTTGCTGGCCTCGCTCGCGCGCAAGGCGCCCCGAGAAGCTGATCTGGTCGACCGCCGGAACAAACTTCTTGAACGCACCGTCACGGCGGATTTCGAGCTTGCCATCGGTCACGCCAATGTCGAAGTCGCCGCCGGTAAGCGAGCCGTTGAACACCAGTCGCTGCGTGTTCTGTGTGATGTTGATGAAGCCGCCCGCGCCGTCGTAGCGCTTGCCGAAGCGCGTGACGTTGACGTTGCCTTGCGGGTCCACTTGCGCGAACGAAAGAAACGCGCAACTCAAACCACCACCGTCGTAGAAGTCGAACTGGTACGACTGGTCGAGGATCGCGCGCGGGTTGACCGAAGTGCCGAACTCGCGCGCATGACCGGGCACGCCACCGACCACGCCCGACTCGACCGTGAGAGTGATGAGGTCGGCAATGCCCTCTTCCGAGGCCACGTTGGGAATCATCGCGGAGATGCCCACGCCGAGGTTCACCACGTCGCGCGGGCGCAGCTCGAAGGCCGCGCGCCTTGCCACCACGCGGCGCACGTCGAGCGGGTCGGGCGCGATGCTCGAAGCGGGCACCACGATCTCGCCGCAGCGCGCCGGGTCGTAGCGCGTGGTGTAGGTCTGCATCTGCTCGGGCTCGACCACGAAGTGATCGATCAGGAAGCCCGGAATCTTCACCATGTGCGGATGCAGCGTGCCGCGCTTGACGATGCGCTTGACCTGGCAGATGACGATGCCACCGGCGTTGTGCACGGCCTGCGCCATCGAGAGGTCTTCGCGCGCGGTGGCTTCGTGCTCCATGCTCACGTAGCCGTCTTCGTCGGCCGAGGTGCCGCGGATCAGCGCCACGTTCGGCACGCCGGGCGCACGGTAGAACAGCCAGTCGCGGTCGGCCACGTGCACCAGTTCGACCAGCGCTTCGGTGGTGCGTGCGTTCATGCGGCCGCCGTCCTGGCGCGGGTCCATGTAGGTTTCGAGGCCCACGTGCGTGAGCACGCCGGGCTGGCGGCCCGCCATGGCGCGGCACAGGTGCGTCATCACGCCCTGCGGGAAGTTGTAGGCCTCCACGTCCTGCGCGAGGATCATCTTCATGAACGGTAGCTGCATGCCGAAGTTGCCACCGATCACGCGGCGCACCAGCCCCGGGTGCGCGAAGTGGCACATGCCCTTTTCGGTGAGCGCGCCCACGCCGGTAACGTGGAACAGCGTGAGGTCGTGCGGGCCGTCGCCGGCCGTGAAGCGCCGCTCGATGGCTTCGAACACGGCTTCGGGCACGCCCGAGCCGCCGTTGCCGCCGGCCAGCACCATGTCGCCATCGCGCAGCAGCGAGGCGGCGGCGTCAGGGGTGATGCAGTCGATCATGGCCGCGTCCTCAAGCCAGTTCTTTCACGACCTGGCGCGAGATGATCAGGCGCTGGATCTGGTTGGTGCCTTCGTAGATCTGCGCCAGGCGCACGTCGCGGAAGATGCGCTCGATGCGCAAGGCGCGCGAGTAGCCATTGCCGCCGTGGATCTGCAGCGCGTTCGACACGTGGCGCATCGCCATGTCGGTGGTGAAGAGCTTGGCCTGCGCGCCTTCCTTGGCGATGGAGTGGCCGGCGTCCTGCAGCCGCGCGCCGTGATGAATCAGCAGGCGCGCCGCGGCAATGTCGGTCGCCATGTCTGCCACCATGAACTGGATGGCCTGGAAGTTCATGATCGGCTCGCCGAACTGCTTGCGCGTGGTGGCGTAGGCCACGGCATCTTCCATCGCGGCCTGCGCCATGCCGAGCGCCATGGACGACATCAGCAGGCGGCTGAAGTTGAAGTTGCCCATGGCCGTCTTGAAGGCCTGGTTCTCGGCGCCGATGAGCCCCGTCCTGGGCACGTGCACGTCCTGCAGCACGATCTGGCAGTCTTCCAGGCCGTGCATGCCGAGCAGCTCTTCGTTCTTGCCGCGGCTCACGCCGGCCTGGTGCGCATCGACCATGAAGCAGCTGATCGACTTGTGGCCGGCCTCCTTGCCGGTGCGCGCGAACACCATGATGCGATCGGCCACCCCGCCGAGCGTGACCCAGGCCTTGGTGCCGTTGAGCACCCAGCCGTCGTCCACGGCGCGCGCGGTGGTGGTGATGCTGGCCACGTCGGAGCCGAAGTCGGGCTCGGACATTGCAGTGGCCATGACGATGGAGCCGTCGAGGATGCCGGGGATCAGCGCCTTCTGGCTCTCGTTGCCGTGGTGATGCAAAAAGAGCGCCGCCTCGACGGGAATCGCGAAGGCATTGCCGATGGCGCCCGAGCAGCGCGCCAGCTCTTCCATCACGAGGCAGGTGCTGACGGTGTCGAAGCCCGAGCCACCAGCCACCTCGGGCAGGCTCACGCCGAACAGCCCGAGCTCTGCCATGCCGCGGTACAGCACGCGATCGAACTTGTCTTCGCGGTCGATGGCCGCGGCGCGCGGCAGCACTTCGCCTTCGGCGAAACGACGCGCGGTGTCGCGCAGCGAGATCTGGTCTTCGGTGAGGAAATGGGTCATGGTCTTCAGGCGGTGTGATCGGGTTGCTGCTCGGCTTCGTCGCTGGCCAGATGGCCGTCGTGCGCGACTTCGTCCTGTTCGCGGTCGAGGAAATAGACGGCCACGTTGTGGCTGCCGGTGGCGAAACAGGTCGCCAGCGCGGGCGTGATGGCGGCGGCCAGCGCGCGGCGCTGGGCCGGCGTACGGCGATAGGCGTGCACCTTGACGAACACGCGCGTGCCCCCTCCCCCACCGTCGTGGCCCAGCTGGCCCTCGTGGGCGTAGTCGTGGGGCGCGACGGGCATGAAGTACAGCGTCACGGTCGAGGGCTCGACGCCGAACGACGTGACGACGCCATCGGTCAGCGCGCGGCTGGCGGCGCGCTTGCGGGTTTCGGGGGCGCTGGGCGCCAGGATTTCGAGATAGGGCATGTGGGGAGAAGTTGTTTCAGTTCGGCGCGACGGCGCGGCAGGAGGCGCGCTGGATCAGCCGCGAGCCGACGCGGTATTCACGCCCGCTGTTGGCCACGCCCGACAGGCGCTGCACCAGCCGGTCGACTGCGAGGTTGGCCATCTCGGCGGCGCCGCTGTCCACCACGCTGATGGCGGGGCGCTGCCACTCGAACCAGGGCGAGTCTTCGTAGAACAGCAGCGACAGGTCGTCGGGAATCAGCAGTCCGCGCTCCGACACCACGCGCAGCACGCCGAGCGATGACTCGTGGTTGGCCACGAAGAGCGCCGAGGGCGGCGTGGGCATCGACAGCAGCGCGTTGGCAGCCACCACGCCGGTTTCGGGCGCATAGCGGCCGGCCTGGATCAGCGCCGGATCGATGGGCAGGCCCGCTTCCTGCATGGCCCGCTTGTAGCCCGCGAGACGTTCCTTGCCGGAGGTGGTGTCGCTCATGCCCACGATCAGGCCGATGCGGCGGTGCCCGAGGTCCAGCAGGTGCTTGGTGCCGGCGTAGGCGCCGTCGAGGTCGCCGGCGAGCACCGATTCGAGCGTGGCGCCCTCGACGCGGCGCACCGCGCAGATCACCGGGATGTCGGCGTGCTCCATGGCCAGCAGCTGGGCGCCGTTGGCCCCGTTGGGCACGGCGATCAGGCCGTCGACGCTGTGGTCGACCAGGGTCTTGAAGATGTCGCGCTCCTGCTCGGGGTCGTCGGCACTGATGCTCAGGATGACCTGGTAGCCGAGCGCCTGCATGCGCGTCTGCACCACCGAGGCGAGCACCTGGAACGAGGCGTTCTCCAGGTTGTGCACGGTGAGGCCGATGAGCCGCGAGCGCTTGGTTTTCAGCGCCCGGGCGAAGGTGTTGGTGCGGTAGCCGAGGGCGGCGGCGACCTGGATCACGTGCCGCTGCGTCGCGTGGTTGGTGAGGCTGGAGCCGGCCAGCGCACGGGATGCCGTGGCAATGGAAACGTCGGCGGCACGGGCCACGTCGCGCAGCGTTACCGCCATGTCTTGGCCTCGTGAGAGCAGTTTCTTGTAAACGTTTGCATTTTTTTATCGTAGGTTTTCATAAGGTCTGCAGTCAAGAAGAAATCTGCAATCCATGCGGCTTGGTCTGGATTATTGCAATCGTTTCCAATTTTCTTGCATACTGCCGGCTTCAGCGACCCAATCCAGGATGGCCATGCACATTTCCGGAGTCGGCGGCATCTGGCCCGCCACGCTCACCCCCTTCACCCCGGACGGCCGCGTCGACGACGACGCGCTGGCCGCCCATGTGCGCGACGTGGCCGGCACGCCTGGCGTGCGCGCGGTGGTGGTCAACGGGCATGCGGGCGAGGCGACATCGCTCGATCGCGCGGAGCGCGCCCAGGTGGTGAGCGTTGCGGTGGCCGCGGCCGGCAACGTGCCCGTGGTGGCCGGCGTGGTGGCCGACGACACTCGCTACGCCTGCGCGCTGGCACAGGACGCATCGCAGGCCGGAGCCTCGGCCCTGCTGCTGTTTCCGCCCGCAGTGTTCGCGCAGGGCGCGGGCGCACGGCCCGACATGGCCCATCGCTTCGTGAACGAGGTGGCCGGTGCGAGCAGCCTGCCCATCGTGCTGTTCCAGCTGTCGCGCGCCTCGGGCCTTGCTTTCTCGACCGAAACGCTGGCGCAGCTCTGCGCGGACGTGCCGGCCATCGTGGCCGTGAAAGAAGGCAGCGACATTCCCGAGCTCTACGAGGACAACCTCCGCGCCCTGCGCGCGCTGCCGCGCCCGGTCACGCTGCTGAGCAGCAGCAACAGCTGGCTGTTCGCTTCACTGGCCTATGGCGCCGACGGCATCCTGTCGGGCCTGGGCAGCGTGGCCGCCCCGCTGCTTGTGGCGCTGCACGAAGCCGTCGCACGCGGCGACCTGGCGGCCGCGCGCGCGGTCAACGATCGGCTGGTGCCGCTGTGCCGTGCCTTCTATCGCGCGCCTTATCTCGACGCCCACAACCGCATGAAGACTGCGCTGCATCTTCTCGGCCGGCTGCCCCATCCGGACCCGCGCCCGCCGCTGCTGCCCGTGCCAGCCGACGACACGGCGCGCATTCGCGCGGCACTCGTGGCCTCGGGCCTGCTGCCTTCCTCCACCCATTGACCTACTGAGCAACCTGTCCCATGGCTGATTTCCGCGGCACCTACACCATCATGGTCACGCCCTTCGACGCCGACGGCGCGGTCGACGTGCCCACGCTCGAGCGCTATGTCGACTGGCAGATCGAGTCCGGCATTCACGGCCTGATCCCGCTCGGCTCGACGGGCGAATTCATGTCGATGTCCGACGACGAGATCGAGCTTGTCGCCAAGACGGTGATCGACCGCGCCGCCGGCCGCGTGCCGGTGCTGATCGGCACCACCGCCGAAGACACGCGCGCCGCCGTGCGCCTGAGCCGCCGCGCCGAGGCGCAGGGCGCCGACGGCGTGATGGTGCTGCCGCCCTTCTACAGCACCCCCACCGACGACGAGCTGTTCCTGCACTACAAGACCATCTCGGACGCCATCGGCATTCCGATCATGGTCTACAACAACCCGGCCGTTGCCAACGTCGACCTGAAGCCGCCGCTGGTGGCGCGGCTCTCGCAAATCGACAACTGCCGCTACATCAAGGAATCGACGCTGGAGGTGACCCGCGTGCGCGACATCATGCGGCTGTCGGACGGCCGCATGGCGGTGTTCGGCGGCATCATGGGCTTCGAGTCGTACGTCGAAGGCGCTGTGGGCTGGGCCGCGGTGCCATCGAACGGTGCTCCGCGCGAAATGGCGCGCCTGTACGACCTCGTCATGGCCGGCCAGCTGGCCGAGGCGCGTGAGCTGGCGTTCAAGCACTTTCCGATGATCGACTTCGTCGCCGGCCAGTCGTACGTGGCGGGCACCAAGGCCCTGCTCGCGGCCATGGGCCTGCCGGTCGGCGCGCCGCGCCCGCCGCGCCTGCCGCTGGGCGCCGAGGGCATCGCCGAGGCCAAGCGCCTGGTCGACGAACTCGGCCTGAAGATCCAAACCACCACCGCCTGAGGTATTCCCATGAGCGCCTTGCAACCGGACACGCCCGCGTCGAGCACCGACAGCCGGGCCGAACTCGTCATCCGCATGGTCGGTGTGCAGAAGTGGTACGGCGACTTCCAGGTGCTGCGCGATATCGACCTCGAAGTGCAGCGCGGCGAACGCATCGTGATCTGCGGGCCTTCGGGCTCGGGCAAGTCGACACTGCTGCGCTGCATCAACCGGCTCGAAGAGCATCAGCAAGGGCAGATCGTGGTGAACCGCGCCGAGCTCACGGCCGACATGCGTCGCATCGACGCGGTACGGCGCGACGTCGGCATGGTGTTCCAGCACTTCAACCTGTTCCCGCATCTCACCATCCTCGAGAACTGCACGCTCGCGCCGGTGTGGAGCAAGAAGTACACGCCCAAGCAGGCGAAGGAAGTGGCCATGTCGTACCTGGAACGCGTGCGCATTCCGGAGCAGGCCAACAAATATCCATCGCAGCTTTCAGGCGGCCAGCAGCAGCGCGTGGCCATTGCGCGCGCGCTGTGCATGGGCCCCAAGGTCATGCTGTTCGACGAACCGACATCGGCGCTCGACCCCGAGATGGTCAAGGAGGTGCTGGACACCATGGTCTCGCTCGCCGACGATGGCATGACCATGCTGTCGGTCACGCACGAGATGAACTTCGCGCGCCAGGTTGCCAACCGCGTGATCTTCATGGACCAGGGCGCCATCGTCGAACAGGCCGAGCCGAAGGAGTTCTTCAGCAACCCGAAACACGAACGCACCCGGCTCTTCTTGAGCCAGCTGCTGCACTGACCCAACCTCTCTTACTTTCAATCAATCACTCATGGCAAGAATTGGCATCGAAGCGGCGGGCATGCGCTTCATCGCGGAAACGAATCCCGAAGCACCCAAGACTGTGGAGGCGTTCACCAGGCTGCTGCCCTACAGGCAGAAGATCATCCACGTGCGCTGGAGCGGCGAAGGCTGCTGGATTCCGCTGGGCGACTTCGAACTGGGCGTCGGCTTCGAGAACCACACCAGCCATCCTTCGGTCGGCGACATCCTGTTCTACCCCGGCGGCTACAGCGAGACCGAGATCATCCTGGCCTACGGCAGCTGCAGCTTCGCCAGCAAGATGGGGCCGCTTGCGGGCAACCACTTCCTGACGATCGTGGAAGGCAAGGAGCAGCTGCGCGCGCTCGGCAAGAAGGTGCTGTGGGAAGGCGCGCAGGACATCGCGTTCGAGCTGCTCTGATTTGATTCGGGTTGCGGCGGAGGTCGTCAGATGTGCGCGTCTTCGACCGCATCCCCGTCTTCCGGCACGAACACCATGCCGGTCTTGGCGTTGTAGTCCATCAGGCCCGCGTAGCGGCCCCAGGCGATCATCGTCTCGAAGATCTTCTCCGGGTTGTCGTACGGCAAGGCGCTGCCGATGTCCTTGATCACACGCTCGGCCTCGACCTCTTCGTATTCCTTGAGCAGCGCGATGATGATGTGGAACAGCCGCAGCTTGAAAACCTGTTCCTCGAAGATCGCGCGCTTTCCGAGCCGGTCGGCAGCGACGAACTTCCGGCCGAGCTCGGTGAAGCGCACCTCTTGCCTCGGCGTATCGATCAACTCGAGGATTTCAGCCGCCTTGAGAATGGCGATCGTCTCGCCGAACTCCTTTCCGATCTCGTCGGAAATGTCGTAGATGTTGGACAGGTCCGGCGAGTCGCTGAGGATGCTCATCAGCCCGAGGATCTGCCCCACCGGCACCAGCGGGATCGATTCCATGCGGGTGCGCGCACGTGAGATGGGCTCTCCCTTCACAGGCGTCTCCGGCGGCAGGTCGGGCAGCGTCATCGTGGTGATGCACTCGTGGATCACGCTGACCAGCCGCTGGAACTCGGGGTCCTTGCTGTCGCGCGGATAGGGCAGCTTGTTTTCCAGCACGAGGCCGATGCGCCCCGGGCGCGGAAACACGACCACGATGCGCGTGGCCATCTCCACAGCCTCTTCGATGTTGTGCGTGACCATGAAGACCGAGCTGAGGTCGCCGCCCGGGTCGCGCCACAGGCTGATCAGCTCCTGCCGGAGGTTCTCCGCCGTCAGCACGTCAAGCGCACTGAAGGCCTCGTCCAGGCACAGCAGCTTGGGCTGTGAAACCAGCGCACGCGCGATGCCCACCCGCTGCCGCATGCCGCCCGACAGCTCGCGCGGAAAGGCCGAGTGGTAGTTGCCCAGGCCGATGAGCTCGATCGCCCGATCGACAGCCGCGTCGCGCTCGGCGCGGCCGATCTTTCTGGCCATCAGGCCCACCGCCACGTTCTGCTCGACGGTGAGCCACGGGTAGAGCGCGAAAGTCTGGAAGACCACCGAGGCATCGGGATTCACGCCGTTGAGCGGCTTGCCGTTGGCCAGCGCCCGGCCCGAGGTCGGCACGATCAGGCCCGTGAGGCAACGCAGGATGGTCGACTTGCCCGAGCCCGACTGCCCCAGCAGCGCAAGGAACTCGCCTTCGCTGACGGCCAGGTCGATGTTGTCGAGCACCTTGAGCTCATGGTTGCCCGCTGTCATGAACGTCTTGGTGACGGCACGGAGTTCGGCCACCGGCACGGGCGGCTCCTTTAATAAGGGCGTGGGAGTGTTCATGTTCAGTCCAATCTGAATCGGCGCTCGGCAAAGGCATACAGCCGGCGCCAGATGAGCTTGTTCATCAGCACGACGAAGATCGACATCACGCCGATGCTCGCGATGATCAATGGCGTATCGCCCATCTTGGTGACGTTGGCGATGTACGCGCCAAGGCCATCCGCCTGCAGGCTCGTGCCGCCCCATGTGGCGAGCTCGGCCACGATGCTGGCGTTCCATGCGCCGCCGGCGGCCGTGCAGGCGCCCGTCACCCAGAACGGGAAGATCGCCGGCAGGATCAGGGTGCGCCACAGGCTCCAGCGGCGCAGGCCGTAGACGCGCCCGGCTTCCTTCAAATCGTTCGGAATCGCCATGGCGCCGGCGATCACGTTGAACAGGATGTACCACTGCGTGCCCATGGCAATGAGCAGGATGCTGCCCCAGTTGAGGCTGATGTGGCTGGCCACGAAGAAGCCGACGACGATCGGGAACGTCATGTTCACGGGAAACGACGCACCGATCTGCGCCAGCGGCTGGGCGAATCGCGCAACGCGCGGCTGGAACCCGATCCACACACCGACCGGCGTCCAGATCAGCGTAGCCAGGACTGTCATGGCAGCGACGCGCAGGGCCGTAAGAAAGCCAAGCCAGACGATGTGGCCAAAGTCGGCCAAAGACAGCGCACCGTGCAGCGCGGCAGTGGCCGCCGCCACGGCCCTGAGAAGCTCGATGCCGATCCAGATGGAAAGCACGATGCCCACCACCCGCCAGAGCAGCTTCTTCCACGACGCCTTGAGCCTCACCGGCATCCGCGCCATCGGAGCCCGCGCCTGGAACGCCTTGTCGAGCAACGGGCGCCAGAGGCGTTCGCTGATCCACGTGAACAGGTAGGCGCCGCGCAGCAGGTTGTAGACCCACGAGGTTGCCGGGGTCGTCGACCCCGTCAGCTCGATCTTGAACTTGTCCGCCCACGCCAGCAAAGGGCGCCAGACCAGCTGGTCGCTGGCCAGGATCAACACGATCATGGCCACCACCGCCCACAGCGCGGCCGTTTTGTCGCCGTTCGAGATCGCCTGCACCATGTACGAGCCCAGGCCCGGCAGCTTGATGTCCTTGTTCATCACGCTGATGGCTTCGCTCTGCGCGACGAAGAACCAGCCGCCGCCGAAGGACATCATCGAATTCCAGATCAGGCTGTGCGCCGATGCCGGCAACTCGACCGTCCTGAAGCGCTGCCAGCGGGTCAGGCCGTAGGTCGACGCGGCCTCCTGCATGTCGGTGGGAACGGTGACCATCGAGTGATAGAAACCGAAGGCCATGTTCCACACCTGCCCGGTGAAGATGGCGAAGATCGCCGCGCACTCCACGCCGAGCAGGCTGCCGGGGAACAGTGCCATGAACCCCGTCACCGTTGCCGACAGGAACCCCAGCACCGGCACCGACTGCAGCACGTCGAGCGCCGGCAGGATGAAGGCGCGCGCGGTCCGGTTCTTGGCCGCAAGGTAGCCCACGGAAATGGCGAAGAACAGCGAGAAGCCGAAGGCGATCCACATGCGCATCAGCGTGCGGCCCGCGTAGTACGGAATCAGGCCCGGCGAGTTGTCGACCTGCGGCACGGCGGCCGGATCGAAATGCACCAGCATGCCCTTGCCGAAGTGCAATGCGCTCCAGAACAAACCCAGCAAGGCCAGCATGACCAGGGCATCGACCCAGCCGAATGCGCGGCGTTCTTCAGTGACGGTGAGCTGCGGGGCGGTGCTTTTCATGCAGGGCGGTAACTCTTGTCAGTGAAAGTGTTACCGGCCATTCTCGTGCCTGGGCGATCAAACGGGAATCGGGTCATGAGCGGGAAGCCTATCCCGCAGCGCGCAAAAGGACGCAAATTCCTGGAATCGACTCCCTGATCAGCGCGCAGCCGGCGCGCGCGTCGACTTGCGCACCACCAGCTCCGGCCGAAGCACCACGGTCGACGCCGACATCGCCGCCCCGTCGATCTCCGCGAACAGCATCTCGGCCGAGCGCCAGCCAAGTTCGCGGTGCGGCAGGCGGATGGTGGTGAGCGGCGGATCGACCATGTCCACCAGCGGCATGTCGTTGTGGCCGGTGACCGAGATGTCCTGCGGCACGCGCAGTCCCGCCTCGCGCAGCGCGTCGTAGGCGCCCAGCGCGACGAGGTCGTTGCAGCAGACCACCGCCTGCGGTGCGGCGCCGGCCGCGAGCATCTGCTTCATTGCGGCCGCGCCCGCCTCGCGGCTGTAGCTCGCGCACTCGACCACGCGAAACGGCTTCATGCGGTGGTCGCGCAAGGCCTGCTCCACGCCCAGCGAGCGGCCCACGCCGGTGGGAATGTTCTGCGGCCCCGCGAGATGCGCGATGCGCTTGTGGCCCAAGCTGACGAGGTGGTCGACCGCGAGCTTCATCGCGAGCCGGTCGTCGCTGACCACGGCCGGCAGGCGGCCGGTTTCGTCGGCGCGGTTGACCAGCACCGTGGTCATGCCGGCCTTGACGACGAAGTCGACCAGCGGGTCGTCGCGCGTGGCGGTGGCCAGGATCACGCCGTCGACGCGCTGCGCCAGCATGCGTTCGAGCACCGGCCGCGCCAGCGCGGGGTCGACCACGTTGGTGACGAAGACGAAGTAGCCGCGCGCCGCCGCGCTGGCCTCGATGCCTTGGAGGATCGGCGGGAACACCGCGTTCGTGATGTCGGGCACCAGCACGCCGATGGTGTGGGTGCGGCCCGTTCGCAAGGCTGAGGCCGCGCGATTGGGCCGGTAGCCCAGGCGCTGCGCCGCATCTTCCACCACGCGCAGCACTTCGTCGCTGATCAACGAACGCTTCTCGGGGCTGAGCGCGCGCGACACGGTCGACACATGCACGCCGGCGGCACGGGCGACGTCGCGAATGGTCACGGGGGAGGAAGTCGGGCTGGTGCTCATGGATTTGTGCAAACGATTGTCGTACGTGTCAGGCCTTGAGAGCGGCTTTTCCTATTCATGACCTGCGGAATGTGGTCATTTTACTTTTCGACTATCTGGCGTAATATCGTGCAAACGATTGCATGAAATCTACGAGACCCACCATGAACATCGCCACCTCCCCCGACTCGGTGCTGGGCTTCGCGCTCGACGCCATGAAGCGAACGCCCGACCCACGGCTGCGCACCGTGATGGATGCGCTCACCCGCCACCTGCATGCCTTCGTCCAGGAGGTGAAGCTGACCGAGGAAGAGTTCGAGCAGGCGCTCGAATTCATCGTCGCCATCGGCCAGGCCACTGGCGAGACCAAGAACGAAGTGGTGCTGGCGGCCGACATCCTCGGCGTGTCCACCGTGGTGGCGCTGCAGAACAACCAGGATCCGCACGGCGAATCGCCGGCCGCGCTGCTTGGGCCGTTCTGGCGCGCGAACTCGCCGGCCTGCGCGCCGGACGACAACATCGCGCGCTCAGGCACGCCGGGCATTCCGCTCGCGGTGACGGGCACGGTGCGCGACGCCAAAGGCCAGCCCGTGGCCGACGCCACGGTCGACGTGTGGCAGGCCTCGCCCATCGGCCTCTACGAGAACCAGGACCCCGAACAGGAAGACATGAACCTGCGCGGCCGCTTCAGCACCGATGCGCAGGGACGCTTTCACTTCCGCAGCGTGCGGCCGGCCGGCTACCCGGTGCCTACCGATGGGCCCTGCGGCGTGCTGCTGCGCGCGCAGCAGCGCCATCCGAACCGACCCGCGCACCTGCACTTCATGGTGAGCAAGCCGGGCCACAAGGTGCTGATCACGCAGGTGTTCGCCGATGACGACGAGAACCTGGAGAGCGACCCGACCTTCGGCGTGACGCGCCGGCTGATCGGCCGCTTCGCGCTCGCGCCCGATGGCAAGGCCGCCACGCTGCAGTACGACTTCCAGCTCGAGCCGGGCGAGATGAAGTTCCCCCGGCCACCGATTCCTTGATTCCCCAACTCCTCTTCATCCCATGAGCTTCGATCCTGTTTCCAGACTCGACGGCAAGGTCGCCGTCATCACCGGTGGCCTCGGCGCCATCGGCTACGCGACGGCCACCCGCCTCGCAGCGCTCGGCGCTACCTGCTTGCTGCTGCACCGCAAGGGCGACGATGCGGCCGCGCGTGCTGCCGCCCTGCCCTCCGCGCAAGGACAGCGCCACGGCGCCATCCGCGCAGACATCGTCGACACGCCGAGCCTGCAGGCCGCCGCCGCAGAGGTGAAGGCCACGCATGGCCGCTGCGACATCCTGGTCAACAGCGCGGGCCATACGCAACCCGTGCCGGCTGGCGACCTCGACGCGCTGACCGACGAGCTCATCGACGACATCGTGCGCGCCAACTTCCGCGGCGTGTTCGCGACCATCCGCGCCTTTGCACCGATGCTCAAGGCCAGCGGCGACGGGCTGGTAGTCAACATCTCGTCCATCGCGGGCTTCACCGGCGTGGGCAGCAACCTCGCGTATGTCGCGGCCAAGGCCGGGCTGGACGTGGTCGGCGACGCGCTGGCCAAGGCACTGGCACCGGCGGTGCGCGTGGTGTCGGTGTCGCCGGGCGCGGTCGAGTCGGGTTTCGTGCCCGGCCGTGGCGCAGAGTTCGCGAACAAGATGGCCAGCACCACGCCGCTCGGGCGTATCGGCAAGCCCGACGACGTGGCCGCGACGGTCGAAGCGCTTGCAACGACCATGCGCTTCGTCACCGGCACGCGCATCGTGGTCGATGGAGGGCGCCACCTGTGAGCACCGGCAAGACACTCATCACCTGCGCCGTCACGGGCAACCTCGTGAAGCCCGAGCAGACGCCACACCTGCCGATCACGCCGGTGCAGATCGCCGACGAATGCCTGGCCGCGGCCGAGGCCGGCGCGGCGCAGGTGCACATCCACGTGCGCCACCCGGAGACCGGCAAGCCATCGATGGAAGTCGAGCTCTACCGCGAGGTGGTCGATCGCATTCGCCGCGAGAACCGCGAAATCATCATCAACCTGACGACCGGCCCCGGCGGGCGCTTCATTCCGAGCGAGGACGATCCGAAGATCGCCGCGCCAGGCACAACGCTGCTGCCGCCGGAAAAGCGCGTAGAGCACATCGCGCTGATCAAGCCCGACGTGTGCTCGCTCGACCTCAACACCATGAACTCCGGGCCCGACGTGGTGATGAATACGCCGAAGAACGTGCGCCGCATGGCGAAGGTGATCCGCGAGGCAGGCGTGAAGCCCGAACTGGAGATCTTCGATTCGGGCGACATCAACCTTGCCCTCGATCTGATCGCCGATGGCACGCTCGACGGCCCCGCCATGTGGACCTTCGTGCTTGGCGTGAAGTACGGCTTTGCGCCGACGCCCGAGACGCTGCTGTATGCGCGCAACATGCTGCCGCAGGGCGCCTTCTGGAGCGCCTTCGGAATCGGCCGCATGGAGTTTCCGATCGTCGCGCAGGCCTGGCTGCTGGGCGGCCATGTGCGCGTGGGCATGGAGGACAACATCTACCTCGAGAGGAGCGTGCTGGCCAAGAGCAACGCGCAGCTCGTGGCGAAGGCGCGCGGCATCCTGCTGAGCCTGGGCGGCGAAGTCGCCAACCCGCGCGAGGCGCGCGCCATGCTGGGCCTGCCGGATGCAAGGAGCTGAACGATGAGCATCGCAGCCATGCACCCGGCCCACAGCTCCCGCGCATTGCGTGTGAGCGAGAAGGCCGCGAACCTCGACACGCTGCGGCTCGAGGCCGCGCCGCAGCCGGAACCCACGCCGCCACCCGGCCACGCCGTGGTGCGCATCGCCGCCGCCGCGGTGAACCCGAGCGACGTGAAGGCGACGCTGGGCATCATGCCGCAGGCCGTGTGGCCACGCACCCCGGGCCGCGACTTCGCGGGCACTGTGGTGAACGGTCCGGTCGAATGGATCGGCCGCGAGGTCTATGGCTCGGGCGGCGACGTCGGCATTACGCGCGACGGCTCGCACGCCCGCTACATGGTGCTGCCCGAAGCTGCGCTGCGCGCCAAGCCCCAGGGCATTTCGATGGACGAGGCCGGCGCGGTGGGCGTGCCTTTCGTCACCGCCTATGAAGGCTTTCGCCGCAGCGGCATGCCGCAGGCGGGCCAGACGGTGCTGGTGCTCGGTGCCAACGGCAAGGTCGGGCAGGCGGCGGTGCAGCTCGCTTCGCAGGCTGACGCGCGGGTGATCGCAGTGCAGCGCAGCGCCGGGCCCTTCGCCGGATTCGCGAGCGGGCCAGTCGACGTGATCGACGTGCGCCAGCACGCCGACGTGGGTGCGCAAGTGCGCGAACTCACCGACGGGCGCGGCGCGCACATCGTCTACAACACCGTGGGGAGCGCCTACTTCGAGGCCGCCAACAAGGCGATGGCCAAGGGCGCGACGCAGATCTTCATTGCCACGCACGACCGCGCAGTGCCCTTCGACATCTTTGCGTTCTACCGCGGCATGCACACCTTCGTGGGCATCGACTCGCTGGCGATGGACTGCATTGCCTCCACCGCGCAGCTCGACGCGATGCGCGAGGGCTTCGAGCGCGGCACGCTGAAGCCCTTTCCCGTGGCGCGCCACTTCGCGCTCGACGAAGCCATCGACGCCTACCGGCTGGTGCTGTCGGGCAGCACCGACCGCGTCGTGCTGCGCCCCTGAAACCACAAGGAACACCCGCCATGCATGTGACCCGTTTCAACGAAGCGCCGCACTACGAGGCGCCCAACCATTTCGACATGCGCTGCCTGCGCCTGCAGGGCAAGGAGGCCGGCCCCTCCACGCAGATGTGGATGGGCATGAGCCAGATCCTGCCCGGCGGCCACACCGGGCTCGACGGCTCGCCGATGGAAAAGCTCTATCTCGTGCTCGAAGGCCAGCTCCATGTGGTCGGCGAGACCGACGGCGCGCACCAGGAAGACGTGCTCGAGCAGTACGACAGCTGCCGCTTCGCGCCCGGCGAGAAACGCCAGCTTGAAAACCGCAGCAACCGCCCGGTGCTGGTGGCTCTGGTGATGCCGAACGCGCCACCGGCCTAGCGCTCGCGCCGCCTTCGGTCATTCATCGCTCATCGAACAAATCAACGGAGACAAGACGCATGAAGAACAAGACTTTCCCCTGGAGCCGCCGCCAGGCGCTCACCGTGGCCGCGGCGCTCGCGGCCTGCACGCTGGGCAGCAGCGGCGCGCTGGCGCAGGGCGCATGGCCGGGCACGCAGCCGATCAAGCTGGTGGTGCCGTTTACGGCAGGCAGCGGCACCGACATCGTCGCGCGCCTTGTGGCCGAGAAGCTCGGACCAGCGCTGGGCACGAGCGTGATCGTCGACAACAAGCCCGGCGCGGGCGGAACCCTGGGCGCGGCCATCACGGCAAAGTCACCGGCCGACGGGTACACGCTGCTGGTGCATTCAGCGGGGCACCTCGTGAACCCGTGGATCTACAAGGGCCTGTCGTACGACACGATCAAGGACTTCACCGGTATCACGCCGATGGCGAGCCTGCCCAACGTGCTGGTCACCGCGCCCGCGCATTTCACGAACGTGCAGGACCTGGTCGCGAAGGTCAAGGCAAAGCCGGGCAGCTTCAACTACGGATCGGCCGGCAATGGCTCGGCCACGCACATGAACGCCGAGGTGTTCCGCCTCGCAGCCGGGCTCGATGCGCAGCACGTGCCCTTCCGCGGTACGCCCGAGGCGATGACCGAAGTGATGTCGGGCCGCGTCGACTGGTTCTTCGCGCCGATGGTGTCGGCGCTGCCGCTCATCAAGAGCGGCAAGCTGCAGGCGCTGGCCGTGGGAACCGCCCAGCGCTCGCCCGCCTTGCCCGATGCCCCAACCACCGTGGAGGCCGGCGTGCCGGGTTCGGCGTATTTGTTCTGGGTCGGCCTCTTCGCTCCGGCGAAAACGCCGCAGCCCGTGGTGGAGCGGCTTCAGGCCGAGGTCGCGAAGATCATGGTGTCGCCCGAGCTGAAAGAGCGGCTGGAGAAGCTCGGCGCCGAGCCGTTCACGATGCCGTCGGCACAGTTCAACAAGTTCATCGTCGACGAAACCGCCAAGGCGCAGCAAGTGGTCAAGGCTGCGAGCATCAAGGTGGACTGACACGACACAAAGCGGAAGGCCCCGTCCTTCCTGCGCTGCATGAGGTACGCCTCAACTTGTCCGAAACTCCAAGGCCGACAACGAAAGTCTCTCGCCTCAAGAGGAGAGATGACTCGCCTCATCATTTGGTGCTCAGAGCTTGGCAGGATAAAGGTTCGCAGACGCAGTTGGCCCGCCGAAGCACATCCTCAGGCACTGCAAACGATGACCGAGGTCGGACGACTCGCCTATCTTTCCGTCAAACAGCTCTCCCAGCAGTCTCCGGCTCTTGGCAAGATCCATTTCTCCGGCGGCATATTTCAATGCGAGAGTAGGCAACAGCCTGTGCACCTTAGCTAACAACCCCCAGCCCTCAGATTCAGGGAAACGTGCAATCAAGGCGTGACGGTATCGCCAGCCGGTTGCCGGGTTGAAATTGACCGCCAGAATTTTCCCTCCATGTCCCGACCCGTCGATGAATGCTTCCGGGAAACAGATCAACTCGAAAGGGATCTGTACGTAGGCGGTGTAGTTCGCCATCATGAAGGCTTCGATGCTCGTCATGCGGCCAATGGCATCCTGGCTGTTCGCGGCAAAGACCCTGATCAGTTTTCTGTGTTCTGACTCATACTCAAACAGCAAAATGTCAACTCCGCTGGCCTTTCGAATTAATCGGGCATAAACGCCGGTTTCTTTGCGAAAGTTATAGAGGACCAGGGGATGAAGCCTGTCGGGCTGCTGTAATGCGCGCTCGAAGAGCCGCCGAAAGTTCGCCAGCCTGTAAGGTTTTTCAAAGCGGAAACTTCGGGTCTGTTGCGGGTTGTCGATGGTCGGGGCTGGGATTCTCCGAGATTTATCGAAAACCAACAGCAGCTGGTCTGAATCAATTGAAAATTCTGGCATCCATCGAAGATCCTCGGTGTGCCAAATGTGAATAAGGATTGATCGAACAGCACCGTAGCGCTGCATAAGCCGGAGAACTGGAAGCTCGTCGTTCCAAAAGACATTGCCCAATGCAAAACCGCCGTCCATATAGACATGTATATCGCCGCTGGCTCCCATGCCGAAATACCGGGACACCAGCGCCCACAGAAGCGTCGAAAGCTCCCACGGGACTGCTTTGAACAATGAAAGCTTGTCGAGCAGCTGCCCTATATCGGTTTTTTCCAGAGCGGTAGCTTCGGGCGGTGGTTGGGAGACCTCATATGCTTTCTTGCGGCTCTCCGCACCTGACCAGAACACGCGCGGGCTTTCCGCTTCCAACGGCTTCAACCCCAGAGCTTTGGCGCGCTGCAGGAAAGCATAGGCTTTGTCTATCTTCTTCTCGATGAAGCACTCCACCATCAATTCCCAAAGGCCCAAAGCCTGTTCTTCGCTGATGGAATTCTTTAAGGTCCGAACGCGCTCAACGAACTCTTTTCGCCATATCACCAGATTGTCATTCAACATCTGGAAATTGACGGTATGAGCATCGACAGGGCCTTTTGGCCCATAGTTTCTCTCGAAAAACAAATTGATTTGCTCAATCGATGGTCGCCTTGGTGCGGTCGGCATGAGCCCAAGGACGTGAGCATCGATAGCCTCAGGAAAAGGCCCCTGCATGTAGGTCGCGCAAACTGGGCAGCGAGTGCTGACGGAATATTCGGCCAGCTCGTGCCATCCGCTCTTTCCCTCCCGAGTGCAGGGGATGCATTTCCACCAGGCCATCGATCACTCCCGTTCTCAATCGTTAGAAAAGCTCCGTCACTCTCGATTCATGTCAATTTGTTACGCGAAATATTAAGGGCACGGCGGGGACCGGTCCATCACCCAAATTAGGTATCGCGGCGCGCGCGAGGCGCTCGAAAGCAACTCTGACAGATGCTGGGCCCTACGCAAGCCGATGCCCACCTGCGAGATAGCAAGGCGCACAGGCCTGTCTCGCAACACCGCAAAGAAGTACCTGCGAGCGACCGACGAAATGTCGCGCTACACGAAGCGTATGTCGATGCTCGTCCAACTCGAAACTCGGCCTCTTAGAAATCAACGACTTAGCGCACGCTGACTCACCGTGCACGGAATTCTGTCTTCGTATGAATACATGAACTACCTCTTGGTAGTCCAGTTTTTGTCCGCATCCCCAGTGGGTCAAACGAGCGTGGAAATCCACGATCGACAGCCAAGCCAGGGCGAGAAAAAGGGAACTAGAGGAATCCCAAGTGAACGAACGCCAGCACCAGGGAGGCCCCAACGGCACCCCCGAGGCACGCCGACGTCACGATGTGCGCCCCGATCTCGATTCGCACAGTTTGCACCGCCGATCGCAGTCGCGGGACACGGCCAAGTGCGCGCTCGCATTGCCTCATGTGTTGAGCGAGGCTCGCGATGTCACTCTCGACCAAGTCAGTCGTGGTCGACCAGAGACCATTGGGCTTGCAGGCTTCCACGGTGAAGAATCCTTCAGCACTCCCCGGATTCAGTTCTTCCCAAACTTTGTCTTGGCGGCGGCCGCGCAACTTGCCTTGGCATCACCCGACATACTGTCGCACTTCTCGGTAGCGACCTTGTAGTCGGCATCGCGCTTTGCCTGGCTGGCGTCGACCTTGGCCTCGCCGATTTCCTTGCCCATCTTGGCGTTGGCCAGCGCCTTGGTCTTGAGAGCCTTGGCCTCCTGGACGCACACGTCCTTGGCATTGCCCGACTGGTCATCGCACTTTTCCTTGGCGACTGCATAGCCCGCCTCCGCCTTCGCAACCAGCACCTTGTTCCGGTCGCTGGACTTGGCGGTATAGCCGTACTCCAGTTCGGCGCGCGCAACTTTCTCCTTGGCCTTGGCTTCTTCGATGCAGATGTCCTTGGCGTTGTCAGCCAAGGGGACGCACGCCGCCTTGTCGGCCTTGACGTCCGCGCTGATGCGAGTCTTGCCGGCCTGATACTCGGCCTTGGTCATCGTCGCTGCCTGTGCCATTGGCAGTACCAGCATGACGACAACAAGAATCGAAGTCTTGATATTGAAAAGCGTGTTCATATGAACCTTTCTTTGCCCTCAAAATTGGAGGTCGCAATGCATTCACTGCGCGCTTGCTAAAGCGCCCGGCGAAGTGTGCAAGACCTTTTGCGCTCCATATTTGTAGACGGTCGAGTGCGTCTTGTCTGTGCGATACCAAACATGCGCGCCCGCTGCGACTTGGCCCTCCGCCTTGGTCAACGCGCGCTACGGCATAGAACGCATGGCACGCCCCAGTCTTCGTCGGCGACGGCCTCGAGGCAATGCAGGGCAGTGAGAGTAGACGGGTGTTTGGACCAGACCCTGGGCGGTGACGCATAGGCGCGGTATCGAACAGACTTCGACGGCGGGCACTGCTACTGTGGCGTCATGTCCGATAGGTCCGCGCCATGTCACTTTCCTTGTTTGCTGCCGAAACTTTGGTCTTTGACTATCTGAATGGACGCATCCTGCCAAGCACACTGCACCGCGCTGTCGTGCTTGCAGTCGAGACAAGGCTGATGAACGGGTTGATGCCGGTACTGGACGAAACCCTCTGCACCGAGATGGAAGACCATGCCACTGCACCGCCCCCCTTGGTCTCCTGAATCCGTCCTGAGAGCCACACAGGAACGCCTGAGAACTCTCCGCTCGCCATTGGGGAAACACGGGGACGCTCCCTCCGCGTGAGGGTCTTCCTCCGACCTCACTCGCAATCGCGGCCGATGTACAAAGATCTCAGTGAAAAGGCGCCAGGAACCGCGCAACATTGGGCCTGTGGAACATCGATCGTCCCCATGGCCGAGTCCGCTCGGCTTCCCGGCAAGAACTTGGCAGTCGACCCGTCGAACCCCTGCGACCGCGCAGCGTGATGCCTTCTTTCAAAAACAGGGGAGCGCAATGGCCGATCCGCCGCCTTACCAACGCTTCCACCAGGGCCGTGCAGCGGCCCAAATAGCGAGAGGGCGGGTGTCTAGTTCGTGATTCATTGCAGGAGCACTGCCGCGAAGTCGTCGGACTTCCACTTCGAGCGCGTGGGCAATGCCGCGGGCATCTCGATCGCCACGGAGTGCGCGTCGGCGCCATTCGGCAGCCTGGGCCGCCAATCCATGTTGATCTGAGTTTTCCAGTTCCATGATGGAGAGGGATTGTTCATTGCTTATGGCAACTGGCTGTAGGCGGACGGAGTGCACCCTTGTACGAAGGGATACAAATAACCATCTGCGCTTGCAGGTGCGACATCAATGCGACCGCCCGTCAATGCTCGGCAGCGCAATAGGCAAGGAACTCATTGACCTCTGCTGCCTTGTCGAAGACCGCATCGGCGCCCAGACGAATGCACTCCGCACGGTTGTCTGGAGAAGCCGCATTGGTCAACGCCACCACGATCCCTCTCTTCCTGCCGAGCGCTGAAAGGGCGGCCAACACGCCGAGCCCTGTTCCCTGTTTCAGCAACAGATCCACGACGAGAAGCTGCCATGCCTCTTCATTCGCCTGGAGCCAGGCCACAGCTTCAGCCTCGGAGAGCGCGGTCCCTACGACCTCTGCCTGCAAATAGCCCTCGAGCACGACCTTGAGGCTGTCTTGGATCAACGGCTCGTCTTCCACAATAAAAACGGCAAGCGTCATTTTGGGGAGCCTCCTGCGGATATCGATATCGAATGCGGGGCGCATTGCTAACGTCCTGTAGAAGGTCGTGCTTTCGAGGAGGCCCTGTTGTAGGTAGACACCGCGTCAGCTTGTTGGCGCAGCAGCCAAGCCCGTCCCGTTATCGTGCGTCCGACGCCTCCAGATCGGCAGGGCGCTGTGTCGAGTTCAACAGGGAACAAGCACGCATCTTCAAGGCCTCTTCGCCCTTGGCCGTCACCCGTATCACCGTGGCTTGACCGGAGTAAGTTGTTCGCCCCTGGTAGTGCATGAACGGCGGAAGATCTGCCTCTATCAGTCTTGCAGCGCGCAGCAAGTCGCATTTCTCGATGTCCTCATGCACGTCGATGGTCATGGGCATATCTGCGGAGCAAAGCCGCTCGAGCAATTGCATGGGCATTGCAGATCCTCGCATCGATGCAGGTTGACGTCGCCGGTTGATGAACTCGCTTGCACCGCAGTGCCTAGAGGCGTCCCGTCAACAACAAGACGATCACTACGAGCACGACGACGCCGAGAATGCCGCTCGGACCGTAACCCCAGCTGCGGCTGTGCGGCCATGACGGAAACGCCCCGATCAGAACGAGGATCAGGATGATCAGAAGAATGGTGCCAATGCTCATGATTCACTCCTAGGTGCTTGCTTGATATCAAGTTACCAAGGCGGCGCATTCCAGTCTGTTCGCTATCGAACAAACTGGAATGCATTGCCTGGTTGTCCGACCGCTGGCGTCAATCCAGCGTGTCGGCGTAGGCCTTCCGATCGGCCGCGTAGCAGCCGCACGCTGCCGCTTCCAGGCCGCTGCGATCGAGCACCTTGAGATCGCCACGGTGGTAAGCGATCAGCCCGCTGTGCTGCAAGGCGTTGGCAGCCACGGTGATGCCTACCCGTCGCACGCCGAGCATGTAGGCCAGGAATTCATGCGTCACGCGAAAGCTGTCGCGGTGGGCGCGGTCCTGGCTCATCAGCAGCCACCGGGCCAGACGTGGGCCAATCTGGTGGAAGCGAAGACATGCGGCCGAGGTTGTCAGCTGGGCCATCAGCACGTAAAGGTAGCGGTTCAGCACGCGCTGCAAGGCCGCGCTGCGTTCGAGCTCCTTGCGGAAGGCACCCGCGTCGACGCGCCATGCCGTCCCCGCACCTTGCACAACCGCACGCAGGGGCGTTGTGCCCACCCCCAGCACGATTTGCGCGCCCAGCATGCCCTCGCGCCCGACCATCCCGACTTCGAGCTCGGGGCTGCCGCCGGTCAGCGTCAGCAGCGAAATGAAACCTTCCGTGGGGAAATAGGCGTAGCGCGTGTACTCGCCGGGCGAGCAGAGCACGTCGGCCAAGATCAATGGAGTGGGTTCGCAGATGGCGAGGAAGCGCCGCCGGTCTTTCGCGGGAAGCAGTTCGATCAGATGGTTCTCGACGGCGGTCAATCTCGCCCTCCGGTGCGTTGGCAGTCCGAACAAGTCTGCAACCTGCGCCGAAAATCGACTGTTCGATAGCGAACACAACGTGCTGGCATCTGCAGATGCCGGTCGCCACCGCCCGGACAGCCTACGCCGCGACCCTGTCCGGCAGAAGCCGGTCGTATTCCTTCTTGACCACCGCATAGCATTCGCAGGTGCGTTGCTCCAGGCCTTGTCGATTCAGCTGAAATGTGACCGCGTGCGTAGCGGATCAGACCGGCCTCCTGCAGCTTGAGCGCCCCCTCGGTCACGCCCTCGCGGCGTACACCGAGCATGTTGGCGATCAGCTCCTGTGTCATCAGGAGTTCGCTTCCTTCCAGCCGGTCCAGGCTCAGCAGCAGCCAACGGCAAAGCTGTTGATCCAGGGAATGGTGTCGGTTGCAGACCGCCGTCTGCGCCATCTGCGTGATCAGCGCCTGGGTGTAGCGCAGCAACAGGTGGAGGATGGGGGGGCGCGTGAATTCGTCCTTGATGGCCTGTGCCCTCAGCCGGAAGCCCTGCCCAGCGCTTTGCACGACGGCGCGGCTGGGCGTGGATTCGCCGCCCATGAACAGCGAGATGCCGACAATGCCCTCGTTGCCAACCACGGCGATCTCAGCCGAGGCGCCGTTCTCCATCACGTACAGCAACGAGACGATGGCGCTGGTTGGAAAGTAGACATGGCTCAGTGCAATGCCCGACTCATACAACACCTGACCCAACGGCATTTCCACCGCTTCGAGTTGCGGCCGCCAGCGTTGCCATTCGGCATCGGACAGTGATGCCAGCAGATGGTTTCTTCTCGGATCGATCGCAACGGGCATCGCGTCCTCCAGACGGCTCTGGAGATGAATCGGGATCCGGGTTCAGGCGCAGAGTCTTCTTCAGTATAGGCAGCGACGGCATTTTTTGTGCGCTATCGCACACATCGGCTTCTCGCGAATACCCGACCGTTCAGCGCGAATCACGGTGTCGGGAGCACCGTTTTCTTCCGCGCGCAGGACTTTTCGCTGGCGATGGCCAAGGCGCCTTCGCGGGTGATCGCGTGGACATGCACTGCTTCCGTCGCGAATACTCTCGGCCCGCATTGCACTTCAAGAGTCACTTCAATCATGCCGCTGGCAACCAGCCGTTTTGCCGCAGCAACATCCGCAGACAACGTGAGCCACCGAGGCTGCGTCATGCGTTCGATCCGCATCAGCAATTGAATGTCCATGGCGAATCCTTCTGGGGCAGGGAACGACGCAGTGCCGGTCACTGGAGCGAGTGGCGCGGCAGTGCGATCGTGAAGACGCAACCGGTGCCGGGCACGTCCCGCACGGTCAATGTGCCGAAGTCCGCCTCGACGCTCTGGCGGGCGATGGAAAGCCCCAGGCCCAGGCCCGACCGGTCATGACTGTGCTGGTTGAAGGGGGCGAACATCTTGGCGGCGATTCCCGGCGGCAGCCCTCCGCAGTGATCTTCGACTTCGATCAGGACATGCTCGCCAAGCTCATAGGCCTTCAAGGCGATGTCGGTGTGCGGGTGCGTGAACTTGAATGCGTTCTGCAGCAGGTTTGCCAATGCAGCAAGCAGCAGCTCCCGGTTTCCCCGGATGGCCAGCAGGGAGTCGACGGGTGACACCTCGAAGGCGCAACCCGCGGCGCTTGCAACGAGCTGGGCTGCGGTTTCAGCTTCCTTGATGAACAAGGCCACGGAAAATGTCTGTCGCTGCTCCGGCGCGCCGCTGCGCACCTCGGCGAGCGCCCGGCTGATCAGCTCGCCCATTGCAGACAGGCTGCGCTTCAGCACGGCTCCGGTGGCGCCGCCCACCGTCATGTTGCCGAGTTCGAGGGCGTGAATCGCAAGGGTTGCCGTGCCCAGGGAATTGCGCAACTCGTGAACCAGGAACCCGAAACGCTCCGTCGCGTCGAGGCTCTGCTGGTGGGCGATTTGCGTATCCCGCTGAAAGCTGAATTCGGTGACCGCATCGGCAATGGCGTTGTCCAGGCACCGGTTCAGCGTCCGGAATTCTCCGATGGCGAACGGTGCGTCGCGCTCGAAGGCCAGGTCCGTGATCGCCTGGCAAAGGTCGCCGTAGTCGTGAACGACCTGGTCGACTGTGTACCCCAGCTTCAGCAGCTCCTTGCCATGGGCGGTGGCGGTCACCCCCATTTCCGACAGCGCCAGCGAGTCTCCGCCCGATGGTCCCGAGATCCTGACGCTCTCGGCAGGTTTGTCGTCTTCTTCGGCCGCAAGGGTTCTTATCAGCTGCTCGAGGAACAACGGGATGCCGTTCGCCAACTGATGTTCAGTGGCGGCCCGCCGGGGCCTCAGTGCAACCTTCGACTTGCACCGTGAAACCAGCTCTTCCCGGTTGTTGGTGAGAAAGTTGCGCATGTTCCGGGACCTCGATGGCTTTCGCCGGGTTCATCCAATGGATGCCGCCCGCTTTTGCTTCACGGGCGTGCATGCCATCGTTAGCTGGCCGGGGTGGAACTGTCTGTGCGGTGGCGAACATATTTGGCGCGCTGCGGCCTAGACCGAGCGCGGACGGCCTCCGGTGCCTGGAGGAGGAGAAAAGGACGGCCAAGCGCCTCGGTTATAGGGCGACTTGCCCTATGTCGGTGGCAAACCAGCGAAAGATATTGGTCGGGTTTTTCCAATCCTTCGTGCACCGAACGAACAGAAAGCCGGACGCTGCATTACCGATTGCGTCGATGGGAATGCCAGCGGCCCGCAACGCTGCCGCCTCTTCTTCAGCACTCGTATCGATCGGCAGTTTCAGAGTGATGGTCGCGCTGTGGATGACTTGCTTTGGCATGGATTTTCCTCCCGTGATTGCTCGGCACGTTAGGAAAGTCGAGGAAATTGGTCTGTGCGATTTCGCACATAAGGAATGCCGCTTTCCTCAAGAGCAAGTCCAGAAGAGACGCGGGCAATGGCTTGCGTCGACCGGCTGTGCGCGGAACAGGCGTAAAAATGCCCGCTTGAGGCGGGCACTGAAACGTTGGAAGTTCAGGATTTGGACAGTGACAGCCCGCCAGCATCGAGGCTCCGCCTTGGATGGGCGGGCGCCTAAGCTACCTCTACCAGCGCTGGATGGCCGTCAACGAGATCATGGCGTGGCTCTGGCGTTCGGTCTGTGTGCTATCGCACGGTCCAAACTTCCTCCCAGCGGTAGTGTCACGGTTCCAACTCCTTCCATATGGAGGACACCATGACTCCCTCCCAATTCACCGCCGAGTCTCTGCTTTGTACCTACCTCAACGGGCGCAGCATGCCGAAGATCCTTCGTGACGCGGTTGTATGGGTGATCGAGGCCCGGCTGGCCAGCAACGAGACGCCAATTCTCGACGAAACGCTGCGCATTGACATCGACAACCATGCGGTAGCGCTTCCTGAACGACCGATCGTATGTGCCTTGCTGCGTCGCTCGGACGAGGCTGAAGTCACAACGTATGCAAGCGCGAGGCATCCAGGCCACCGAGAGTTCGGAACCTCAGTGTATTGATACGAGTGCTGGAGCTTCAGGGCCACCCATCGGCTTCAACTTTTTCGCTGACATGGCTTCCGGCGTTATGGCGAATCCGGTGCGCTGACGCCGGCGTGATCGGAGCGAAGGCACATCACTGGTGGTGTGCTTTCGCGATTCAGTATTCGTCAGACATCCGCAAAGTCTGTCGCGCTTTATTTCGCTGGCTGGGTCTCCGGAGCGGGTGTGACGATCACAGTAGTGCTTTCGCTAGGCTTGCCAGCCTCCCCTTTTTTTCCATCGACGCCTTGGGCACCGGCTACACCGGGGGGGCCTGCGGGTCCGGGCGCAGCCACGGGTGCCGCTGGAACGGCGACCACGGCAGTGGGTCTATCGCACGCGGCCAAGCTCAACGCGCCGAGCAGCGCAAAAGTCAGGAGTGAACGGTTCATAGAGAATCCTTTGAAGGCCCCTCAGGCTAGGCGCATTTCTGGCATGAGACGGTGCGCCAGCGAACATAGACTGAATCGCCCCGGCTTCCCTGGACACTTTTGAGCTGCTGGAAATGACGTCGCTCGACCTCTACGGGCGACAGGTTGCCGCAGCGGCTCATGCTGCAGACCAGGTTGTGGTAACGCAAGAAGCCCTGCCAGTCACGACCGGTTGAATCCACCGTCTTGAGCGGAAGTTGGGCCCGAGCCTGAACGACCGACGATGAATGAGGGCTGTATTGGCTCCGCCCATACCCCAGGGGCCACCTTTCCGCAGGTCCATCGACCTCCCCATGCTAAATCTACCCGGGTGAATTTCAACCGGATTTAGGTGATCCGACGCATTCATGAACGTTCAGTAGCGTCTCCCGGCAGCCTGCAGCAGCAGCAACCTCTCGGAAAAGTACGGTCGTGCAGTTCCGGGTTAACTGAGAACCGACAGCACCTGCGGCAACCCCTGTCACTTGAAAGCCCATCGATTGCCCTTATGATTAGCACTCGCTGCTGATGAGTGCTAACAGCCCTCGCTTCCAGTCGATGGGCTGCCGGCCTCCGGTCCGGCACCCGACCACAAACCCGTTTCTTATCCATACATCCAGGAGATGCAATGAAACTTCGTCCTTTGGCCGATCGCGTGATCGTCAAGCGTGTTGACAGCGAAACCAAGACCGCCTCCGGCATCGTCATCCCCGACGCAGCCGCTGAAAAGCCCGATCAGGGTGAAGTCCTGGCCGTGGGCCCGGGCAAGCGCAACGACAAGGGCGAACTGGCCGCACTGACCGTCAAGGTCGGCGACCGCGTCCTGTTCGGCAAGTACAGCGGCCAGACCGTCAAGGTCGGCGGTGACGAATTGCTCGTCATGAAGGAAGACGACCTGTTCGCGGTCGTCGAAGGCAAGTGATTTGCGGGACAGACCAAGCCGGCGCGAAGCGCGGATTGCTCTGTCCTCAACTGATTAGATTCAATTTCTGGAGTAAACAAACATGGCAGCAAAAGACGTAGTCTTCGGCGGTGAAGCCCGCGCACGCATGGTCGAGGGTGTGAACATCCTGGCCAACGCAGTCAAGGTGACCCTGGGCCCCAAGGGCCGCAACGTGGTGCTCGAGCGCTCGTTCGGCGCCCCCACCGTCACCAAGGACGGTGTGTCGGTGGCCAAGGAAATCGAACTCAAGGACAAGCTGCAGAACATGGGCGCCCAGCTCGTGAAGGAAGTGGCTTCCAAGACTTCGGACAACGCCGGTGACGGCACCACCACCGCGACCGTGCTGGCACAAGCCATCGTTCGCGAAGGTTTCAAGCTGGTGGCTGCCGGCATGAACCCGATGGACCTGAAGCGCGGCATCGACAAGGCCGTGACGGCCCTGGTCGCCGAGCTGAAGAAGGCTTCCAAGCCCACCACCACGTCGAAGGAAATCGCTCAAGTCGGCTCGATCTCGGCCAACAGCGACGAAACCATCGGCAAGCTCATCGCTGACGCGATGGACAAGGTCGGCAAGGAAGGCGTGATCACCGTGGAAGACGGCAAGTCGCTGGACAGCGAACTCGACGTCGTCGAAGGCATGCAGTTCGACCGCGGCTACCTGTCGCCCTACTTCATCAACAACCCCGAGAAGCAATCGGCGCTGCTCGACAACCCCTTCGTGCTGCTGTTCGACAAGAAGATCAGCAACATCCGCGACCTGCTCCCCACGCTGGAACAAGTCGCCAAGGCTGGCCGTCCGCTGCTGATCATTGCCGAAGAAGTCGAAGGCGAAGCCCTGGCTACGCTGGTCGTGAACACGATCCGCGGCATCCTGAAGGTCGTGGCTGTCAAGGCTCCTGGCTTCGGCGACCGCCGCAAGGCCATGCTGGAAGACATCGCCATCCTGACGGGCGGCAAGGTCATCGCTGAAGAAGTGGGCCTGACGCTCGAAAAGGTGACGCTGGCCGACCTGGGTCAAGCCAAGCGCATCGAAGTGGGCAAGGAAAACACGATCATCATCGACGGCGCCGGTGCCGCTGGCGACATCGAAGCCCGCGTGAAGCAAGTGCGCGTGCAGATCGAAGAAGCCACGAGCGACTACGACCGTGAAAAGCTGCAAGAGCGCGTGGCCAAGCTGGCCGGCGGCGTTGCAGTGATCAAGGTTGGCGCTGCCACCGAAGTCGAAATGAAGGAAAAGAAGGCTCGCGTCGAAGACGCCCTGCACGCTACCCGCGCTGCAGTGGAAGAAGGCGTCGTGGCTGGCGGCGGCGTGGCTCTGCTGCGTGCCAAGCAAGCCGTGGGCGAGTCGGTCAAGGGCGACAACGCTGACCAGGAAGCCGGCATCAAGCTGGTGCTCAAGGCCATCGAAGCTCCCCTGCGCGAAATCGTGAACAACGCCGGCGGCGAAGCCTCGGTGGTGGTGAACGCTGTGTTGGCCGGCAAGGGCAACTACGGCTTCAACGCTGCGAACGACACGTACGGCGACATGCTCGAGCTGGGCATCCTGGACCCGACGAAGGTCACGCGCACTGCACTGCAGAACGCCGCTTCGGTGTCCTCGCTGCTGCTGACGACCGAAGCCATGGTCGCTGACGCGCCCAAGGACGAGTCTGGCGCCGGCGGCGGCATGCCCGACATGGGCGGCATGGGCGGAATGGGCGGCATGGGCATGTAATGCCCGGCTGAGCACTGCTCACCAAAAGAAGAAGGGCCGCGAAAGCGGCCCTTTTTTATTGCCTGTTGCAGCAGCTACTGCAGTTACTGAAACTGGTCTCGCAGCACCGTGTAGAGCGCCTGAAAGCGTGTGTGGCGCGCGCTATGCACAGCGGCTCCTTCGGTCGACGGAATCAACTGCTGCTGCACCGGCGGCAGCTTGCACACCTCAGCCACCGCGCCTCCATCGGCCAGCCACGCCAGTCGCGCCGCGCCCAGCGCCCCGCCCGTCTCGCTCCCCGCATAGAGCGTGAGCGGCACCTGGAAGATGTCAGCCAGCAACTGGCCCCACCACACGCTGCGCGCACCACCGCCCACCAGCGCCACTTCGCGTAGCGGCATGTCGACCGGCAGCCGCAGGGTGTCGAAGCCATCGCGCAGCCCGAAGCTCACGCCCTCGACCACGGCGTATGCGATTTCCGCCGGACCGTGTGCATGCGTCAGCCCGAACAGCACGCCCTGTGCATTGGGGTTGTTGTGCGGCGAACGCTCGCCTGAGAGGTACGGCAGGAACAGCGGGCAGCGCTCGCGCTGCGCCAGTGGCACCGACGCCGCCGCTTCGAGCAGCGCGGCCTCGTCGGTGAACCGGAAGGTCTTTGCGGCCCAGCTCACCGCGCTCGCGGCCGAGAGCATCACCGACATCTGGTGCCAGCGCTTCGGCAGCGCATGGCAGAAGGCGTGCATCGCCTGCGCGGGGTTCGGCAAAAAACGGTCGGTAGACACGAACACCACACCCGACGTGCCCAGCGACACAAAACCCTGCCCCGGCTCGACCAGCCCCATGCCGACCGCGCTGGCCGCGTTGTCGCCAGCACCGCCGGCAATCAGCACCGCACCACCGCCACCTACACCCCAGCGCGCCGCAAGCTGAGGCTTGAGCTGCGCCGACACCTCACTGCCTTCGACCAGGCGCGGCATGTGCGCACGCGTGAGCCCCGTGGCAGCGAGCAGTTCGTCGGACCAGTCGCGCGCACCCACGTCGAGCCACAGCGTGCCCGCCGCATCCGACATCTCGCTGACCGCCTCTCCGCTGAGCATGAAGCGCAGCCAGTCCTTCGGCAACAGCACGCGCGCAACGCGGCTGAAAACTTCGGGCTCGTGCTCGCGCACCCACAACAGCTTGGGCGCGGTGAAGCCCGGCATCGCCAGGTTGCCCGCGATCTCGCCGAGCCGCGGCACGGCGCGCGCAAGCGCTTCGCACTGCGCGCCACTGCGCCCGTCGTTCCAGAGAATCGCCGGGCGCAGCACCTCGCCCGCTTCGTCGAGCAGCGTGGCGCCATGCATCTGGCCCGACAGGCCGATCGCGCGCACCGCCGCAAGCTCCTCGGGATGCGACTTGCCGAGGGCGCGCATTACCTCTTCGAGCGCATGCCACCACTGCTGCGGTGCCTGCTCCGACCACAGCGGTTGCGGCCGTTCGACCGTGAGCGGCGCGCGGGCCACGCCCGCGATGCGGTGATCGTCGGCGAGCAAAAGCGCCTTGAGCTCGGACGTGCCGAGGTCGAGTCCCAGATACAAGATGAACCCCCTGGTTTTCTGCTGCTTACTTAAGAAGAGACGCCGCTGCCGAAGCGCGTGTCAGCCTGCCGGCGGAATTCGCTCGGCGTCATGCCCTTGATCTCAAGGAAGCGCCGGTTGAAGTTCGCCACGTTGTTGAAGCCCACCTGGTAGCAGATGTCGGTCACGTAGTGGTCGGTCTGCATCAGCAGGTGGCAGGCGCTGTTGATGCGCACGCGGTTGACGAAATCGGTAAAGCTGTTGCCGGTGGAGCGGCGGAAGAAGCGGCTGAAGCGGCTCTCGCTCATGCCCAGCTCGGCCGCCACGTCCGACATCGAGATCGGGTCGGCCATGTTGTTGGTGATGCGGTTGACGATGCCGTTGATCTGGTCGACCTGCGCATCGCCGTCGGCGCCCTGTGCGCCCTGCATCTGCACGCTCGACAGCAACCGGTAGTCGGTGCATTGCGCCAGGTCGGCCATGAAATCGAGAAACAGGCTCAGGCGCCGCACGCCGCGCGCGGCCTTGATGCTGTCCCAGTGCGCCTGCGCGTTCTCCGACATACCGAAGAACTCGATGCCGTGGCGCGCCCGCTCCAGCAGGAGCATTACCTCGCGCAGCTCGGGAATCTGGGATGCCGCGTGCTCGATGGGCTCGTGTCGGAACTGGATCACCCGGTCGCGTCCCGCGGCGCCGCCTTCGGGCACGTCGAGCGAGATCCAGTTGTGCGGCAGCCGCGGCCCGCACAGCACCAGGTGCCCGGGCTGGAACGGCCCGATCCAGTCGCCGATGAAGGCCTTGCCCGATGTCTCGGTGATCAGGTGCAGCTCGTAGTCTTCATGGAAGTGCCATCGCACCAGCGGGCTCGGAAAGCCGTGCGCGAGGCAGCGCACCAGGCCGGTTTCTTCGGGGGTCTCGTAACCCAGCGAGGGGGAACGCGTGAAGTCGCGCTCCAGCTCGGGCTGGCGCTGACGGGGAATCGAACGCTTTCGGGTGGACGTCGTCATGATGGCAGCACGGCTCAGGGCCGGGAAGCAGCAGCAACAGCGGTATTTTGTGCCTTCGCCAGCGCGGCGTGAACCGCCTCCAGCGTCGGTGGATCAGCACCCTCGCGGGTGCAGTTGAGGGCGGCGGCGGTGGCAGCGAAGCTCATCACTTCGCGCCATGCGTCGTCGCTCAGCTCGCCGAGCTGCGCCGGCCGCTCCACGCCATGCGCGAGCAGCGACACGGACAACCCGGCCGTGAAGGTGTCTCCCGCGCCGATGGTGTCGACCACCGTGACGCGCGGCGCGGCCACGGTCAGGGGTTCATGCCCCGTGCGCCAGAGCGTTGCGCCGTCGCCGCCGCGCGTGACGATCACGGCACGCGCGCCGGCCTTCAGGCACTCTGCGGCCAGCGCATCGACCGGCTGGCCGGGCGCGAGCAGCGCCGCGTCTTCGTCGCTGAGCTTGACCAGGTCGGCCATTGCGAACCAGCCCGTGACGCGCGCACGGTAGGCCTCCATGTCCTGGATCAGGCTCGGCCGCACGTTGGGGTCGAACACGATCACGCAGCGCTCCCTGTTCGCTGCGACGAGGTCGGTAATGCGCGTGGCGGCCGGGTCCTGCAGCAGCGAGATCGAGCCGAAGTGCAAAAAGCGGCAGTCCGCCGGCAACTGCGGCAGCGGCTCGGGCGCCCAGGTGGCGTCGGCGCTGCCGCGTGTGTAGAAGGCGTAGCGGTTGGTCTGCGGCGTGCGCTCGACAAAGGCCAGCGTCGAAGGCGCGCTGCTGCGCAGGATGAAGCTGGTGTCCACGCCGTTGCGTTGCAGGAAGCCCATCAGCCGTTCGCCGAACAGGTCGGTCGACAGCTGCGTGAGAAAACCTGTCGGCTGCCCGAGCCGCGCGCAGGCCACGGCCGTGTTGAGCGGCGAGCCGCCCTCGTGCCCGAGGAAAGCCAGGGTGCCCGCCTCGCTGGCGGTGAAATCGATGAGGGCTTCGCCCGTGAGTGCAATGCGCATGGTGTCTGGATTCTGGATCACGGCAAGGCGCGCGCATCCGCCAGAAAGCCGCGTTCGGCGGCCAGCGTGGCGGGATGGTCGAGCAGTTCTGCAAAAAGGCGCGGCGGGATGGTGATGGCTCCCACGCCGAGCCCCAGCAATGAAAGATACGCCTCGCGCGAACGAATGCTGGCCACCAGCAGGCGCGTGCCCGATGAGGGCCGCCGCGCGACCAGCGACTGCATCTGCCCGATCAGCGCCAGTCCGTTGATGCCGGAGTCATCGAGCCGCCCGAGGTACGGCGCCGCATAGGTCGCGCCCAGTTGCGCCGCGAAGTGCGCCTGCTCTGGCGCGTACACGGCTGTGAAGGTGACTGGTACGCCCTGCGCGATGAGCCGCGCGCCGGCGTCAAGGCCCTGGCGTGTGGCGGGAATCTTGATGACCAGTTGGCCGCTGTCGAACTGCGGGAGCAGCGCTTGTGCGTCTTCGAGCATGCCGTCGACTTCGCTCGAATACACCTGCGCCTGCACCTGGCGTGCGCCCAGTTCGATGCAGCGCTTGAGCAGGCCTGGCACTGCGGCGCGGCCGATGCCTGCGCGTTGCAGCAACGTCGGGTTCGTTGTCACGCCGTGCACTACGGGGTGCGGCAGGCAGGCCTTCAGCTCTGTCAGGTCGGCGCTGTCGAGGTACAGGTGGAAGTCTTCGCTCATCTCAGCTCATCACGTTACCGCCATCGACATTCAAAGTCTGCGCCGTGATGTAGCGCGCCTCGTCGCTGGCAAGAAATACCGCCGCCCCTGCAATGTCGCTCGGCACGCCCATGCGCCCGAGTGGCACTGCCAACCCCACCTGCCGCTTCTTCTCTCCGGGCGGCAGCCCTTCGGCCTTGGCGAACAGGCTGTCGACATGGTCCCACATCGGCGTATCGACCACACCGGGCGCAATGCCATTGACACGGATGCCGTGCGGCGCCATGGCCAGCGCGGCGCTCTGCGTGTAGCTGATGACGGCCGCCTTGGTCGCGCAGTAGTGCGACACCAGCGCCTCGCCCCGGCGCCCCGCCTGCGAGGCCATGTTGATGACTGACGCGCCTTGCGTGCCCGCCTCGACCATGTGGCGCAGCACGGCCTGCATCACGAAGAACATGCCCTTCACGTTGACGGCGAAGAGTTTGTCGAACGAGGCTTCGTCGCTGTCGAGCAGCGGTGCCAGGTCGAACACGGCCGCGTTGTTGAACAGCGTGTGGATGGGCCCGAAGGCCACCTGCGCCTCGGCCAGCATGTGCGCGATGGCCTGGGTGTCGGTGACGTCGGCTGCGATGTAGGCGAGCTTGTCGGGGTGATCCTGCTGCAGCGCTCGCACGGCTTCGGGCGCGGCGGTGGCGCGATCGATCACGGTGCAGCGCGCGCCTTCGGCGATGCAGGCCTGCGCCACGGCCAGGCCGATGCCGCCGCCCGCGCCGGTCAGCAGCACATGCCGGTCCTGCAGGCGCCCGCTCGTCATGGTCGACTTTCCGCGGCGACGAAGCGCGCGACGCGTTCGCTGGCCTGCCGCACGGCATCGATCAGCCGAGCGTCGGCGGCGATGTTTCCCCACAGGCCCGCGTCCGAGCACAGTGCAACGACCGGGTCGGCCGCATCGCAGATCGCATGAGCCACGGCCTCGTCCATGCCCTGGTCCTGATAGACGTAGGGCAGCGCACCCTTGTGCCAGCGCTGCAGGAACGCGAGGAACAGCGCCGGCAGCATCGCAACGCTGTCGACGGGCTGGCCCGCCGCCAGCCGCTCACGCACCGTCGGCGCGATGAAGCCCGGAATCTTCGAGAAGCCGTCCGCCGCCACTCGCTGGTTGGTGTCGCGGATGGCGGGGTTGCCGAAGCGGTCGAGCACCACGTCGCGGTACGCCGCGAGGTCGATCGGGCTCGGGCTCAGGCAGGGAATGACGTCGTCGGTGACGTAGTCGAACGCCATCTTGCGGATGGCCGCGTTGTGCGTGCCTTCGTGGATGAAGTTCAGCCCCACCAGCGTGCCCGCCCAGGCGATGCAGCTGTGCGTGGCATTGAGGATGCGGATCTTGGCCTCTTCGTAAGGCTGCACCGATTCGACCAGCTCCACGCCCACGCGGCCCCAGTCAGGGCGTCCGGCTGCGAAGTTGTCTTCGATGACCCACTGGATGAAGCTCTCGCCGGTAACGGCTGCCGCATCGTCGCGGCCCGTGGCAGCCTTTACGCGTGCGCGCAGTTCGGGCGGCGGGCGCGGCGTGATGCGGTCGACCATCGCGTTCGGGCAGCGCGTGTTCGCGTTGACCCATGCCAGCAAATCAGCGTCGCCCGCCAGCTCGATGAACTCCAGCAGCCCGGCGCGGAAGCGGTCGCCGTTGTGGCGCAGGTTGTCGCAGTTCAGCAGCGTGACCGGGCCCGCCTTCGCGGCCTTGCGCGCGCGCAGGATCGCGCAGACGGCGCCGTAGATGGTCACTCCGTCGCCGCCGGCCTCGCCGCGACGCGCGCGTTCGACATCGGCCGCCAGGTCGCTGAACGACAGGTCGAGCTTGCTCTTGTCGTCGAGGTAGTAGCCAGCCTCGGTCACGGTGAACGACACGATGCGTGTTGGCGGCGCCGCGCCGCGCGCGATCACGCCGGCCAGCGAGCGCTCCCAGGGCAGCACTTCGCGGATGGCTTCGACCTCCTCGTAGCGGTACTCGCCTGCCGGCGACACGGTTTCGAGCGTGTAGCGTCCGCCCTGCGCCTGCAGTGCAGCAACCACATCGGCCATGTCCGGCCGGATGTTGGCGCCCGATAGCGACCAGCGGGTGTCGCCCGCGTCGATCAGCCTCTGCAGGTACACCGCCTGGTGGGCGCGGTGGAATGAGCCAAGACCGAGGTGAAGCACCGTGAACTCCGTGAGAGCCGGTGGGATTTGCGCGATGGTCACGGGAATGTCCGTTGAAAAGACGGTAGAAGAAAAATGAAGGTCACGCGGCGACCGAACGGCCTTCGCGGTTGAAGAGATGCAGCACCGACGGGTCGAGCTCCACGGCCACGTCGTCGCCGGCCTGCAGCGGCGTGCGGTCGTTCTGGCGCGCGATGAGCGGCACTCCGCCCACGTCGACGTGGATGAGCGTGTCGGCGCCCAGCGCCTCGATCAGCTCGACGCGGCCCTGAACGTCGCTCACCGGCGCGCCCTGCTTCGGATGCACGCGCAGGCCCTCGGGGCGTACGCCCAGGAAGCCGTCGGCGGGCAGCTTGCCGCCTGTGGCGGCAGAGAAGCTGGGAATGGCATTCGCCGCCACCATGTTCATCGACGGCATGCCGATGAACTGCGCGACGAACTGGTTGGCCGGGTGGTCGTACAGCTCCAGCGGCGTGCCGACCTGCTCGATGAGCCCGTCTTTCAGCACCACCACGCGGTCGGCCAGCGTCATGGCCTCGACCTGGTCGTGCGTCACGTAGATGGTGGTCGCGCCGAGCGCACGGTGCAGCTTGTGGATTTCGACCCGCGTGTTGCCGCGCAGTGCCGCGTCGAGGTTCGACAGCGGCTCGTCGAACAGGAACACCTTGGGCGCACGCACGATGGCGCGGCCGATGGCCACGCGCTGGCGCTGGCCGCCCGACAGGTCCTTGGGCGTGCGGTCGAGGTACTGCGTGAGGTTGAGCGTCTTCGCCGCATGATCGACCTTGGTCTTGATCTCGCTCTTCGACACGCCCGCGAGCTTCAGCGCAAAGGACATGTTGTCGTACACGCTCATGTGCGGATAGAGCGCATAGCTCTGGAACACCATCGCAAGGTCGCGCTTGCCCGAAGGCGCCCAGGTGATGTCCTTGCCGTCGAGCAGCAGGTTGCCGCTGGTGATGGGCTCGAGCCCGGCAATCAGCCGCAGCAGCGTCGACTTGCCGCAGCCCGAAGGCCCGACGAAGACGATGAACTCGCCCTTCTGGATCTGCAGGTCGACGCCCTTGATGATGTTGACTTCACCAAAGCTCTTCTTGATGTTCTTGAGTTCGAGGTAGGCCATGAGATGTCTCCCTTTCTTTACTTGACGGCGCCGAAGGTCAGGCCTTGGACGAGTTGCTTCTGGCTGAACCAGCCGAACACGACGATAGGCGCAATGGCCATTAGCGAGGCGGCCGACAACTTGGCCCAGAACAGGCCCTCGGGGCTGGAGTACGAAGCGATCAGCGTGGCCAGCGTGCCGGCCTTGGCGGAGGTGAGGTTCAGCGCCCAGAAGGCCTCGTTCCAGCTCAGCACCAGGCACAGCAGGCCGGTCGATGCGAGCCCGCCCACCGACAGCGGCATCACGACGTGGCGGAACTCGGTCCAGAGGTTGGCGCCGTCCATGCGCGCGGCCTCGAGGATCTCGGGCGGAATATCTTTGTAGGCGCTGTAGAGCATCCACACCATGATCGGCAGGTTCGACAGCGTGAACACGATGGTCAGCGCGGTGAGCGAATCCAGCATGCCGGCGGTCTGCGCGATCACGTAGATCGGCACCAGCGCGCCCACGGCCGGCATCATCTTGGTGGAGAGCATCCACATCAGGATGTCGCGCGTCTTCTTCGTGCGAAAGAAGGCCATCGAGTACGCGGCAGGCGCCGCGATCAACAGGCCGAGGATGGTCGAGCCCAGGCTGGTGATGAGCGAGTTGCGCGCGTACAGCAGGTAGTCGCTGCGGCGCTGCACTTCGCTGAAGTTGCCGAGCGTGGGCTCGAAGATGAACAGCGGCGGCACGTGAATGGCCTGCAGCTCCGTCTTGAAGGCCGTGAGGAACAGCCAGCCGAGCGGAAAGAACAGCAGCAGCGTGACGGCCCACGCGCCCACGGTGCGAATGGCCTGGGGCAGGAAGTTGCTGGGGGCTTGTTGTTGTTGCATGACGTGTTGCTCCTCAATCGAGGTTCTTGCCGATGATCCGGATGAGGAACACGGCCACGATGTTGGCCAGCACCACCGCGAACAACGCACCCGCAGAAGCCACGCCCACATCGAAGTTCATGAGCGACTGCTTGAAGATCATGTAGGTCATGTTCGTGCTCTCGTTGCCCGGGCCACCGTTGGTGGTGATGGCGATCTCGGCGAACACGCTGAGCAGGAAGATCATCTCGATCATGATCACCACCGCCATGGGGCGCGCGAGGTGCGGAATGGTGAGATAGAAGAAGCGCTGGAACGAGCTTGCGCCGTCCATGCGCGCGGCTTCCATCTGCTCGCGGTCGAGCGACTGCAGCGAGGTGATGAAGATCAGGCAGGCAAAGGGCAGCCACTGCCAGGCCACCATGATGATCACCGACAGCAGCGGCACGTCGGTGAGCCAGTCGACCGGCTGGGCGCCGAAGGCGCGCCACACGTCGGCCAGCACGCCGTAGATGGGGTTCATCATCATGTGCTTCCACAGCAGCGCATTGACCGCGGGCATGACGAAGAACGGCGAGATCAGCAGCACCCGCACGATGCCGCGCCCCGGGAAGGGCTCGTTCACCAGCAGCGCGAGCAGCACGCCGAACACCACCGTGATGACGATCACGCTGCCGATCAGCAGCAGCGTGTTCCACGTGGCCGGCCAGAAGTCCGGGTCGGTGATGAAGTAGTGAAAGTTCTCGATGCCCGCGAAGGTGCGTTCACCGGGCTGCATGAGGTTGTAGTTGACGAACGAGAAGTACAACGTCATCACGAGCGGCACGATCATCCAGAGGAAGAGCGTGAGCACCGCGGGCGCCATGAGGGCGCGGGGCAGGAGTCTTTTCATTTTGTGTTCCTCTCCGGGGGCTGTTGCCCCCTCTCCCGCTTGCGGGAGAGGGTTGGGGTGAGGGCAAGCGGCGTCGGCGACGCACGCGCTGCTGCCCCCTCACCCTGGCCCTCTCCCCGAGGGGAGAGGGGAAGGAAGCGGGTTACTTGTAGTACCCGGCCTTCTTCATCTCACGCTCGGCTGCGGTCTGCGAAGTCTTCAACGCCTGGTCCACAGTGACCTTGCCCGACAGCGCCGCGCTCATCTGCTGCCCCACCGCCACGCCGATGGCCTGGAACTCCGGAATGGCCGCGTACTGCACACCGACGTACGGCGACTTCGGCAAGGTGCTGTCGGTGAGGTTCGCGCTGTCGATCGCCTTCTTCTCTGCAGCAGCGAACTTGGCGACCTTCTGGAACTCGGGGTTCGCATAGGTCGACTTGCGCGTGCCTGTCGGCACCGAGGCCCAGCCGGTTTCCTTGGCCACGAGGTTGATGTATTCCTTGGAGGTGGCCCACTTGATGAACTTCTGCGCCGCGTCGTCCTTGGTCGAGCTGGCCGGAATGGCGAGGTTCCAAGACCACAGCCAGTTGGCGCCCTTCGGCGTGGAGGCGGTCGGTGCCTGCGCGAAGGCCACCTTGTCGGCCACCTTCGACTGCTTCGGATCGCTGATGAACGAGGCCGCGATGGTTGCGTCGACCCAGGCCGCGCACTTGCCTTCGTTGAAGAGCGCCAGGTTCTCGTTGAAGCTGTTGGCCGATGCGCCCGGAGGGCCGTCCTTCTTCATGATGTCGACGTAGAAGGTGATCGCGTCCTTCCAGGCCTTGGTGTCGATCTGCGGCTTCCACTGCATGTCGAACCACTGGCCGCCGTTGGTGTTGACCAGCGTGGTCAGGAAGGCCATGTTGTCGCCCCAGCCCGGCTTGCCGCGCAGGCACATGCCGTACACGCCCGCCTTCGGGTCGTTGGCCTTGTCGGCGAACTCCTTCACCTGCGCCCAGGTCGGCTGGTCGGAGAACTTCACGCCCACCTTGTCGGCCAGGTCCTTGCGGTACATGAGCATCGAGCTCTCGCCGTAGAAGGGCGCGGCGTAGAGCTTGCCGTCGGTCGACAGGCCGTCGCGGATGGCGGGCAGCAGGTCGTCGATGTCATAGGCGGCATCGGTGGCAATGGGCTTGAGCCAACCCTTCTTCGACCAGATCGGCGTTTCGTACAGGCCGATGGTCATCACGTCGAACTGGCCGCCCTTGGTGGCGATGTCGGTGGTCACGCGCTGGCGCAGCGTGCCTTCTTCCAGCGTGACCCACTTGAGCTTGATGTCGGGGTACGCTTTTTCGAAGAAGGGGGTGAGCTTCTGCATCTCGATCATGTGGCCGTTGTTCACGGTCGCGATCACGAGTTCGGTGGCGGCCTGGGACACGACGCCCGAGCCGATGAGTGCGAGGACGAGGCCCGCTTTCAGAAAACGCTTCATGTTGTCTCCTAGAGGTGAGCGACGCCCTGTTGTGCCTGTCGGGTCGCCGTGGCCGGATTCTGGAGAAACGCGCTTGCGGTTTTGGTACTTCGATTGCCACTGCCGGTACTTTCATGCACCAGTTGGCTAGTGAATTCCCTAGTTGATGCAATACAGCATGGAAAACGGCAGTCCTAAGGCCTCAGGCGCCGCCCAGCAGCTGGCGGCGGAACTGCGCTGCCGCCGGCGACAGCGCCCGGTCTTCCCGCGTGATCAGGCAGATCGGCGGCACGCGCACCGGCAGCTCCACCGGCACGGTGCGCAGCACGCCCAATCGGGCGTAGTGGTTGGCCTGCGAGGCGGGCATCACGGCGGCCATGTCGGAGTTCTCCAGCAAGGCGGTGATGGCGATGGGCGATGCCGTTTCGATGATGTCGAGCCGGGCCTGGATGCCGGCCTCGCGCATCGCCGCCTCGAAGCGCCCACGCTGCGGCGAGCCCGGCGGCTGCAGCACCCACGACCAATTCGCCATGCCGGCCAGCGTGACGGTGGCGCGCTCGAATACCGGGTGCGCGGTGCGCACCACGACCACCATCGACTCGCCGAGCAGCGGCACGCTCGCGTACTTCGCCTCGTCGTGGCTCTCGGTGAGGCGGCCCAGCACGAGATCGACGTCGCCCTGCTCCAGCTGCGCCTGGATCACGTCGCTGGTTTCGACCACCACCGACACGGCCACCTGCGGATGGCGGCGGCGGTACTCCACCAGCGCCGGCGCCAGCAGTTCGGGCACAGCACCCGGCACACTGCCCACGCGCAGGGCACCGCTCAGGCCCGAGCGCAGGGCCAGCATCTCCTCGCGGGCGGTGCCGAAGTCGCTGAGCACGCGGCGCGCGTAGCGGATGAGGATGTCGCCGTAGGGCGTGGGCTCCATGCCGCGCGCCAAGCGCTCGAAGAGCTTTTCGCCGAGTGAATCTTCCAGTTGCTGCAGCAGCTTGGTGGCGGCGG
Organism: Variovorax paradoxus; assembly: GCF_024734665.1. Classification (NCBI taxonomy): domain Bacteria; kingdom Pseudomonadati; phylum Pseudomonadota; class Betaproteobacteria; order Burkholderiales; family Comamonadaceae; genus Variovorax; species Variovorax paradoxus. Next base: position 5,472,303 of record NZ_CP102931.1, read on the forward strand.
GCTGGCTGATGTTCATGGCCTCGGCCGCCCGGCCGAGGTGGCGATGGGCATCGAGCCGGGCCAGCAGCAGCAGCTGGCGCGGCCGCACGTGGAGCATCAGCGAGGCATCGGTCAGTCCGGAAGTCATATGCAAAAGTATATGAATCTTCAGGCTTTTACGATTGGATCGCGAGGGAGAAGCTCCGTACGCTCGGGCTCATTACAAGCAGGAGACACCCGATGAAATTTCCCTCTCTCGCCCGCGCGGCGGGGCTGGCCGCTGCCGCCCTGCTGGCCGTGTCAGCGGCTGGCGCGCAGTCGAGCTACCCCGACAAGCCGATGCGCATCATGGTCGGCGCCTCTCCCGGCGGCGGCACCGACATCCTGGCGCGCGTGCTGGCCGACAAGTTCTCGCCCGCGCTCAAGCAAACCGTGGTGGTCGAGAACCGGCCGGGTGCCTCCAACACCATCGCCGGCGAACTCACGGCCCGCGCGCCAGCCGACGGCGCCACGCTGCTGCTGGCCACCAACACGGCGCAGGCGGTGGCGCCGCACATCCTCAAGCTCAAGTACGACCCGCTGAAAGACCTGCAGCCCGTGGGCCTGGTGGCCGTAATGCCCAACGTGCTGGTGGTGTCGGCCAGCTCGCCCTACAAGTCGGTGAAGGACCTGGTCACGGCCATGGCGGCCAAGCCCGGTGGCTTCAAGTACGCCTCGTCGGGCATCGGCAGCACGCAGCACGTGGGCGGCGAGGCCTTCAACCTGGCCACCGGCATGAAGTCGATTCACGTGCCCTACAAGGGCAGCTCGCAGGCGCACATCGACATCATCGCGGGCGAAGTCGACATGATGTTCGACAGCACCTCCTCGGCCATGGGCCAGATCAAGGCCGGCAAGTTCCGCGCGCTGGCCGTGAGCGCACCGCAGCGCTCGCCCGAGCTGCCCGACGTGCCCACGCTGGCCGAGCAGGGCATCAAGGGTGCCGACGTGTCCACCTGGTACGGCCTCTACGTCACGGCCGGCACGCCGCGCCCCGCGGTCGAGCGGCTGAGCGCCGAGCTCACGCGCACGCTGAAGCTGGCCGACGTGCAGACGCGCATCAGGGCCTTGGGCGGCGAGCCCGGCGCGCTTACCGGTGAACCCTTTGCGGCGATGAACAGGCAGGAGTTCGACCACTACGGCCAACTCGTGCGCGACGCCAACATCAAGGCCGAATGAGCCGGCCCGCTCCCTTTTCATTCAACCTGCATCCGAGCACACCATGTCCACCACCACCAAGACCTCGAGCGTGATCTCCGCCAAACCCCGCATCGTCGTTCTGCTGGGCGACCCCAGCGGCGTCGGTCCCGAAATGGCCGTGAAACTGCTGGGGCGCCAGCGCAACCTGGACGCCGCGCGCGTGCTGCTGATTGCCGACCCGATCGTGCTGGCCGCCGGCGAGCGCGCGGCGGGCGTGAAGCTGAACCCGCTGCAAGTCGAGAACCTCGATTCGCTGCGCTTCGAGGACGGCCGCCCCAGCCTGCTCACGCGCGACTGGATGGAGGGCCTTGAGCCGGTGCTGGGCGAATCGAACGAACAGTCCGGCCGAGCCTCGTTCGAGGCGCTGGAGCTGGCCACGCTGGCGGTGCGGCGCGGGCAGGCTGAAGGCATTCTCTTTGCGCCGCTCAACAAGCATTCGCTGCGCCTGGGCGGCCTCGTGCATGAAGACGAGCTGCGCTACATGCAGGAGCGCTTCGCGGTGACGGGCTTCGTCTGCGAGTTCAACCTCACAGGATCGCTCTGGACCTCGCGCGTGACCTCGCACATTCCGCTGAAGGACGTGGCGAGCCACATCACTGTGCAAGGTGTGAGCGACGCCGTAAAGATCATCGCGTCGGCGCTGCGTCGCGCGGGCGTGGTGCATCCGCGCATCGCGGTGACGGGGCTCAACCCGCATGCGGGCGACGGGGGCTCCATCGGCATGGAAGAAATCGAGATCATCGCGCCCGCTGTCGAGCAACTGCGCGCCGAAGGCTTTGATGCGCGCGGCCCGTTCTCGCCCGACACGGTGTTCATCGGCGCGCGGCGCGGCGACGTCGATGCAGTGGTGTCGATGTACCACGACCAGGGCCAGATCGCGATGAAGCTCATGGGCTTCGAACAGGGCGTGACGCTGCATGGGGGCCTGCCGGTGCCGGTGGCCACGTCGGCCAGCGGCAGTGCCTTCGACATCGCAGGCCAGGGCATCGCGAAGATCGAAGGGCTGCAGCAGGCCTTCGACCTGTGCGTGCGCATGGCGAGCGGCGCGCCGGCGCGCACGGCCGCTCAGGCAGTCGCTGCGTGAGTCTCTCGGCAGGACCAAACAAAAAGGGCCGCTTGCGCGGCCCTTCTTTTTGAAAACTCAGGCGGTTGGCGGTTCGCCGTAGCTGTTGGACTCGGGCTGCGTCGGCTGCACGTAGAAGTAGATCAGCACGAGGTTGACGAGCGGAATGAGCGCCAGCAACAGGAACCAGCCGCTCTTGCCGATGTCATGCAGGCGGCGCGCTCCCACGGCCAGCGCGGGCAGCAGCAGGGCCAGGGCCGCGATGCCGTACACGAACCGATGGATCAGGCTTGCCACGATGAGAATGACCAGCTGTCCAAGTACGAACCACCAGAACTCCGAGCGCGAGGCGCGCCCGCTGAAATCCACGTACTTGTTCAGACAGGTCTTGACCGCTGTTTGAAAATTCATTGATCGACTCCTCTTGATTGGTCCCAGGGAAATTTCCCCGGGCCATCATATAGATGCGTCTTTCAACGGCAAACTCGGCTAGAAGCGATAGCCGGCCTGCAAACAAATGGGTTATGAATTGGCTTGCAAGCGGCCCAATTCAGCTGCCCAGCCGCTTCAGCAGGCCCGCGGTCGATGCATCGAGCCCCATGACATCGCCCGATGCGAGGCGCGGTTCGATGTCCTTTGCAAGCACCTTGCCGAGCTCCACGCCCCACTGGTCGAAGCTGTTGATGCCCCACAGCGCGCCGCTGGTGAACACGCGGTGCTCGTACATCGCGAGGAAGGCACCCAGCGATTCAGGCGTGAGCTTCTCGAACACGAAGAAGGTGCTCGGCCGGTTGCCCGGAAAGTTCTTGTGGCCGCCCTCGTCGAGCTTGCCCACCATCAGCGCCTGTGCCTGCGCGAGCGCATTGGCCAGCAGCTTGGGGTGATGGCCTTCGAGGTCGTGCGAGGCATCGCGCACCGCCACGAATTCGAGCGGGATCACGTCGGTGCCCTGGTGCAGCATCTGGAAGTAGGCGTGCTGCCCGTTGGTGCCGGGCTCGCCCCACAGCACAGGCGAAGTGCCGAAGGCCACGGGCTTGCCGCTGGCATCGACCTGCTTGCCGTTGCTTTCCATCTCCAGCTGCTGCAGGTAGGCCGGCACGCGCTTCAGCGCGCTGTGGTACGGCGCGATGCTGCGGCTCGTGAACTTGTGGAAGTTGCGATACCAGACGTCGAGCAGGCCCAGCCGCACCGGCAGGTTCTGCGCGAGCGGCGCGGTACGGAAGTGCTCGTCCATTGCGTGCGCGCCCGCCAGCAGCCGGCGGAAGCCGTCGGCGCCAATGGCCAGCGCAATCGGCAGGCCGATGGCCGACCACAGCGAATAGCGCCCGCCCACCCAATCCCAGAAGCCGAAGGTGGTGTCGATGCCGAACTTCTTCGCCGCTTCCACATTGGTGGTGAGCGCCGCGAAGTGGCCTGCGATGTCGGTGCCGCCCGATTGCTCGTACCAGCGCTTGGCAGAAAGCGCATTGGTCATCGTCTCGGCCGTGGTGAAGGTCTTCGAGGCAATGAGGAACAGCGTGTGCTCGGGCGCGAGGCCCTGCAGCACGCCCGCCAGCTCATGGCCGTCGACGTTCGAGACGAAGTGAAAGCGCTTGCCCGGCGCGGCGAACTCGGCCAGCGCCAGCACCGCCATCTGGGGGCCGAGGTCAGAGCCGCCGATGCCGATGTTGACCACGTCGGTGATCGTGTGGTCGGCGCGCACCTTCTCGGCATAGGCCAGCATCGCGTCGAGCGTGGCGTGCACTTCGCGCAGCTCGTGCGCCGTCTTCGGACCGGTCGGCGCGTCGGCCGGCGCGCGCAGCAGCGTGTGCAGCACGGCGCGGTCTTCGGTGTTGTTGATGTGCTCGCCGGCGAACATGGCGTCGCGGTGCGCCTCGAGGCCGCATTCGCGGGCCAGCTCGAGCAGCAGCTCTTCGG